>NZ_KB913037.1:10855441-10858503 GCF_000384295.1 Amycolatopsis balhimycina FH 1894 | reverse complement strand
AGGTGTCCCGTTCTCCGCGGGAGTTCTGGGGTTTGCTGGAGCGGGAGCGGGTTACGGTGTTGAGTCAGACGCCGTCGGCGTTTTATCAGCTGATGGCGGTCCGGTCCGAGGTTGGTGGGCTGGAGCATGTGCGGGCGGTGGTTTTTGGTGGTGAGGCGTTGGAGCCGGCACGGCTGACCGGTTGGTGGGAGCGGTACGGCGAAGCTGGGCCGCGGTTGGTGAACATGTACGGGATTACCGAGACGACGGTGCATGTCACTCATCACGATCTCGCTCCGGATATTCAGGGCAGTGTGATCGGGCGTGGTCTTCCTGGTCTGTCGGTGTTCGTTCTGGATGAGTGGCTTCAGCCGGTGCCGGTGGGTGTGGTGGGTGAGTTGTATGTGGCCGGGCCGCAGGTGGCTCGGGGGTATGTGAATCGTGCGGGGTTGACGGGTGAACGGTTCGTGGCGTGCCCGTTCGTGCCGGGGCAGCGGATGTACCGGACCGGGGACCGGGCCCGCTGGAACCCCGATGGGCGGTTGGTGTTCGCCGGGCGTGTCGATGACCAGGTGCAGGTCCGGGGGTTCCGGATCGAGCCGGGTGAGGTCGAGGCGGTGCTCGCGGCGCATCCCGGCGTGACGCGGGCCGTGGTGATTGCGCGGGAGGACGTCCCCGGTGATGTCCGGTTGGTGGGTTATGTGGTGCCTGCGGGGGAGGTGGAGGGGCTGCCGGAGGTGGTGCGCGGGTTCGCGGCCGGTCGGTTGCCGTCGTACATGGTGCCGTCGGCGGTGGTCGTGCTGGAGGCGATGCCGTTGACGGGCAACGGAAAACTGGACCGCTCGGCGCTGCCGAAGCCCGGTCACAGCGGTGGCGGGCGGGCGCCTGCCACAACGGAAGAAGAGCTGGTGTGCCAGGGCTTCGCCGAGGTGCTCGATGTGGAGCGCGTGGGGCTTGATGACGACTTCTTCGCGCTGGGTGGGCATTCGCTGCTGGCGGTGTCACTGGTGGAGTGGTTGCGTCAGCGTGGCGTTTCGGTGTCGGTGCGGGCGTTGTTCCTGACGCCGACCCCGGCCGAGCTGGCCGCGGTGGCCGGTCCGGAGCCGGTGGTGGTACCGCCGAATCTGATCCCGGCCGACACCACCGAATTGACGCCGGGGATGGTGACGCTGGTCGACCTGACCGAGGTCGAGATCGCGCGGGTGGTGGCGGCCGTGCCGGGTGGGGTGGCGAACATCCAGGACATCTACCCGCTCGCGCCGTTGCAGGAAGGCATCTTCTTCCACCACCTGATGACCGGCCGGGACGGCACGGATGTATACGCGACTCCGACAGTGCTGGCTGTGGACAGCCTGGCGCGGCTGGACGGTCTGCTGGTGGCGTTGCGCTGGTTGATCGATCGACACGACATCTATCGCACCGCGGTACTGTTCGACGGGCTTCGGGAGCCGGTTCAGGTGGTCACCCGCCGTGCTCCGCTGCCGGTCGAGGAAGTGGTCCTCGACCCGCACGGCCCGGACCCGGTCGACCAGCTCCTGTCCGCGGGCGAATCCGCCATCGACCTGACGCGGGCGCCGCTGCTGCGGGCTCGTGTGCTGGCGGTCCCGGACGGTGGCTGGCTGGTGCTGTTGCGCATTCACCACCTGATCCAGGATCACACCACCTTCGACGTGGTGCTTGACGAACTTCGCGCGTTCCTTTCCGGTGAGGCGGACGAGTTGCCGCCACCGGTGCGGTTCCGTGACTTCGTCGCGCAAGCCCGGCGTGGCGTGTCACAGGAGAACCACGAACGCTACTTCACCGAGCTGCTCGCCGACGTCACCGAAACCACCGCCCCTTACGGGCTTACGGACGTTTACGGTGATGGCACCGGCTCGGCGCAGGTCCGGTCGACGGTGGACGCCGCGCTGACCGATCGGCTCCGAGGCCTGGCGCGGAGGTTCGGGGTGAGCCCGGCGACGCTGTTCCACCTGGCGTGGGCGCGCGTACTCGGCACGCTGTCCGGTCGTGACGACGTCGTGTTCGGAACCGTCCTTTTCGGACGCTCGGACGCCGGTGCGGGAACCGGCCGTACGCCGGGGCTGTTCATCAACACGCTTCCGGTGCGGGTACGCCTGGCGGGCGGGAACGTGGACGAGGCCCTCGTGGACATGCGCCGCCAGCTCGCCGACCTGATGGTGCACGAACACGGTTCGCTCGCCACGGCGCAACGGGCCGGCGGGGTGCCCGGGACGAGCCCGCTGTTCACCTCGCTGTTCAACTACCGGCACAATCTGCCCACCGACCGGCATCCCGGGACCGGCCTCGACGGTGTGACCCCGGTGCTGGTGCGGGACTACTCGAACTACCCGATGGTCGTGTCCGTGGACGACGACGGGACCGGTTTCGAGCTGGAGGTGGAGGCCGCCGCCCCGGTCGACCCGTCCTGGGCGGGCGAGCTCCTGCTGACGTGCGTCGAAGGCCTGGCGGTGGCGTTGGAGCAGGACCCCGGAACCGCGCTGTCCACTGTGGACGTACTCGGTGCGGCCGGGCGGGAACGGATCCTGACGGAATGGAACGACACCGCGGCGACCGCGCCGGGCATGTCCGTGCCCCAGGCGTTCGCGGCGCGCGTCGCGGCCGAGCCGGACGCGATCGCCGTGGTGAGTGCCGACGGTGAACTCACCTTCCGCGAGCTGGACGCGCGTTCGGATCGTCTGGCGCGGGTGCTCGTGGGTGGCGGAATCGGGCCGGAGCCGGTGTTCGCCGTGCTCATGGAGCGATCGGCCGATCTGGTCGTGGCCGCGCTCGCCGTGGTGAAGGCCGGCGGGGTGTTCCTCCCGCTGGACTCCACCTGGCCGGCGGCACGGACCCATGCGGTGCTGAAGGACGCGGGTGCCTGTCTGCTCGTGGTGAGCGAGGCTACGGCAGGCCAGGACTTCGGCCTCGTGGAGGTGCGGGCGGACGCCGGGGCCGACGTGGGCTTGCTCCCGGTCGTCCCGGAATCGGGTGCGGCCTACGTGATGTATACGTCGGGGTCGACGGGGGTGCCGAAGGGTGTTGTGGCCACGCACGGGGATGTGGTGCGGCTGGCGAAGGATCGC
>NZ_KB913037.1:10848592-10855341 GCF_000384295.1 Amycolatopsis balhimycina FH 1894 | reverse complement strand
TCACCCGCACCAAACCCGAACAACCCACGCGACGCCGCGAACAACGCCACCACATTACGATGCGGCACCACCACACCCTTCGGCTTCCCCGTCGAACCCGACGTATAAATCACATACGCCGAATGCCCAGGAAGAAGCGGCACAATCCGATCCACATCAGACACCGGCCCCGCATCAAACCCGGCTACGTCCGCGCAGAACTCCGGCGAATCCACCACCAGCATCACCCCGGCGTCCTCGACCACAAACCGGATACGCTCGAGCGGCAACCCCGGATCCACCGGCAAATACGCCCCACCGGCCTTCACCACCGCCAACATCCCCACCACCAACTCCGGCGAACGCTCCAGAGCCAACGCCACCACCGACTCCGGACCCACCCCCAGACCAACCAACTTCCGAGCCAGCCGATTCGCGCGCGCCTCCAGTTCCGCGTACGACAGCTCGAATCCCTCGAACACCAACGCCGCCGCATCCGGCGTCCGCGCCGCCTGCTCGGCGAACAGGTCCGGCAAGGTGCGATCGGACTCCGGAACCGCCGGAGCGTCGCGCTGGAGGAGCTGGGCCTCGTACTCGGCATCGAGGACGTCGATCGCCATGAGCGGGAGGTCCGGGGTGTCTTCGATCGCCACGACCAGGTTGGCCAGGCAGGTGTGCAGCAACCCGCACACCTCGGCGGGATCGACGGGCGCGACCGAGGACACGACCAGATCGAAACCGGTCGCGCTCTGGTCCACCGAGACGGTGATCGGGTAATTGGTGTTGTCCCGCACGGAACGCACCTTGACGCCGTCCATCTCGGACTCTTCGGTGTCAGTGGTCTGGACGTGGCGGTAGTTGAAGAGCGAGGTGAACAAGGGTCCGCCACCGGGCAGGCCCGCGGCCGTCTGCGCCACCGTGAGCGGTGCGTGCTCGTGGACGAGCAGCTCCGCGAGGCGGTCGCGCAGCCCGGTCAGCGCCTCGCCGGCACCCTGCCCCGCGAGATCCACCCGGACCGGGAGGGTGTTGATGAACAGACCCGACACCCGGTCCGCGGCGGCACCGGCGTTCATCCGTCCGAACAGGACAGTGCCGAAAACGACGTCGCGCCGGCCGGACACTGCCCCGAGCACGCGTGCCCACACCAGGTGGAACACCGTCGCCGGGCTGACACCGAGGCTCCGCGCCGCCTTCCACACGCGTCCGGCCAGCGCGGCGTCCACGGCCAGCCTGCCTTCCGTGGCCGCGCTTCCGTCACCGAGCACGTCCGTCAGGCCGTACGGCGCGGTCGTCTCGGTGACGTCGCCGAGCAGGTCGGCGAAGTACTGCTCGTGTTCCGCTCGCGGCATTCCCCACCGCGCCCGCGCCACGAACTCACGGAACGGGACCGGCGCGGGCAGCCGCCCGGCCTGCTCGGTCATGAACGCCCGCACCTCGTCGAGCAGCACGTCCGATGCCGTGTGGTCCTGGACGAGGTGGTGAATGCGCACCAGCGCCAGCCACCGGCCGGTACCCGGCTCGGCCGCAACGCGCACGTCCATCAGCGGAGCGCGGCGAAGGTCCAGCCATCCGTTGTCCGCCGCGAGCACTCGCTCCGCGGTCTCGTCGGCGACCGGCAGCTTCGCGTGGCGCACCACGACCTGCACCGGCTCCCGCAGGCCCTCCCACACGATCGCCGTACGGTAGACGTCGTTGCGGTCCACGACCCGCTGCAACGCGGCGACGAAGGCGTCAAGGCGTTCCCGGGAGTCGAACTCGATGACGGTGGGCGTCACATAGACGTCGGTTCCGTCGTGGCGCGCCATCAAATGGTGGAAGAAGATGCCTTCCTGCAACGGCGCCAGCGGATACACATCCTGGATGTTCGCCACCCCACCCGGCACGGCCGCCACCACCCGGGCGATCTCGGCCTCCGTCAGCTCGACCAGCGTCACCATTCCCGGCGTCAGCTCGGTGGCGTCGGCCGGGATCAGATTCGGCGGAACCACCACCGGCTCCGGACCGGCCACCGCGGCCAGCCCGGCCGGCGTCGGGGTGGTGAACAACGCCCGCACCGACACCGGCATGCCGCGCTGCCGCAACCACTCCACCAGCGACACCGCCAACAGCGAATGCCCACCCAGCGCAAAGAAATCGTCCTCGACACCAACCCGTTCAAGCCCCAGGACCTCGGCGAACGCGGCGCAGATGATTTCCTCCCGCGCGGTCTCCGGCGCGCGACCAGTCCCCGACAACGCCGCGAAGTCCGGCGCCGGAAGTGCCTTGCGGTCGACTTTCGCATGGGACGTCAACGGAAAAGCGTCAAGAATCATGATCGCCGCAGGCACCATGTGCGACGGGAGCCGCTCAGCCAGGAATCCTCGCACCTCATCGGCCGAGGCCACCGCACCCACGACATAACCGACCAGCCGGTGCTCACCCGGAGTGTCCTCCCGGGCGATAACCGCCGCCTGGCCCACGGCCGGGTGAGTCAGCAACACGCTCTCGATTTCCCCCGGCTCCACCCGGAAACCGCGGATCTTCACCTGATCGTCAAAACGGCCCAGAAAAACCAATTCCCCGTCACCGTTCCAGCGCACCCGATCCCCGGTGCGATACATCCGCTCACCCGGCTCAAACGGACACGCCACAAACCGCTCACCCGTCAACCCCGGACGACGCACATAACCCCGCGCCACACCCACACCGGAAACATAAAGCTCACCACCCACCCCCACCGGAACCGGCTGCAACCCCCCATCCAGCACATACACCCGCACATTGGCAATCGGCCGCCCGATCGGCACCACACCACCCGACCCCACATCCGCCCGGCACCGCCACACCGCAGCATTCACCGTCGCCTCAGCAGGACCATAACTATTGAACATCACCCCATCCCCAGCCCACCGAGACACCAACTCCCCCGGCAACGCCTCACCACCCACATCCAACACAAAACCCTCAGGCAAACCACCCAACGGCAACGTCGACACCGCCGCCGGCGGCAACGTCGCATGCGTCACCCCAAACTCCGCAACAAACCCCGCCAGCTCGGTGCCCAGCCGCCGCTCCGCCGGAACAACCACCAACGCCGCACCCGACACCAACGCCAGCAACCACTCCTCACAAAACATGTCAAAACCCGGCGACGCGAACTGCGCCACCCGAGCACCCCGCCCCACCCCGAACCGACCATGACTCACCGACAAATTCACAAAACCCCGATGCGAAACCACCACACCCTTCGGCACACCCGTCGAACCCGACGTATACACCACATACACCGGATGATCCGGAAACAACGGCCCAACCCGATCCACATCAGACACCGGCCCCGCGCCAAACCCACCCACATCCGCCACAAACCCCAGCGAATCCACCACCAGCACCGCAGCCGCATCCTCAACCATAAAACGAACACGCTCCGCCGGCGACCCCGGATCAATCGCCAGATAAGCGCCACCCGCCTTCAACACCGCAAGAATCGCGACCAACAACTCCGGTGAACGCTCCAAAACCAAAGCCACCACCGACTCCGGCCCCACCCCCACACCGATAAACTTCCGCGCCAGCCGGTTCGCCCACGCATCCACTTCCGCATAACTCAGCTCGACACCCGAACCCGCCAACGCCACCGCGTCCGGAGACCGCACCACCTGCCCGGCAAACAAATCCGGCACCAGACCACCCGGCCCAGGAACCGCCGTGTCATTCCAGTCCCGGAGCAGTCCGGTGAATTCGGGATCCAGGATCGGCACCGTCGCGAGCCTGCGGTCCGGGGCGTCAGCCAAGGCGGTGACGAGGTTGGCGACGCAGGTGTGCAGCAGCCCGCACACCTGTACCGGGTCGACGGGTGCCGTGGCCTCCACGACGAGTTCGAACCCGGTGGGACTCTGGTTCACGGTGATGTCGAGCGGGTAGTTCGTCGGGTCTCCCGCCGGCACGGCTTCGACACCGTCGATGCCGGTGCCCGACTGCTCGACATCCAGCCGGAGGTGGCGGTAGTTGAAGATCGCGGTGAAGAGCGGTTGCCCGCCGGGCAGTCCGCTGGCGGCCTGTGCCAGTGTCAGGGGCGCGTGCTCGTGCACCATCAGGTCGGCGAGCTGGTCACGCATACCGGTCAGCGCCTCGCCGACGGTCAGCTCCGTAGTCCTGACCCGCACCGGCAGCGTGTTCATGAACAGGCCGGGAACACGGTCCGCACCCGCGTTCGCCCGCCCCAGCAACACCGTGCCGAACACCACGTCGGAGCGCTCGGAAACGGCCGCCAGCACCCGCGACCACGCGACGTGGAAGACCGTCGCGGGACTCACCCCGCGTGACCGCGCCACCTCCCGCAGCCGCCCGCCCAGCCCGCCGTCCACCGCCAACCGGCCCTGCGTGGTTCCCGCGCCGTCGCCGTGCACATCCAGCAGGCCGTAGGGGGCGCAGGTCTCGGTCACGTCACCCAGCAACTCGGCGAAATGGCGTTCGTGCTCGTCGCCGGACATGCCCAGCCGGGCCTGTGTCACGAACTCGCGGAACGGCACGGGCGCCGGCAGCGCACCGGCCCGCCCTTCCATGAACGCCCTGATCTCGTCCAGGACGACTTCCAGCGCGGTGTGGTCCTGGATCAGGTGGTGCATGCGCAGCAGGGCCTGCCAGCCGTCACCCGCGGGTTCCGGCGCGACGCGGACGCTCAGCAGCGGCGCCCGGCCCAGCTCCAGCCACCCGCCGGCGTCGAGCGGCCCCTCGGTGACCGGCAGCTCGGCGTGCCGCCACACCACCTGAACCGGCTCCGGCAGGCCTTCCCACACGATGGCCGTGCGGTACACGTCGTGCCGGTCGATCACCCGCTGCAGGGCGCCGAGGAACGCGGTCAACCGCTCCCGGGTGTCCAGCCGCAGCGTGAACGGCATGGCGTAGACGTCGCCGCCGTCCCGGCCGGCCATCAGGTGGTGAAAGAAGATGCCTTCCTGCAACGGTGCCAGCGGGTACACGTCCTGCACGTTCGCCGCGCCGCCCGGCACGGCCGCCACGATCCGGGCGATCTGTTCCTCGGTCAGGTCGACGAGGGGCAGCATTTCCGGCGTGAGGTCCGTCGTGCCTTCGGGAACGAGGCGGGCGGGCACCTCGACCGGCTCGGGGCCCGCCACGGCCGCCAGCGAGGCCGGGGTCGGCGTCACGAACAACGCTCGCACCGAAACCGAAATCCCGCGCCGGCGCAGCCATTCCACCACCGAGACCGCCAGCAGCGAATGGCCGCCCAGTGCGAAGAAGTCGTCGTCGACGCCGACGGAGGGGAGGTCCAGCACCGCGGCGAAAGCGCGGCACAGCAGTTCCTCCCGCGCGTTCGCGGGCGCCCGGCCGCCGCCCGGCACGTACTCGGGAGCGGGCAGGGCCGCCCGATCCACCTTCCCGTTGGGCGTCAGGGGCAGGACGGCCAGCTCCACCAGCGCCGACGGCACCAGGGAGGACGGAAGGCGCTCGGCCACGTACTCGCGCACCACGTCGGTGATCGAAGTCCCGGTCTCGGCCGGCACCACGTAGCCGACGAGCCGTTTGCCGCCCAGGACGTCTTCCCCGACGACCACCGCCGCCTGCGCGACCGCCGGGTGTCCCGAGAGGACCGCTTCGACCTCACCCGGCTCCACCCGGAACCCACGAATCTTGACCTGATCGTCAGCGCGCCCGGAGAACACCAGACGACCATCCGCATCCCACTTCACCCGATCACCCGTGCGATACATCCGATCACCCGCACCACCGAACGGACACGCCACAAAACGCTCAGCCGTCCACACAGGACGATTCAGATACCCACGCGCGACACCCGCACCCGCCACATACAGCTCACCAGCCACACCGACCGGAACCGCAGCCAGCCTCTCGTCCAGCACATACACCCGCGTGTTGTCCAACGGGCGCCCGATCGGCAGAACACCGCCGATCTCACCCGGAACACCGACCTCGTGCTGCGTCGCACACAACGTCACCTCAGTCGGCCCGTACAACTGCCGGACCACCACACCCGGATTCGCCTCCAGCACCCGCCTCGCGGAAGCAGCCGGAACGACGTCCCCACCTGTCAACACCTCACGGACCCCGGAAAAACAGGTCGGATCGTGCTCGGCCAGCACCCGGAAAAGACCCGCCGTCACATGCACGTGCGTCAAATCGCGGTCCGTGACCAGCCGGCGAATCACCGCCGCGTCCACACGCTCGACCGGCGCCACCACCACCGTGCCACCCGACAACAACGGCACCCACAGCTCATACGACGACGCGTCAAAAGCATGCGGCGCATGAAACAACACCCGCGGCGTCCCACCCCAGCAGCGATCCTTCGCCAGCCGCACCACATCCCCGTGCGTGGCCACAACACCCTTCGGCACCCCCGTCGACCCCGACGTATACATCACATACGCGGCCCCATCGGGCGGTACCTCACTGGGCAGGCTCACCACGGCGTCCATGTCGGCATCGGCCGGAATCGCCGTGAGGCCGAGTTCATGACGGGCCGTCGCCTCGTGCACCACGAGTACCGCGGCGCCGGCGTCTTCGAGCACCGCGCGCATCCGCGCTTCCGGCCAGCCCGTGTCCAGCGGCACGTACGCGGCCCCGGCCTTGAGGATCGCGAGCAACGCCACCACCAGGTCGGCCGAACGCTCCATCAGCACCGCGACCACCGATTCCGGCCCGGCCCCGGCGGCCACCAGCGTCCGCGCGAGCCGGTCCGAACGCGCGTCCAGCTCTCCGTAGGTGAACGCGCCCCGGTCCCACACCACCGCCACCGCGTCCGGATCCGC
>NZ_KB913037.1:10594227-10848492 GCF_000384295.1 Amycolatopsis balhimycina FH 1894 | reverse complement strand
AACGGACACGCCACAAAACGCTCAGCCGTCCACAACGGACGATTCAGATACCCACGCGCGACACCCGCACCCGCCACATACAGCTCACCGGCCACACCGACCGGAACCGGCCGAAGCGTGTCATCCAGCACGTACACCCGCGTGTTGTCCAACGGGCGTCCGATCGGCAGCACGTCGTCGATCTCACCGGGAACACGCACTTCATGCTGCGTCGCACACAACGTCACCTCAGTCGGCCCGTACAACTGCCGGACCACCACACCCGGATTCGCCTCCAGCACCCGGCGCACCGCGCCTGCCGGAACCACGTCCCCACCCGTGAGCACCTCACGCACACCCGAGAAACACCACGGATCCTGCTCGGCCAGCACCCGGAAAAGACCCGCCGTCACATGCACGTGCGTCAAGTCCCGGTCCGTGACCAGCCGCCGCAGCACCGCCGCGTCCACACGCTCCTCCGGCGCCACCACCACAGTCCCGCCCGACAGCAACGGAACCCACAGCTCATACGACGACGCGTCAAAAGCATGCGGCGCATGAAACAACACCCGCCGCGTCTCACCCCAACACCGATCCCACGCCAACCGCACCACGTCCCGATGCGTGGCCACAACACCCTTCGGCGCACCCGTCGAACCCGACGTATACATCACATACGCGGCGGCGGCGGGCGACACGGACGACAGCACCACGTCACCGGTCACGTCGGGGAGGCGGTCGGCGGACAGCGTTTCCAGCTCGCCCACGCGTACGAACGCATGGTCCGCCGTCGCCGCGTGCAGTACCAGCATCGCGGCGCCCGCGTCCTCGGCCACCGCGCACATCCGCGCGACCGGCCAGCCGGCATCCAGCGGCACGAACACCCCACCGGCCTTCAAGATCGCCAGCAACGCCACCACCAGCTCGGCCGAACGCTCCATCAGCACCGCGACGGCCGACTCCGGCGCCACTCCCGAGACGACCAGCACCCGTGCCAGCCGCTCGGCCCGCGCGTCCAGCTCGGCGTAACCCAGCGTCACGTCACCGGACACCAGCGCGGCGGCCTCCGGCGCACGGGCCACCTGACCGGCGAACGCTTCCGGCACCGACACATCCGGTACGGACACCGGCATTGCGTTCCATACCGTCAGAATCCGCCGGCGCTCGTCCACGCCGAGCACGTCCATCCCGGCGATCCGGGTACCGGGGTCCCGTGTCATCGTCGACAGCACCTGGAGCAGCCGTTCCACCAGCCGCGCCGCGGTGTCCCGGTCGAAGAGGCCGGCGGACACGATGAGCGAGCCGTCGATGCCCGCGGGCTCACCTGCCGGGTCGAAGGTCTCGCCGAGGCTGAGATCGAGATCGAACTCGAGCGACCCGGCCTCCGACGGCAGTGCCACGGCCCGCAGACCGGGCAGGACCAGCGGTGGCTCCTCGGCCCGGCCGGTGTTCTGCAGGGTCATCATGACCTGGAACAACGGATGACGTGCGAGGGAGCGGACGGGGGCGAGTTCCTCCACGAGCCGTTCGAACGGCACGTCCTGGTGCGCGAACGCCGACAGCGAGGTCTCCCGGACCCGGCCGAGCACCTCGGCGAAGCTGGGATCGCCGGACAGGTCGGTCCGCATCACCAGCGTGTTGACGAAGAACCCCACCAGGTCCTCCAGGGCCTGGTCGGTCCGGCCTGCCACCGCGACACCGATCGGGATGTCCGTGCCCGCGCCCAGCCGCGACAACGTCACGGCGAACGCGGCCTGCAGCGCCATGAACACGGTCACGCCCTCGGCGCGCGCCAGCTCCACCAGTGCGCGGTGCAGGGCCGCCGGGATCTCGACGTCGGCGCGGTGCCCGCGGCGCGAGGTCTCGGCGGGACGGGGCCGGTCGGCGGGCAGGTCCAGCTCCGCCGGCGCCCCGTCGAGGGCATCTCGCCAGTACGCTATCTGACGCGACATGAGATTCTCGGGATCGGCTTCCTCGCCGAGGAGTTCCCGTTGCCACAACGTGTAATCGGCGTACTGGACCGGCAGCGGCACCCACGCGGGGTTCTCGCCCGCCAGTCGCGCCGCGTACGCCGAGGACACGTCGCGGGCCAGCGGCTCCATCGACCAGGCGTCGCCCGCGATGTGGTGCACCACCAGAACCAGAACGTGGTCATCCGGCGCGACCGGGAACAACGACGCCCGTACCGGCGGCGTCGCGGTCAGGTCGAACGCGTACCCCGTCACCTCCGCGATCGCGCCGTCGAGATCCCCGAACGCCACCTCGGCGACATCCAGCGCGAACCCGCACTCTTCCACCGAAAGCACCCGCTGGTACGGTTCTCCCCCGGCGTTCCGGAACACCGTACGCAGCACCTCGTGCCGCTCGGCCACGTCACGCAGCGCCGCGGCGAGCGCCGCCCTGTCCAAGGCCCCGGTCAGGCGCAGCGTCATCGAGATGTTGTAGGTGGGGCTCGGCCCCTCCAGCTGTCCGAGGAACCACAACCGCCGCTGCGCGAACGACAACGGCATGGGCTCCGGCCGGTCCCGCGCCACCAGCGCCGCGCGTCCCGGCGCGGTGACCCCGGCGAGCCGGACCGCCAGGCGCTCGGGTGTGGAAGCCTCGAACAGGGCGCGCAGCGGCAACTCCACCGACAGCGCCACGCGCACCTGGCTCGCCAGCCGCATCGCCAGCAGGGAATGCCCGCCCAACGCGAAGAAATCGTCCTCCACCCCGACCGACGCCAGCCCGAGGACGTCGGCGAACGCCTGACACAGCAGCTCCTCGACGACATTCGCCGGAGCGCGGCCCACCCCCGCCGGGTACTCCGGCGCCGGCAGTGCCGCCCGGTCCACCTTCCCGTTGACCGTCAACGGGAGCTGCTCCAGCTCCACGAAAGCCGAGGGGACCAGGTAGTCCGGCAACCGCTCGGACGCGTAGTCCCGGATGGCCTGGGCGACCGGGCCGTCCTGGGGCACCAGGTAGCCGACGAGCCGTTTGCCGCCCAGGACGTCTTCCCGGACGACCACCGACGCCTGCGCGACCGCCGGGTGTCCCGCGAGAACCGCTTCGACCTCACCCGGCTCCACCCGAAAACCACGAATCTTCACCTGATCGTCAGCGCGCCCAGAGAACACCAGACGACCATCCGCATCCCACTTCACCCGATCACCCGTGCGATACATCCGATCACCCGCACCACCGAACGGACACGCCACAAAACGCTCAGCCGTCCACAACGGACGATTCAGATACCCACGCGCGACACCCGCACCCGCGACGTACAGCTCACCGGCCACACCGACCGGGACCGGAGCCAGTCTCTCGTCCAGCACGTACACCCGCGTGTTGTCCAGCGGTCGTCCGATCGGCAGAACACCGGCGATCTCACCGGCAACACGCACTTCATGCTGCGTCGCACACAACGTCACCTCGGTCGGCCCATACAGATGCCGGACCACCACACCGGGATTCGCCTCCAGCACCCGCCGCACCGAATCCGCCGGAACCACGTCCCCACCCGTGAGCACCTCACGCACCCCGGCGAGACAGCCCGGGTCCTCGTCGACGAGCACGCGGAGCAGACCCGCCGTCACATGCACATGGGACAGCTCGTACCCGGCGATCAGCCGCCGCAGCACCGCCGCGTCCACACGCTCGACCGGCGCCACCACCACCGTGCCACCCGACAACAACGGCACCCACAGCTCGTACGACGACGCGTCAAAAGCATGCGGCGCATGAAACAACACCCGCGGCGTCCCACCCCAGCAGCGATCCTTCGCCAGCCGCACCACATCCCCGTGCGTGGCCACAACACCCTTCGGCACCCCCGTCGACCCCGACGTATACATCACATACGCGGCCCCATCGGGCGGTACCTCACTGGGCAGGCTCACCACGGCGTCCATGTCGGCATCGGCCGGAATCGCCGTGAGGCCGAGTTCATGACGGGCCGTCGCCTCGTGCACCACGAGTACCGCGGCGCCGGCGTCTTCGAGCACCGCGCGCATCCGCGCTTCCGGCCAGCCCGTGTCCAGCGGCACGTACGCGGCCCCGGCCTTGAGGATCGCGAGCAACGCCACCACCAGGTCGGCCGAACGCTCCATCAGCACCGCGACCACCGATTCCGGCCCGGCCCCGGCGGCCACCAGCGTCCGCGCGAGCCGGTCCGAACGCGCGTCCAGCTCTCCGTAGGTGAACGCGCCCCGGTCCCACACCACCGCCACCGCGTCCGGATCCGCCATCGCCCGTCCGGCGAAGGCGTCCGGCACCGAGGTGTCCGAAACGGACACTGCCGTGTCGTTCCACTCGCCCACCAGCTGGGCGAGTTCGGCCGCGTCCAGCAGTTCCACCGCGTCGACGGGCAGATCCGGGTTCGCGGCCATCGCCGTCAGCACCCGGACCAGACAGCCCGCGATCCGTTCCACCGTGTGGGCGCCGAACAGGTCGGCCGAGCCGGTGACCACGCCGCGGATCCCCGCCGGTGCCCCCGTTTCGTCGAAGACCTCGCCCAGTGTCGCTTCCAGATCGAACTTGGCCGTCGTCCGGCCGATCGAGAGCACTTCGGCGTGCAGGCCGGGGACCTCAAGGGCGGTGCCGTCGTCCAGCGGCGCGAGGACGACCTGGAACAGGGGATGTCGAGCCAGTGTGCGGACGGGGGCGAGCTCCTCGACCAGCCGCTCGAAGGGCACGTCCTGGTGGGCGAAGGCGCGCACCGCGGTGGCGCGCACGCGGTCGATGGCCTCGGCGAACGTCGGGTTCCCGGACAGATCGGCTCTGACCACGAGCGTGTTGACGAAGAACCCGACCAGGTCGTCGAGGGCCTCGTCGGAACGCCCGGCGGTCGGTGTCCCGATGGGGATGTCATGTCCCGCGCCGAGCCTGGCCAGCGTCACCGCCAGCCCGGTCTGGAGGAGCATCGGCAGCGTGGCACGGCGTCGGCGGGCCAGGGCGACCAGCTCGCCGTGCACCGCCGCTGGAACACCGGCCCCGATCGCGTGCCCGCGGTGTGACGGCTCCACCGGGCGCGGACGATCCACGGGGAGGGTCAGCTCCTCGGGTGCTCCGGCCAGTGCGTCGCGCCAGTAGCCGAGCTGCCGCGACAGCAGGCTGTCCGGGTCGTCCCTCGCGCCGAGCAGCTCCCGCTGCCACAACGTGTAGTCCGCGTACTGCACGGGCAGGCTCGCCCACTCCGGTTCCCGGCCCGCGCCACGCGCCGCGTACGCGGCGGCGAGGTCCCGCGCGAACGGGCCCGCCGACCAGCCGTCGGTCGCGATGTGGTGGATGACCACCACGAGCACGTGTGCTTCCGGTGTCAGCGCGAACAACCAGGCGCGCACCGGAATCTCGGCGGACAGGTCGAAGGCGAACGCGGCCACCCGCGCCACCGCGGCGGGCAGCTCGCTCGCGTCGATCTCCGGGCCGGGCAGCTCGACGGCCGCCTCGACCGAGGGCAGCTCCGCGGGCCGGTCCCACCGCAGTTCACGCAGGGCGGGAAGCCGCCGGCGTGACGCCGGGTCCTCGGCCCCGGTCACCCGCACCACCGACAGGTCCCACACCAGCTCACCGGGCTCGACGATCTGCTGGTACGGCTCGCCGTCCACCTCGGGGAAGACGGTGCGCAGTGCTTCGTGACGGACGATCACGTCGCGCAGCGCGGCGGCCAGGGCCGCCCGGTCCAGCGGTCCGGTCAACCGCAAGATCGCCGGGCTGTTGTACGTGGCGCCCGCCCCTTCGATCCGCCACTGCAACCACAGCCGCTGTTGTGCGAACGACGCGGGAATCATCGGCCCCTCCTTGACTAACGCATCCGCCGCAGCGCGGGTCTGATGTGTTCGGTCCGGTCGCCGTGCTCGGCGAGCCAGGTGGCCAGTCCCGCCGGCGTGGGAGTCGCGAACAGTTCCTCGATCGGCAGCTCGGCACCCATCGACGCGCGGACCCGGGCGACGAGCCTGGTGGCGAGCAGGGAATGGCCGCCGAGCACGAAGAAGTCGTCCTCCACGCCGACCTCGGGCACGGCGAGGATCTCGGCGAACGCCGCGCACAGCGCCGCCTCGCGTTCGTTGGCGGGGCCCCGGCTCGTGCGGCGAGCCGACGCGTAGTCCGGTGCGGGCAGTGCGGCTACGTCGAGTTTGCCGTTGGGTGTGCTCGGCAAGACGTCGAGCACCGTGACGGCCGACGGGCACAGGTAACCGGGGAGCCGCGCTGCCGCGTGTGCGCGGACCTTCCCGGCGATCTCTCCGGCCGTGCCGGTGTCCTTCGCTTCCTCGGTGGGAACGACGTAGGCGACCAGGCGGACATCCCCGGGGACGTCCTCCCGCGCGGTCACGACGGCCTGCGCCACCACAGGGCTTTCGGCGAGCACGACCCGCACTTCCCCCGGCTCGACCCGGTGGCCGCGGATCTTCACCTGATCATCCGCCCGGCCGGCGAACACCAGCTGCCCATCAGCGGTCCAGCGAGCCCGGTCCCCCGTCCGGTACATCCGCTGCCCCGGCACGAACGGGCAGGCCACGAACCGTTCACCCGTCAACCCCGCACGATTCACATACCCCCGAGCCACCTGAGACCCAGCCACATACAACTCACCCACCACACCCACCGGCACCGGCTGAAGCCACTCATCCAGAACGAACACCGACAGACCAGGAAGACCACGCCCGATCACACTGCCCTGAATATCCGGAGCGAGATCGTGATGAGTGACATGCACCGTCGTCTCGGTAATCCCGTACATGTTCACCAACCGCGGCCCAGCTTCGCCGTACCGCTCCCACCAACCGGTCAGCCGTCCCGGCTCCAACGCCTCACCACCAAAAACCAGCGCCCGCAAATCGCCCAACACACGATCGGACCGGACCGCCATCAGCTGATAAAACGCCGACGGCGTCTGACTCAACACCGTAACCCGCTCCCGCTCCAGCAAACCCCAGAACTCCCGCGGAGAACGGGACACCTCAAACGGCACCACCACAACCCGGCCGCCGTGCAGCAACGCCCCCCACAACTCCCACACCGAAAAATCAAACGCAAACGAATGAAACCACGACCACACATCACCCGCACCAAACCCGAACAACCCACGCGACGCCGCGAACAACGCCACCACATTACGATGCGGCACCACCACACCCTTCGGCCTCCCGGTCGAACCCGACGTATAAATCACATACGCCGAATGCTCGGAACGCAGCGGCACAATCCGATCCACATCACACACCGGCCCCGCATCAAACCCGGCAACGTCGGCGAAAAACTCCAGCGAATCCACCACCAGCATCGCCCCGGCATCCTCGACCACAAACCGGATACGCTCGAGCGGCAACCCCGGATCCACCGGCAAATACGCCCCACCCGCCTTCACCACCGCCAACATCCCCACCACCAACTCCGGCGAACGCCCCAGCACCAACGCCACCACCGACTCCGGACCCACCCCCAGACCAACCAACTTCCGAGCCAGCCGATTCGCCCGCGCCTCCAGTTCCGCGTACGACAGCTCGGCACCGTCGAAGGTCAAGGCCACGTTGTCCGGGGAGGCGGCCGCCTGCGCCTCGAACAACGTCGCCAAAGTCCCGTCGGGTACCTGCGGAGCCACGTCGTCGACGTCGTCCAGCAGCCGCTGTCGTTCGCCGGGTGCCAGCAGGTCGAGCTCACCCACCCGCCGCCGGGGATCCTCGGCCACCTGCTCCAGCAGGCGGATCAGCCGCTCCGCCCACGTCCGGACCGTTTCCCGGTCGAACAGATCGGTGGCGTACTCCACTGTCCCTTCGACACCGGACGGCACGCCGTCCTCGCCGTAGCGGTCGGTCAGGCTGACCATCAGGTCGAACCGGGCCGTGCCGGTGCCGACCGGTTCCGGCCGGGTGCCGAGGCCCGGTAGCTCGAACGCCGCGAACGACATGTCCTGCAGGGTCAGGCCGACCTGGAAGAGCGGGTGGTGTGCCGGCGAACGCTCCGGGTTGAGCACCTCCACCAGGTGTTCGAACGGGACGTCCTGGTTGTCGTAGGCGGCCAGATCGACTTCCCTGGCCCGCAGCAGCAGGTCGTGGAAGGACGGGTTGCCTGCGGTGTCGGTCCGCAGCACCAGCGTATTGACGAAGCAGCCGATCAGGTCGTCCAACGCCGGGTCGTGGCGTCCGGCGATCGGCGCCCCGATCGGGATGTCGTCCCCCGCGCCGAGCCTGGCCAGCAGCGCGGCCAGCGCCGCGTGCACCACCATGAACAGGGTGGCTCCGCGCTCCCTGGCGAGTTCCACCAGAGCCTGGTGCAGGCGCGGGGTCATCCGGAACGGCAGCAGGTCGCCCCGATGGGTCGCCACGGCGGGGCGTGGCCGGTCGGTGGGCAGCCGCAGCCGTACCGGCAGCCCGGCCAGCCGTTCCCGCCAATAGCTCACCTGGCGGCCGAGCAGGCTGTCCGGATCGTCTGCCCGGCCCAGGAGGGCGTGTTGCCACATCGCGTAGTCCGCGTACTGCACCGGCAGCTCCGGCAGGTGGGGCGCTTTGCCCTGGCTTCTCGCGGCGTACGCGGCGGCGAGGTCACGGGCCAGCGGCCCCATCGACCAGGCGTCACCCGCGATGTGGTGGACGACCAGCACCAGCAGATGTTCGTCCGGCCCTGTCACGGACAGTTCGGCCCACAACGGCAGGTCCGTGGCCAGGTCGAACACGTGGCGAGCGGCCGGCTCTCGCTGTCCGGCACGAACGTCCTCGTGGACCACCAGCCGCGGCCGGGCCTCGTCGGGGCCGAGGATCCGCTGGCCGGCCGTCCCGTCCGTTTCCGGGAAAACGGTGCGCAGCGCCTCGTGCCTGGCCACGACGTCGGCCAGCGCCGCTTCGAGTGCCGCGCGATCCAGCGCGCCGGTGATCCGCAGACCCAGCGGAGCGTTGTAGGTCGCCGACCGGCCCTGCATCCGGTGCAGGAACCACAGCCGCCGCTGGGCCGACGACAAGGGCACCGGATCCCGGCGCGGCACCGGCCGAAGGGCCGGACGGGCGGCGGCGTACCCGTCCAGCCCGGCCCCCAGCTCCACCACCGTGGGTGCCTGGAACAGCGTCCGCATGGGCACATCCCGGCCGAGGGTGGCGGACAGGCGGCTGATCAGCCGCGTCGCGGCCAGCGAATTCCCGCCCAGTGCGAAGAAATCGTCGTCGACGCCCACACTCGCCAGCCCGAGCACCTCGGCGAACAGCCGGCACAGAATCGCTTCCCGCGGGGTGCGGGGTGCCCGGTCCGGCACCACCACCTCGGGGACCGGCAAGGCTCGCCGGTTCACCTTTCCACTGGGGGACAACGGAAGCTCCGGGAGTACCTGCACGATCGAGGGCACCATGTGGTCCGGCAGCACGCGTGCGGCGAACCGGCGCAGCTCCAGCACGTCCACGCCCGCCCCGGGGCGGAGCACCACGGAGGCCACCAGCCGCACACGATCACCTGGCTCGCCGGTGGCCACCACGGCCGCCCGCGCCACCGCCGGATGCCGGGTCAGCACCGCCTCGATCTCGCCGGGCTCGACCCGGTAGCCGCGGATCTTGACCTGCTCGTCGGCCCGGCCGAGGAACTCCAGCACCCCGGCCGCGGTCCACCGCGCCAGATCGCCCGTCCGGTACATCCGCCCCGCCGCGTCCTCGAACGGGCAGGCCACGAACCGTTCCGCGGTCAGTCCCGGGCGGCCCACGTAACCGCGCGCCACACCGGCACCGGCCACGTACAGCTCCCCCGTCACGCCCGGCGGAACCGGCCCCAGCGCGTCGTCCAGCACATACAGCCGGGTGTTCGCGATGGGCCTGCCGATCGGTACCGTGTCGCCCACCGGCCGGCCCGCGGCCACCTCGAACGCGCAACAGCCGACCACGGTCTCGGTGGGCCCGTACTCGTTGACCACGACCGTGCTGGGCGCGTTCGCCAGCCAGGCCCGCACATCGGCGCCGGGCAGCGCCGCTCCACCCACCACCAGCCGCCTCGCCGCCGTTGCCCGCAGGCCTGCCGGCAAGGTTTCGGCCAGCAGCGGCAGGTGCCCCGGCACCACCTTCACCAGGCCGAACCCGCCGTCCGGGGCGGATCGCACCAGTTCGGCCAGCCCCTCCGGGCCGCCTCCGGGGCTGATCACCACCGTGCCACCGCACACCAGCGGCGCCAGCACGCTCGTCACCGTGAGGTCGAACGCGAGCGAGGAGTGCAGCGGCACCCGGTCTCCCGCGTCGAGCCCGTAGAATCCGGCCGCCCACGCGAGGTAGTTAGCCAGCCCCGCGTGCGTCACCGCGACGCCCTTCGGCACGCCTGTCGAACCGGACGTGTACATCACGTACGCCAGCTGTTCGGGCACCACGGCCGGAGCAGGCACGGCTTCCGGCTCCTTCGCCCGGCCGCGCAAACCGCCGGGACCGATCAGCACCGCGGCGCCGGCGTCGGTCCGCATGAACTCCGCACGCTCGGCGGGATGGTCCGGATCGATCGGCAGGTACGCCGTCCCGGCCAGCCAGGTCGCCAGGATCGCCGTCACCAGTTCGGGCCCGCGTGGCAAGGACACGGCGACCACCGACTCGGTGCCGGCTCCGCGCTCACGCAGCGACCGCGCCAGCCGGGCGGCCCGTTCGGCCAGTTCCCGGTAAGTGACCTCCACCTCGCCGCACACCACCGCCACCGCGTCCGGGTGACGCGCCGCGTGTGCCTGGAACCGATCGAGCGCTGTCCCGCCGGGGTCGACGGCGTCGGTGCGGTTCCAGTCCACGAGTACGTGCCGCCGCTCGCCGTCGTCCAGGACGTCGATGCGATCCAGACGCCCGGTGGACGACGCGGCGGCCAGGCCGTTCAGCGTGAGGCGGAACCTCCGGGCGATCTCCGCTCCCGACTCCGGGTCGTGGAGCTCCGGGTTCAGCTCGGCGATGATCTGCACGCCACCGCCCGCCGCCCGCTCGAAGACGTCGATGGCCACGTCCTCGACGGGTCCGCTCGACAGGCCGGTCCGGGTGGCGACGGCGGCCCCGAAGCGCAGCGGACGGCCGAGCGGCATCACGTTGACGCTCAGGGAGCGCAGGGAGCCCCGGCCGACGAGGCCGAGGTCCGCGAGGATCCTGCCGTAGGGGTACCGCTGGTGGCGCAGGCAGGCGAACACGGCGTGCGAAGTCTGCCGGACGAACGCACCGACGGTGCCGCCCCGCGGGATCGCCAGCCGGAGCGGCACCACGTTGGAGGTCATCCCGGGGATCCCGAGTTCCTGCCCGGAGGTCCGCCCGCCGACCGGGAGGCCGAGGACGACGTCACGCTCTCCGGCCGTGCGCTGCCGGTACAGCGCCGCGGCGGAGAGCACCAGCCCGGCGAAGCTCGTGCGCAGCCGGCGCGCCGCCGCTCTCAGTGAAGCGGCCTCGGCCGCGTCGATCTCCTCGATCCGCAGCGCGGGACGCGGCGGCAGGTGCCGGCCCGCACCGGTCCCGCCGGGTTCCGGCACGTCCGACAGCGCTTCGAGCCAGAACGCCCGATCCCGCTCGGCAACGGGGGAACCCAGGTAGGCGCGGTCCGCGTCGAGCAGTACCGACAGCGGCTTGAGCACTCCGTCGACGGGTTCCCGTCCGGCGGCGAGTGCCGTGTAGACGTCCGCCACGCGCGCCGCGAACGTCGACAGGCTCGTCCCGTCGAGGACGACGTGGTGCACCCGCTGGTACCAGAGGACCCGGTCCGGTCCGAGCCGGAACACCGCGTGGGCGGACGGCGGCCCCTCGAAGAGATCCACCGGACGGTCCAGGTCGGCCGCGATCCATTCCCCGGCCACCGCGCGCGGGTCCGCCGAGGCGCCGAGATCGGCCACATGGATGCGGTGGTCCGTCCCCGCGTCGACGTACTGCCGCGGCATCCCGTTCTCCAGCCGGAACCGGAGCCGGTACGTCTCGGCCTCCGCCAGTGCCCGGCGCAGTGCCGCCACGAGTACGTCGACGTCCACGTCGCCGCGGATCTCCAGGTACTCGCCGATGTTGTAGACCGGGTTCTCCGGCTCGAGCCGCTGGGCGTACCAGACGCCGAGCTGCGCGGCGGTCAACGGCACCGGGTCCGGCCCCGGCGTGCCCCGTCCGCTCACGCCGCCGCCAGCGCGGCGAGGTGGGCCGTGAGCGCGCTGACGGTGTCGACATCCCACAGCAGCACAGGTTCGACGAGAAGGCCGAGCATGTCCTCGATGTCCCCGCACAGAGCGAACGCGTACACCGAGTCCAAGCCGTAGTTCGCCAGCGGAACGTCGGGTTCGATCTCCTCGGCGGGCACCATGGCGTAGTGCGCGACGCGCTCGATGAGCCAGGAGCGGATCTTCTCGGGTGTCAGGGGGATGGCGGTCAGGTCGGCGTCGGACACAGCAGCCTCCTAGGGCTCGAGGCGACTCAATATGACCCAGGCCGAGGCGGCCCATCAACCGGCGGCGTGGGCATCCGTGGACGTCCAACCGAAGGCCGGCCCGCATTTGGACGCGCCGGCACCGGTGTCAGAGACGGCCGCCGGGACCCTGTACCCCCGTCCCGCCCCGATGCCATAGTGAGCCGCTCCTGAACCGGGACGGACGCGGCATCGCACGCCCGACGGCGATCAGGCTGGAGGAAATGGCATGGGCGATGCCGCTGACCGGCGTGCCACGGATTTCGTCACCGTGAACGGGATCCGGCTCGCGTACGAACGTTCGGGGAGCGGTGAACCGGTCCTCATGATCATGGGGTCCGGTTGTTCCGGCCGCGTCTGGACGATGCACCAGACGCCCGCGCTGCACGCCGCGGGCTACGCCACGGTCGTGTTCGACAACCGCGGCATCCCGCCCTCCGACGCGCCGCCGGGCAAGTACCCGCTCGCGGAGCTGGTCGCCGACACCAGAGGCCTGATCGAGGCGCTGGATCTGGCGCCCTGCCGGATCGTCGGCATGTCCTTGGGCGCGATGATCGCCCAAGAGCTCGCGATCGAGCACCCGGAACTCGTCCGGTGCGCGGTGCTGATCGCCACCAGGGCCCGCGCGGACGCCGCCAGGCTGGCCCAGACCGAGGCCGAGATCGCGCTGGTGGAAAGCGGTGTGCGGCTGCCCGCCGCGTACGAGGCCGCCACGACGGTGTTCAAGATGTTCTCGCCGGCCACGCTCGACGACGACAGAGCCGTGGCCGGCTGGCTGGAGGTCTTCGAACTGGCGGGCACCGGGATCGCGGCCGCCGGGCAGACGTGGGCCGAACTCACCGGCGACCGCCGTGCGGCGCTGCGTCAGGTGACGGCGCCCTGCCGGGTCGTGACTTTCGCCGACGACCTCATGACCCCGCCGCACCTCGGTGCGGAGGTCGCCGAGGCGATCCCCCGCTGCGACCTGGCCGAGATCCCCGGCTGCGGACATCTCGGCTGCCTCGAACGCCCGGACGCGGTCAACGCGGCGATCACCGAGTTTCTCGACAACAACCGAGGAGGGCTTTCGTGACCATTGGAGACGACCCGAGCCTTGGCACGATCGGGCTGCGCGTGGAGGGCCTGGTCGAGCCACAGCCGATCAAGCCCGGCACAGTGAAGCGCATCATCCCGTACGCCATGCGCTATCGCTGGTCGCTGGTCATCGTGATGCTGGTGACCGTGGTCGACGCGGTCATCACGGTGTCGACCCCGCTGTTCCTGAAGGGGATCATCGACGACGGCATCATCCCCGGCAAGATGTCCGTCGTGGTGACGATGGCCCTGCTCGTCACCGGGCTCGCCCTGCTGAACATCGTGGCGATCTACGCACAGACCTGGTTCTCCGGCCGCGTCGGCCAGGGCCTCATCTTCGACCTGCGCACCAAGGTGTTCGCGCACGTGCAACGGCAACCGCTGGCGTTCTTCACCCGCACGCAGACGGGGTCGCTGGTCAGCAGGCTCAACACCGACGTCGTGGGCGCGGAGCGGGCCGTTTCGACGTTGCTGACGCAGTCCCTGTCCACGGTGCTGACGCTGGTTCTGGTGCTCGGCACGATGTTCTACCTGTCGTGGCCGATCACGCTGGTGGCACTCGTCCTGATCCCGATCTTCTTCCTGCCGGGGAAGATCATCGCCGCCCGGCTGGAACGGCTGGCCCGCACCGGCATGCAGACCGACGCCGAGCTGGGCTCGACGATGAACGAGCGGTTCAACGTGTCCGGCGCGATGCTGGTCAAGCTCTACGGCCGGCCGGACGAGGAAGCCGCGGACTTCTCGAGCAGGGCCGCGAAGGTCCGTGACATCGCCATTTCGATGGCCGTGCACGGACGGCTGCTGTTCATCCTGGTCACCCTGCTCACCACGATCACGACCGCCATGGTCTACGGTTTCGGCGGCTGGTTCGTCATCGACGGTGACCTGCAGCTCGGCACGCTCGTGGCGATGGTCGGCCTGCTGATGATGCTGTACGCCCCGATAAACCAGCTGACGAACATCCAGGTCGACGTCATGACCGCGCTGGTCAGTTTCGACCGCGTCTTCGAGGTGCTGGACCTGGACCCGATCATCTCCGAGCGGCCGGACGCCCGCCCGCTGCCGGCCCCGGAACCGGACGACGGTATCGCGCCGCCCGTCGAGTTCGACCGGGTCGCCTTCCGCTACCCAGCCGCCGGGGACGTGTCCCTGTCCTCCCTCGAGGCGGTGCCGTCGCGCAAGCCGGAGTCCGGAGAGAACGCGCTGGTGCTGGGCGAGGTGACCTTCCACGCCCCGGCGGGCAGGCTCACCGCGCTCGTCGGGCCGTCCGGCGCGGGCAAGACCACGATCACCCACCTGGTGCCGAGGCTCTACGACGCCACCTCCGGCACGGTGCGGATCGGCGGGCACGACGTCCGGGAGCTGACCTTGGACTCGCTGCGGCGCATGGTCGGCGTGGTCACGCAGGACGCGCACCTGTTCCACGACACGATCCGGGCCAACCTGCTGTACGCACGCCCGGACGCCACCGAGGCCGAGATCGTCGAGGCGTGCGAGGCGGCCCGGATCTGGCCGACGATCGCCCAGCTGCCGGAAGGCCTGGACACCGTCGTCGGCGACCGCGGCTACCGGATGTCCGGCGGCGAGAAACAGCGGCTCGCACTGGCCAGGCTCCTGCTCAAGTCACCACCGATCGTCGTACTGGACGAGGCGACCGCGCACCTGGACTCCGAATCCGAGCTGGCCATCCAGCGGGCGTTGCGGACCGCGCTCGCCGGCCGCACGTCACTGGTCATCGCGCACCGGCTGTCCACCATCCTCGACGCCGACCAGATCCTGGTGATCGACCAGGGGCGGATCCGGGAGCGCGGCACGCACGACGAGCTGCTCGCCGCCGGCGGGCTCTACGCGGAGCTCTACCGGACGCAGTTCGCCCAGCAGCGGGATCTCGACGCGGAACCGGCCGAAAGGGGGGTTGCCAAGAGCGGGAACCGTGCTTTGGGCTGATGCCGGGGCGACCGCGGGCCCCGAGGATGAGGACATGCCACACGCAGACGCCCCTCCGGTGTTCCACGCAGAGGGCTTGACCAAGAAGTACGGCCGCCGCGGCAAGCCGGCGCTCGACGACGTGAACCTCACCATCCCCTCCGGCCGGGTCATCGGGCTGGTCGGCCCGAACGGGGCGGGCAAGTCGACCCTGCTGCACCTGGCCTGCGGGCTGATCGAGCCGACGGCGGGATCGCTGACCGTGCTCGGGTCTCCTCCGGCGGCGAACGCGACGCACCTGGCGAGAGTCGGCTTCGTCGCGCAGAACACCCCGGTGTACGGGTCGTTCAGCGTGGCCGAGCACCTGAAATTCGGTGCCAAGATGAACCCGGCGTGGGACCCGGCACTGGCCGAGCGCAGGATCAGGCAGGTCGGGCTGAACCCGGGGCAGAAGGCGGGGCAGCTGTCCGGTGGTCAGCGCGCGCAGCTCGCGCTGACCATCGCGGCCGCCAAACGTCCCGAACTGCTGATCTTCGACGAACCCGCCGCGGCGCTGGATCCGCTGGCCCGCAAAGGGTTCCTGCGGAACCTGATGGAGTTCGTGGTCGAGCTCGGCGCCAGCGCCGTGCTGTCCTCGCACCTGCTCGACGACATCGAGCAGGTCTGCGACTACCTCATCGTGCTGTGCGAATCACGCGTGCAGGTCGCGGGCGACGTCCGTGATCTGCTGGCCCGCCACGCCCGGCTGGTCGGGCCGCGCGAGGGGCTGGACCGGCTGGCCCCGGGTGTCGAAGTCATCCGAACCGAGCACCGCGGTCACTACAGCCACTCGATCGTCCGCACGGGTGCCGCCCCGGGGCCGCTGCCCTACGTGGCCGAGCGGGTTTCGCTCGAAGAACTCGTCCTCGCGTACATGACCAGGGCGGCCACCGGCTACGGCTCGGGCATGGGTGCCGAGGCCGCGACCGACGTGTGGGAGGCCCGCCGATGATGTGGTTGAGCTGGCGGCAGTTCCGCGTCCAGGCACTGGTCGGCGCCGTGGCGCTGGCCGTGATCGTCGCGTACCTGGTTTACGTGGGGACGGACGTCCGCGACGGGTACGACATCTTCCAGGCCAAGTGCCACGGCCGGACCGACTGCGCACAGGCGACGGCCCAGTTCCGCGGCGCCTACGAGAACACGTTGCTGTTCCTCGCGGCAGGGCTCGCGCTGATCCCCGCCGTCATCGGGGCGTTCTGGGGCGCGCCGCTGATCGCGCGGGAACTCGAGGCGAACACGCACACGCTGGCGTGGAACCAAAGCGTTCCCCGCCCGCGCTGGCTGCTCACCAAGGTGCTGGTCGTCGGCCTCGCCGCCATGCTCCTGACCGGGGCAGCGGGGGCCATGCTCACCTGGGCGGCCGCGCCGTTCGACGAGGTGGTGAAGAACCAGTTCAGCACGTTCGTGTTCGGCGCGCGCAACATCGCACCGATCGGCTACGCCGCGCTGGCGTTCACCTTCGGCACCCTCGCCGGGCTTCTGCTGCGGCGGACCCTGCCCGCGATGGCCTTGACCCTCGTCGCCTTCATCGCCTTCCAGTTCTTCTTCGCCAACGTGGTGCGCCCCAACATCGTGCCGGCGGAGCACGCCACGCTGCCGATGACCGCCGAGGCCATCAACGAGGCGCAAAGCCTGGGCAGCATCGCCGGCGGCTCGGTCATCAACGGCGTGCGCATCCCGAACACGCCCGACGCGTGGATCGCCGGCACCAGCCCGCTGCGCACCGCGAACGGCCGGACGCTCGAAGACGGAAAGTTCGGCGACTGCATCAACACCCCGCCCAAGACCGGCGCCGGTGGCACATTCGGCGACGCCGCGGTGTGCCTGGCCAAGTACGACCTCCATGTCGACGTCAGCTACCAGCCCAACAGTCGCTATTGGACGTTCCAGACGCTGGAGACCGCGATCTACCTCGCGCTCAGCGGAGTTCTCGCCGGGGTCAGCCTCTGGCGAATCCGACGCAGGGTGAACTGATACGTCGCGGAAAGGCGCCGCCGGGAATTGTCACCGGCGGCGCTGTTCCCAATACCGGAAACCTCCCGGGTGTCCACGGGAAGAAGTGCCGGAACTGGGCGACCGGCAAATCTTGTGTAATCCTGAACCAGAAGTCGCCGTCGAATCAGGTACGGCACCGTGTTCCGGGAGGCCGAATGAGTACGGCACGACACGAGGAATTCGACGTGGTGGTCGTCGGCGGCGGCCCGGCGGGCTCGACACTCGCGACACTGGTCGCCCTGCGCGGTCATCGCGTCCTGCTCCTGGAGAAGGAAACCTTCCCCCGGTACCAGATCGGCGAGTCGCTGCTGCCGTCCACCATCCACGGCATCTGCCGGCTGCTCGGCGTGACCGGCGAACTCGCCGATGCGGGTTTCCCCCACAAGCGCGGCGGCACCTTCCGGTGGGGCAGCAACCCGACGCCGTGGAACTTCGCCTTCTCCGTCTCGTCCAAGGTCGCCGGGCCGACCTCGTTCGCCTACCAGGTCGAACGGAGCCGGTTCGACAAGATCCTGCTCGACAACGCCGCCCGCAAAGGTGCCGACGTGCGCCAGAACCACACGGTGACCGACGTCGTGGAAGACGGGGACGGGCGGGTGAGCGGGCTGCGCTACACCGGTCCGGACGGCACCGCGGGCGAGGTGTCGGCCCGGTACGTCGTGGATGCCTCCGGCAACACCAGCCGCATCGGCAAACGGGTCGGCGGCTCGCGGCAGTACTCGGACTTCTTCCGCAGCCTGGCCCTGTTCGGGTACTTCGAGAACGGCAAGCGGCTGCCACCGCCGAACTCCGGCAACATCCTGTGCGTCGCCTTCAGCCACGGGTGGTTCTGGTACATCCCGCTCAGCGACACGCTGACCAGCGTCGGCGCGGTCGTCCGCCGGGAGGAGGCGGCAAAGGTCCAGGGTGACCCGGAGGCGGCGATGCGCACCCTCGTCGGCGAGTGCCCGCTGATCGACGAGTACCTCGCCGGCGCCACCCGCGTCACGACCGGCCAGTACGGGAAGCTGCGGGTACGCAAGGACTACTCCTACCACCACACGAAGTTCTGGCGGCCGGGCATGGTCCTCGTCGGCGACGCGGCCTGCTTCGTGGACCCGGTGTTCTCCTCCGGGGTGCACCTGGCCACCTACAGCGCGCTGCTGGCGGCCCGCTCCATCAACAGCGTCCTGGCCGGGACGACCGGCGAACAGCGGGCGTTCGGCGAGTTCGAGGCGCGGTACCGCCGCGAGTACGGCGTCTTCTACGAGTTCCTGACCTCCTTCTACGACATGCACATCGACGAGGATTCCTACTTCTGGTCGGCCAAGAAGGTGACCAAGAGCAGCCACACCGAGCTGGAGTCGTTCGTCGAGCTCGTGGCCGGGATGTCCAGCACCGACTTCGACCTCTCCGACACCGAATCGGGCGTCCTCCGGCTCAAGCGGCGGTCGGCGGAGTTCGCCGAGGCCGTCGACACGCTGGTCGGCGAGCGCGAAGAGAACATGGCGCCGTTGTTCCGGTCGACGGTGGTGCGCGACGCGATGCAGGCAGGCTCGCAGGTGCAGACGAGGGCACAGCTCGGTGCGGACGCCGGCGAGGAGGTCCCGGTCTTCGACGGCGGTCTCGTCGCCTCGTCCGACGGCCTGTCGTGGCACGAACCGGGGCCGGACCGATGACGCGCCGCCGCGCACGGAGAGCGGGCACGGTACTGGCCGTGGCCGTGCTGCTGCTCGGCCTGGCTCCCCCGGCCGGGATCGCCGGGCCGCGTACCGAGTCCTCCGAAATCCCCGGGCTGAGCCGTCCGGTGCGGATCGTCGTGGACCACTGGGGCGTGCCCCACATCTACGCGCGGAACGCCGGCGATCTGTTCCTCGCCCAGGGTTTCACCGCCGCGCGCGACCGGCTGTTCCAAATGGACGTGTGGCGGCGCAGCGGTCTCGGCCTGCTCTCGGAGATCCTCGGCCCGTCGTTCGTCCGGCAGGACCGCGCGGCCCGCCTGCTCCTCTACCGCGGCGACATGGAGCGCGAATGGGCCGCGTACGGTCCCGAAGCGAAGCTGGCGGTGACCCGCTTCACCGAGGGCATCAACGCGCAGGTGGACTGGCTCGAGCGCCATCCGGAAAACCTGCCGCCGGAATTCCGGGAATTCGGCTTCGCGCCATCCCGGTGGCGGCCGGAGGACGTGGTGCGCATCCGCAAGCACGGGTTGTCCATGAACGCCGCGTCGGAGGTGTTCCGGTCGCGTCTGGTCTGCGCGGGCGGCATCGGTGCCGGCACGTTCTCCCGTGCGCTGCAGCCCGCCCACACCCCGGCCGTCCCGGACGGTCTCGACCCGTGCTCGGTGCCGGCGGACGTCCTGGAGCCCGCCGGGCAAGCCGATCGGCAGCCCGCCCCGGCGCCGCCGGGCACCGCCGCGATGGCCGAGGGCAGCAACGGCTGGGTGGTCGCCCCGGCGAGAACCGCGACGGGACGCCCGGTGCTCGCCAACGACCCGCACCGGGCGCTCACCGCGCCGCCGCTGCGGTACATCAGCCACCTGTCGACACCGGGGCTGGACGTCATCGGGGCGGGCGAGCCGTTCCTGCCCGGGGTTTCCCTGGGACACAACGAGACGGTCGCGTTCGGACTGACCGTGTTCGGCATCGACCAGGAGGACCTGTACGTCTACCGGCTCGACCCCGGATCCCCCGGCCGGTACGGCTACCGCGGCGCGTGGGAGCCGTTCCGCACGGTCACCGAGGAGGTGCCCGTCGCGGGCGGACCACCGCAACGGGTCGAACTGCAGTTCACCAGGCACGGCCCCGTGCTGCGGGTCGACGGGGAACACCACGTGGCCTACGCGTTGCGCACCACCTGGACGGAACCGGGGACGGCACCGTATCTCGGCTCCCTGCGGTACCTGCGGGCGCGGGACTTCGGCGAGTTCGCCGCCGCCCTGCGGCACTGGGGCGGGCCACCCGAGAACCACCTCTACGCCGACACCGGCGGGAACATCGGCTGGGTCACCGCCGGGCTGGCGCCGAAGCGGTCCGGCTACGACGGCCTGCTCCCCGCCCCGGGAGACGGCCGCTACGAATGGACCGGCTTCCACGACGGCGCCACCCTGCCGCGCTCCTACAACCCCCCGGATGGCTTCATCGCCTCCGCCAACGACTACAACGTGCCGGCGGGCCATCCGTTCCAGGTGGGGTACGAATGGGAACCGCCGTACCGCCGTCAGCGCATCGACGACGTGCTCTCCGCCGGCCGGCGGCAGTCGGTGGACGACTCGGTCCGGTTGCAGAACGACCAGCTGTCGCTGCCGGCACTGCGCCTGCTGCCGCTGGTGACCGGGCTGCGGAGCACCGATCCCGGCACCGGGCGGGCACTGGACCTGCTCCGCGGGTACGACGGCGTCGCCCAGGTCGATTCGGCGGCCACCGCGCTCTACGAGCCGTGGTTCACCAACCACCTCGTGCCGGCGTTCCTCCGCGTGTTCCTGAACGAGGAAGCCGCGTCGCTCGCGCGGATCCCCGGTGGGAACATTTCCCTGATGCTCGAAGCACTCGAGCACCCCGGCGAGTGGTTCGGACCCGGCGGCGCGGCCGCCAGGGACCGCCTGCTGCTCACCACACTCGGTGCCGCCTACGCCGACGTACGGGGAAAGCTCGGGGACGATCCGGGCAAGTGGCGGTGGGGCACCCTGCAGCACACCGTTTTCCTGAGCACCACCGGACGGCACGTCGGCCCGGTCGAGCGGGGTGGATCCGGGTACACGGTGGACGTCTCGAGCTACAACCCGGCCACTTACGAGCAGGGCGTGGGCGCGTCGTTCAAAATGGCGCTCGATGTCGGGCACTGGGACGACTCGAAGGCGATCAACGCCCCCGGTCAATCCGGCGACGTGGCCGGCCCGCACTACCGTGACCTGCTGGAGGGCTGGCGGACCGGAACGTACTTCCCGTTGCTCTACAGCCGAGCCGCGGTCGAGCGCAACGCGGAGAGCGTGCTCACGTTGCTCCCCGGCGCGTAGCCGCCGACTCGACGAAAGCACCCAGCCGGGCGACGCCCTCCTCGATGTCGGCGTGCGTCAGGTAGCTGGTCGAGAGCCTGATCTCGTGCCGGCCGCCGCCTTGCGGGTAGAAGTACGACATCGGCGTCCAGATCACCCCGAAGTCCTTCGCCGACCGGGTGAGCGCGGCGTTCCCGGCGCGGAACGGCACCCGCAGGGTCAGGAAGAAGCCGCCACTGGGCGCGTTCCAGCTCACCCCCAGCCGGGTCCTGCGCTCGGCCGGGAATTCGTGCTCCAGGCATTCCAGGGTGAAGCGCATGGCTTCCCCGTAGTGCGCGGCCGTCTCCGTGGTGAACTCCGAAAGGCGGCCGCCCGACTCGAGCAGCGCACCGGCCACCACCGCCTGGCTCAGGGGTGAGGTGTTCACGGTGACCATGCTCTTGATCTTGGCGAGTTCGGCGGCGAGCAGCCCGGTGCCGCCGTCCGGAGCCACCACCGGCTGGTCCGCGACCACGAACCCGATTCGCGCACCGGGAAACACAGTCTTGGCGTAGGACCCCAGGTGGATCACCTGGCGCGTCCGGTCCAGCGACTTGAGCGCCGGTACCCGCGCACCCGGGCTGACCAGCCGGTACGGGCTGTCCTCCAAGACGAGTACGCCGATCCGCGCGGCCAGGTCGAGCAGCGCCCGCCGGGCCTGGAGCGGCATGGTGACGCCGGACGGGTTCGCGTGGTCCGGGACGACGTAGACGGCCCGAGGCCGCTTGCCGCGCGCCCGCACCGCCTCGGCCGCGGCTTCGAGTGCGCCGCACGAGAGGCCGTCCTCGTCCTCTTCGACGGCGACCACTTCCGCGTCCAGCAGCCTGGCGGCCCCGGTGATCCCCACGTAACACGGATTCGTGACCAGCAGCACGTCGTCCGGACCCGAGATGAGCGCCCGCAGCGTCAGGAACATGGCCTCCTGGCAGCCGACCGTGACCACGATCGACTCCGGCGGCACCTCGATGTCTTCGTCCGCGCGCAGCGAGCCGGCGATCAGCTCGCGGATCAACCCGGCGGCAGGCCCGTACTGGAACACGGTTTCGCGCACCTCCGCGGGCGAGCGGCCCTGTCCGGCCAGGTGATCCAGATACCGTCGCACATAGCCGAACATCTGCTCGGTGTCGAAGAACCCGGCGTACGGCCGCCCCGGCGCGAACGACACCGCCCCCGGGTAGCGCGACGTCACCTCGTTCAGGAAGTTCATCGTGTCCATGGCGGGATCGGCGACACTCGCGTGGAGATCCGCCAAGCGCAGCTCTCCCCCGTTCCCCGTGCCGTCACGCGCACCCGCCCTGGTCACCGATCCGTCCGTGCGGCGGTCCGGCGGTACCTGGCTGACGAGCTGCGGGCCGGCGTCCGCGATGGTGCGCAGACCGGCCAGCGACATCGCGTCGGTCAGCTCGTCGAGGAGGATGGTGAAGACGTCCTTGACGCCGTCGGCCCCGCCGGTCGCGAGGCCGTGCAGAACCGGGCGGCCGATGAGGACCGCGTCGGCGCCGAGGGCGAGCGCCGCCAACACGTCCCGGCCACGGCGCACCCCGCCGTCCACCAGGATCGGGACGCGGCCACCGGCGGCCGCGACGACCTCGGGCAGGACATCGAGCGTCGCCGGCACGCCGTCGAGCTGGCGGCCTCCGTGGTTGGAGACCACGATGCCGTCCACGCCCGCCTCGACCGAGCGCGTCGCGTCGGCGCCGGTGAGGATCCCCTTGACCAGGATCGGCAACGGGGAGACCGAACGCAGCCAGTCCACCACCGACCAGTCCACGTCGGGGTCGAACGCCCAGCGCGCGTGCGACGAGGGCTCGGCGAAGCCGTCGCCTTCGAGGTTGGCGGGGACCGTGCCCGCGGGCAGCCGGAAGCCGTTGCGCAGGTCCCGCAGCCGGCGGCCGAGGTGCGGCGTGTCGACGGTCAGGACCAGCGCCTCGAAGCCCGCGTTCCCGGCGCGTTCGACCAGGCGTGCGGTCACCCGGCGGTCCCGCATGCAGTAGACCTGGAGCCAGAGGGGCACCGTGGCTTCGGCGGCGAGTTCCTCGAAGGTGCGGCTCGCGAAGGTGCTGACCACCACCGGGACCTTCGCCGCGGCGGCCGTTCCCCGTACGGTGGCCAGCTCACCCTCCGGGTGCGCGAGCGTGTGGTAGGCGACGGGAGCGACCGCCACCGGAGCGTCCCAGGTCCGGCCCAGGATCTTCGCGACGGTCTCCGGATGGCGCACCCCGCGCAGTACCGACGGCCGCAGCCGGACCCGGTCGAACGCGGCGGTGTTCGCCGCGAGCGTCCGCTCCTCGCCCGCGCCGCCTTCGATGAAATCCCAGACCTCCGGGTCCAGCCGCTCCCTGGCTCGCCACGCGATCCCATCGAGCGTCAATTCCATAACAGCTCCCGTTCCCGGTGGCACGGCGCCGGTCCTGCTCCTGGTCCGCACCTCGTGTCCGATCTTCGATCGCCGGGGGCGGACGGCTCGCCCTCGGTGCCCGAGCACGCCCGAAACGCGCCTGGTGTTTCAGGGACGGCGGCCCGCCGCGTCCGCCGCGTGCTGGCGCTCGACGGCCTCGTACAGGGCGTGGATGTTGTTGCTGCCGAACGTCCTGGCTCCGCGGCGGTCGATCAGCTCGTAGAAGAGAGTCCGCCGCGGGTGCGTCGACTCCGTGAAGATCTGGAACATGACGCCCGTGTGGTCGCGGTCGGCGAGGATGTCGAGCGCCCTCAGCTCGTCGAGCGGCACGCCTATCTCGCCGAGCCGGGCGGGGAGCGCCTCGTAGTAGCTCGGTGGCGTGGACAGGAAACGCAGACCGCGCTCCGCGCCGGCGCGCACCGCGGCCGTGATGTCGCCGGTGAGGAAGGCGACATGCTGCACGCCGGCCCCTCCGTGTGCCTCGACGAAGGCGTCGATCTGGCCGGGATCGCGTGTGGTGTCGGGCTGGATGACGGTGAACGTCAGCATCCCGGACCGGCTCTGGACGACCTTCGAGTCCATCGCCTGCGAACCGACGATGATCCGTTCTTCGAAGATCTGGGTGAGGTCGAAGATCTCCTGGTAACGGCGGACGGCTTCGTCCAGCTCACCGGCGGGTACACACACCGCGAAGTGGTCGACCCGCCGCAGCAGGCCGCCGGGCGAGCCGGGACCGATCTCTTCGATGGCCGGCGCGAACGGACCCCCTGGCTGCTCACGAGAAACGAAGCGGTGCTCGATGTCGCCGAGACCGAGCACGGACGCGAACGTGACCCGCGCGCCCGCGGGCCCGAACTCCTCGGGCGGGGCCACGGGGACGGCCCCGCGTTCCACCGCCGCGGCGAACGCGGCGTGTGCGTCGTCGACCCCGATGCCGATCACCCCGACGCCGTCGCCGTGGTGCCGCACGTATTCGGCCGCGCGGTGGTCCGGGCTGGTGGCCGTGGTCAGCAGCAGCGCGATGTCGTTCTGACGCAAGAACACCGACTCGCAACCGCGCAAGCCCGTGCTCGCGCGACCCCGGCCGGCGAGCGCGAACCCGAAGGAGCCGCACAACCTCGCCGCTGTTCCCTCCGCATCTTCGACGAACAGTTCCACGTGATCGACTGATTCTATTTCCACCCTGACACCTCCGTGCTGATTCTCGAAAAATAACCGACGAGGCAGGCGCGCAATGCGCCACGCCTAGCCAACCCCTTTCTCTGCGATACGAGCTGCGATTTCAGACCATTTATCGGCACAGAAACGCGCCAGCTCGGCAATACTTTCCGTGCTGTGCGGCGGCACGCTGTCGATGATCCTGTTCCAGTCCTCCGACCGGACCATGTGGATGTTCAGCAGCCGCAGCAGATCACGCCCGCTCTCGTTGAGGCGCAGCGCGGGATCGGCTTTCAGCCGCGCCATCACGATGGCCGGCGGCGGCTTCACCTCACGCCAGCCGGCGACGGACCCGGCGGACCGGCCCTCGGCCTCTCCCGCGAGCTTCCCCTGCCGCTTCCGCGGCACCGGGTCCTCACCGCGCAGCAACCGGTGCTTGACGTCCCGCACGGTCTCCGCGGAGATCCCCGCCGCGCGGGCGACCTGGCGCAACGACAGGCTGGGATCACCGACGATCAGCTCGTGGGCCAGCCTGCGGCCCGCACTCACGTCGACGGACCGGACCCGGCCGTCCCGGCCGATGCGGGCCGGGACGGCCGCCACACCGTCGCCGGCACCCCGGCGGATCTCGGCAACCGTCTTGGTGGAGATGCCGGCCACCGACGCGATCATCCGATCGGACCAGCGGCCGTGAGTCGCGACGATGCGCTCGGCGGCCCGTCGGCGATCGGCGGACGACAGCGGCAGGCCGTGCGCGATATTGGATTCCACGGCCAGGATGAAGGCGTCGTCCTCGGTGCCGTCGAAAAACCGCACCGCGATCGTCGTCCGGCCGGCCAGCATTGCGGCGCGGAGCCGGTGCATACCGTCGATGACCCGCATGGTGGGCCGGTGCACCACGATCGGCGGCAGTGACGCACTGGCGGCGACCAGCATCTCCACGTGCTCCGGATTCTCGCCGCCGAGTCGCGGAGAGCCCCCCATGGACAACACACTGATTCTTACTTCTTCTGTCGAATGCAGATCGGTGTGACGCGGCGCGAACTGCAATGCCCCCTCCTTCGGAATTTCGCCCGAACCGCGCTCTCGCGGGCAATGAACCACCCTGCCCCAGCGGCCGGCCGGTCGTCACCGTGTTCAACTGCCATCATCCGCGCAGTTGAACACGAACACGGGAAATAATTGGCACACCGTCAATCAGTACGACGAAATCATCGAAACTTTGCCGCGGCGGAGCTCACAATTTCGCCGTACGCGATACGAGGCCAGGACGCGCCGCCGCGCATTCGGCCCGCGACGAACCGCGGCCTCGGAGTCGCCAGGCGGTCACTTCGTGACGTCTGCCGGGCGGTCTCCCCACGGGTCGGCGATCACCGCACGGTCGTCGAGTTCCTCCGCGAAGGAAAGCCACATCGCCGAAAAGTGGCGGGCCACGCTCGTGATCGTCGCCAGGCAATGGGGCGGAACGGCCTCGGCGGCCCCGAGCCAGTCCTTGGCCTCGGCTGCGGTGTGCTGGAGGAGCCGCAGGAGCCGCCTGCCTTGTTCGTTGTGCCGCAGGGACGGATCACGCACCAGCTTGTCCAGGGCGAACAGGGCCGCTTCGTGCTCCGTGACCGGCGGCTCGGCGGCTCCCTCGTCCACTCCCGCACCGGCTGCCGTGCCGGGTTCGCCGTCCGCAGGCTCGGCCGGCCCGGCCTCCTTCCCGGCCTTCGCCGTCGTCCCGCTCCGCCGCGGCTGGGGCAGTACCGGCTCTTCACCGCGTTCGAGCCGCTGGCGGACGGCCCGGGCGGTACCGGGGGAAACACCGGCGCCCCGCGCGACCTCCCGCAGAGAGGCGTTCGGGTTCATGGCGATGAACTCCGCCGTTCGCCGCCGCCCCTCCCCGCTGTCCAGCGGACGCACCTTGCCGTCCCTGCCGATCCGGGTCGCCGCCTCCGGCGCCGGGCCACTGGACCGCCGGATCGACGCCACGGTCCTGGCGCCCAGGCCCGTGACCTCGGCAATGGCCCGATCCGACAGGCGGGGATGCGTAGCGACGATCCGGATCGCGGCGGCCCGGCGATCGGCCTGGGACAACGGGAAACCATGCGTGACGTTCGCCCGCACGGCCTGCAGGAAGGCATCTTCGGGATCGCCGTCGAAGAATTCGACGTCGATCGTGTCCTGGCCGCGCATGGAGGCCGCCATCAACCGGTGCATCCCGTCGATGACCCGCATGGTGCGCCGGTCGACCAGGATGGGCGGCAACGGCGAATCCGTCTCCGCCAGCCGCGCGACATGCCTCTTGTCCTCACCTCTCAGCCGTGGCGACTCACCGGGACGCAAGGACAGGATCGGTATCGTCACCATTTCCTGATGTGCGGTCGCTGAGCGCAACGAACGTGCATTCAGGTCGATCATGCAGTCTCTCCCCCTGAGATCCAACGCCACCCCCAGGTCCGGATCCGGCTGTTCGAACCAGCCTGGCGAGCAGCCGACACTGATCCGTGACCTCCCGCGATCTTCGCTGATTCGACCGTGATTAAGCAACACACCGCAGAGCGGGCGAAGGCGGCGAACTCCCTTCCGCACACCGGGGCACCCGTTCACGGAGATCAACTATAATCGACGAGCGACTGTTATTTCAGCGCAACCAAATCCGGGTAATCAATGGTCCAGCGCGATAGCCCGTTCAGCGAGTTCCCGATTCGATCTTTGCCTGAAGCCGCGGGTTTCGGAAGCCGCTGCCGTGGCCGGTTTCCGGCGGGAAATCGTGGTGCGAGCGTCCCGGCAGGCGCCGGATCCGGTGGGCCGGGGGATGCGCGGAGCCGGGTGAACGCTTTCGCGAGGTGCTGCGCCCAGTGCCGGGTACCGGTCCGGACGCGCGGAGGCCGGCACGGGCGACGTGGGTAAGTTTCACGGCGAAGGCGCAGAAGCGGCAAGCCGAGGGTGGCGAGGCGGTCTCCGCGCGAACGGCAAGTTCCCGCCGCGGTCGTCTCGGAGGTGTAGCCGCAATCCGGTGACGCCCGCGCCGGCGCAGCCCGGCGGGCATTCTCGGGATCCACTTCGCGGCCCAGCAGGTCCACGGAGCGGAACACCGACGGGTCGGCGGCCTCGGCGTCGAGGTGCCCGTGGATGAGCAGCGCGCCCGTGACCGGTCGGCGCCTTCGAGCCGGACGATCCGGCGGACACCATCGGATCCGGGCCGGCCGATCCACTGTGGACGGCCCACCAGGCCGGCACCCCGTTGTCCATGACGGGCGGCAGGACCGTGGCCCGGCCGGCGGTGTCGACGGTTTGTGGACGCGCCTTGACACCGTGGGACTCGCCGAACCCGGCCCGGAACTGGAGAACGGAGGCAGCATGCGCACCATGTACGACGCTGTCACAGCGGCGAACATCCCCCGCACCGCGGCCATGGTCGCCGGATACGTCGACAAGATCAAGATCGAGCCCTGGACCGACGCGGACTGGGCGCGATTCCCGCACGCGGTGAAGGTCCGCATCGTCAAGAAGGCGTCGACCGACGCCGGCCACGTGCTCGACGTCGAGCCCGGCGACGCCACGCCCGCGCAAGCACCGGGCTGGGTGCGGCTGCGCCGAGCCGCCGGGGCGGATCCGACGGTCTACTGCAACGCCTCGACCTGGCCGTCCGTCCGGGCGGCCTTCCGGGGGGCCGGTGTCGCCGAACCGCACTACTGGATCGCGAAGTTCGACGGCGATCCCACGATCCCCGCCGGTGCGGTCGCCAAGCAGTACCGCGGCGACGTCGCACCCGGCTACGACATCTCGTCGGTCGCCGACCACTGGCCCGGCGTCGACCCCACCCAGCCCGCACCATCGGAAGAAGGTTTCGCCATGCTGGCCCCCGCCGCCGACGACGACTACGTATCCATCCCCTGCAACGGCCGGAACCACCTGTTCGTCGCCGCGCACTTCGGGCGCAAGGTCACCGCGATCGAGATCTGGGCCATCGGTGACAGCCCCGCCGATCCGGCGGAGAAGCGCGTGACCTTCGTCGGTGGCGGTTTCGCGTTCGACCCGGACCGGCCGGGGCCGATCGCGATCCCGGCCGACACCCGCACGGTGAACCTCCGCTACCAGGCGGACCACTCGTTCACCGGCTGGTGCGCCTGACCGCACCGCGAGCGACGCGCACGGCCCGGAAGCGGCCCGGTGCGGACCCGGCCGTCGTCAGGACCGGCCGGTCCCCTCCGGGCCGGTGCGGGTCAGCCGCGCCTCGACTCCCAGCGCGGCTTCGTCCAGGTGCTGATCCCGGTAGAGGGCCGCGGCCCGGTGCCAGGCCGCCCGGGCCTGGCCGGCCCGCCGGAGGCCTCGGTGCGCGTCACCCATCGCGGTGAGGGTGGCCGCCTGCCGATAGGTGTTGTCCAGCCGGTGCCAGCGGTCCAGGGCCCGCTCGTAGTGGCGCAGGGCCCCGGCACTGTCGCCGGTGCCGGCCGCGATCGCGCCGAGGTTGTCCAGGCTGTCCGCCTGACCGTAGACGTCGTTCTGCTCGAGGCAGCGGGCCAGCGCGGATTCGCAGTACGCGCGCGCCCGGACGTGGTGGCCCAGCCGGGTGTGGCAGGCACCCATCATGCTGAGCGCCCTGGTTTCCCACTTTTCGTCACCGACCTCGCGGTAGAGATCCCGCGCACTCGTGACGTGGGTGAGCGCCCGGTGATCGTCACCCTGGTGGGTCCAGGCGAGCGCCAGCACGAAGTGGGCACCGGCCTGCCCCAGCGTGTCGCCGATGCGCTCGGACAGCGCCAACGACCGGTTCAGGTGGGCCAGCGCCTCTTCCCGACGGCCGAGCGGGGCGTAGACCAGGCCGAGCCGCCGGTGCGCGCGGGCCTGGACACCGGCGTTGTCCAGCCGTTCGGCCGCCGCCAGGCCCGCGCGCCAGGCGTCGATGTTCTCGTGCAGGTGGCCGCGCCGGTAGTGGAAGTTGTCCAGCGTCCAGGCCAGCTGCCAGACGGCGGTGTCCCTGCCCGCGTTCTCGGCCGCCACCCGCGCGGCCACCACGCACCGGTGGTTGGTGTCGAACCACGCCATCGCCGCGACGTCGTCCGGCAAGGCGACCGGGACGCAGCCGGCGGCCGGCTCGCCCAGGTCGATGGGCGGGTGCTGCTGGTCGAGCAGGCGGCTGGCCGCGTAGGCGGTGTGGAGGTAGAAGTCCACGACCCGGCGCAGGGCCTCGGCCCGGGCCGGCTCCGGCTCCTCGGTCAGCGCGACGGCGCACGCGTGCCGGCGGACCAGGTCGTGGAGCCGGTACCGGCCGGTGACCGGCTGCTGCACCAGGTGGTCGTCGACGAGGCTTTCCAGCAGCGCGTTCGCCTCGGCGCGCGACACCCCGGCGAGGGCGGCCGCCGCCGGCACGTCGATCTCCGTGGCGGGATGCACCCCGAGCAGCCGGAACATCCGCCGCCGCGGCTCGTCCAGCCGCTCGTAGGACAACGCGAACGCGGCCCCGACGCTGCGGTCCCCCACCGAGAGCTCGGCCAGCGTGGAGCAGGCCTCCCCCAGCCGGTCCGCCAGGTAGCGCACGGTCCACGCGGGTCTCGAGCGCAGCCGCGCGGCGGCGATGCGGATCGCCAGCGGCAGGTGGCCGCACCGCTCGACGACGTCGCGGACCGCGTCGGCCTCGGCGGTCGCCCGCTCGTCACCGACGACACCGGCGAACAGCGCGACCGCGTCGGCCACCGGCAGCACGTCCAGCGACAAGGTGCGCGCGGACTCGAGGTCGACCAGCCGGCGCCTGCTGGTGATCAGCGTCAGGCTCCGCGCGGTGCCGGGCAGCAGCGGGCGCACCTGCGCGGCGTCGGCGGCATTGTCCAGCAGGACGAGCACCGAGCGCGCCGCCAGTTCGGCGCGCCACAACGCGGCACGCGCGTCCAGGTCGGCGGGGATCCGCTCGCCCGACACACCGAGCGCCCGCAGCAAGCTGTCCAACGCGGCCGTCGGGGCGATCGGCGACTGGCCCGGTGTGTGGCCGTGCAGGTCGATGAACAGCTGCGCGTCGGGATAGCGCTCGGTCAGCCGGTGCGCGGCGTGCACCGCCAACGTCGTCTTGCCGACGCCCGCCATGCCGTCCAGCGCCTCGATGACCATGGCCAGCGGGGCCGCGTCGAGCCCGCTCCCGAGCAGCCGGTCCAGCTCGGCACCGCGGCCCGCGAAGTCCGCGATGTCGCCCGGCAGGTCGCTGCGCACCGACCGGGCCGGCTCGGCGCGCACGGTCACCGCGGCGGGCGCCTCGAGCCTGCTGTCGTTCGCCAGCACCCGCCGGTGCACCTCGACGAGCCGCGGCGAGGGGTCCAGGCCGAATTGTTTGACAAGTACTGTGCGTGCACGGGCGAACGTGTCGAGTGCGTCGGCCTGCCTGCCCGCCCGGTACAGCGCGGTCATCAGCTGTCCCCACAGCCGCTCGTGCCCGGGGTGGCGCCGGGTGAGCCCGGTGAGCTCCTCCACCAAGCCCGCGCCCACACCGGTGGCGAGCTCCGCGTCGATGCGGTCCTCGACCGCGCCGAGGCGCAGTTCGTGCAGCCGCGTCGCTTCGGCGCGCAGCTGCGGGACGTCACGGAACTCGGCGTAGGCGTCCCCGCGCCACACCTCGAGAGCGGCGGTGAGCTGCCCGGCCGCCGTCGACGGCTCGGTCGCCAGAACTCGCCTCCCGGCCGCGACCAGCCGCTCGAACCGGGCGGCGTCGACCGCGTCGGGTGGCGGCTGCAGCAGGTATCCGGCGGGGTGGGTCGTGATCAGCCCGGCCGCCGGCACCAGCGAGTGGCGCAGCCGTGACACGTAGCTGCGCACGGTCCGGTGGGCGTCGCGCGGAGCCTCGGCTTCCCACAGGGCGTCGACGAGCGTTCCCACCGAGGTCACGCGGCCGGCGTTCGCCGTGAGCAGGGCGAGCAGCGTGCGGATGCGGAACCCGCCGAGCTCCAGGACCCGGTCGCGCACCCGCAGCTCGAAGGGCCCGAGCACCTGGAACCGCGGCCCGTCCGCGTCGTCGTCCGGTTCGTTCCCCGAATCCGCCCTCACGCCCTACAGGTGAACCGGCCGCGCCGCCAGATACGCCGAAGCACGTTCGGCAAGGTGTCGACGGGTTGTCGACGAATTGTCGACCGTCGCTGCGACGGTGGAAGCCGCAAGCGCGACCGGGGGGACACGGTATGACCATCGTCCGGCTGAAGTGGGCGGACACGGCCGCCACCGACCTGCACCTGATTACCGGCCACTCGTCGCCGGAGCTCGTCAGGCTGCTCCGCGTCGACGACCTGACCGGCGAGACGCTCACGCCGGACCAGCCCTTGCCGGCGGGCGCCACGGTGACGTTCACGCCGTGGCTGAGGGCCGGGGACGACCACGGCAAGCCGCCGGTGTCACACGTTTCCCGATCAATCGCTCATCTTGACAGGAGCGCACGACGATGACTGATCCGCTCTTCATAATCCTGGCCAGCGGCCTCCCAGAAAAAAAAGACGACGGTTTCGCCAGATGCGCATGGTTGCGGGTCGGCGAACTGGTCGCCCAGTTCTGGCGGCATCGGAACAGGCCCACGGCAGTCGTGAAAGCGGACACCGTGCTGCGGTTCATTCACTTCGACAGCCATGCGGCCGCAGTGCAGATCTACGAGCACAATTTCAAGACGCGGAAATCAGTGGTCGACGACCCGAGAGCCCGCCATGTTCAGCGGAACTGGACCACGTTGGACGCGAACTTCGTGACGAAACACGGCACCCTGGATCCCGCGCACGATCCCAAGTCCTTCGTGGAATGGCAGCCGATTGCCGACACCAAAGCGGCTGGATCAGACCACGCGGTGTCGATTGTCAACGTTTACCATTCGGTCCGGAAAGCACCACGCGGTTCCGTGCTCGAACTGAGCGTCTTCTCTCACGCCTTCGTCGATGGTCCGGTCCTGTTCAACACTCCGGCAGGCGCGGGCACCCGGCGCGATCCGGACGACACCGACGGCAGGGCCGCGATCGACTTCCAGCCGGACATGGGCGAGGACGGCGCGGCGAATGCTGCCGCACTGGACGAGTTCAAGAACGGGTTCGCGGCGTCCGGCAGCTTTCGCATCTGGGGCTGCAACATCCAGGACATCGTGCTGACGATCCCGGACACCGGTGGCACCCTCAAGCAGCGTTGCCTCATCATGAGCACCGTCCGCCAGGTCGTCGAGGAAGCCTTCACCAGGCAGTTGAGAAAGGGCGGCACGATCGCGAAGCTGCTACGGGACACGAAGAAACCGCCCCCTGGCAACACGAACATTCCCATCGACATGGCCAACCAGATCAGCCTGGAACGCTCGCTGCAGTCAGATCCCCACGCCGGGCACGGATTCACCCATTTTCCACCACCGCGACTGTTCGAGATTCGCTACGACGAAGATTTCCCCAATCACGCTTACCATCCATTCTTCCGTGGCGAGCGGGACGCCAAGGGAAATTTTTCCGGAGTCATCACCAGGTCACTCTCCGAAATCGTCCAGTTCGTGGCGAAGGAGACGCTCCCGACCTACTTCTTCGCTGCCGCGCAGGCACTGAAGACCGTCACGGTGGTCGGCGGCGCGCCGGGAACCAGTGCCGACATCGACAGCACCGGACAGCAGTTCATCGGCCCGGCGCGACTCTATGAAGCAAAGTTCTTCGGCAAGTTCTTCGGGGCCTCCATCAACGATCCGGATGCCGCCGTGCAGCGACACTACGCGTTTCTCGACAACCAGGGAAACGCCGTAAAAACAATTCTGGATCGGGCAGCCAATGGGCTCCCGTAACGGCGGAAGGCGCGACCATGGCTGACCAACCCACCACCCTCGATGCCCTTGCCGCCGAACTGAGTGTGGCCCTGGCAGCCATGGAAGGCGCGCTCACGCCGGCCAACTTCGCGCTGCTGCTCACCGAACTCGGCGTGGACAAGCCTCCTGACCTGTCCGCGGACGCGGCATTCACCCGGACACTCGCCGCCGCCTCGAACGCGGCCGCCGCCATCGCGGCCGGCGTCGACGAGGTGACGGCAGCGGATGACGCTGTCGCACGGGCGGACGCGGCCCTGCGCCTTCTCGACGGCATTCGCCGCTTCGGCAGTTCGCTGCACGCCTTGGCGACCGACTTTCAACGGGCAACGGCCGGCCTGCCGGGCGCCGACGACCTCGCCCGGTTCGCCACGACACTCGTCGAGCGCCTGATGGGCGACGCGGTGGTCGGTTACCTCGACCTGGCGCATCCGTTCCTCCGCAGGGTGCTGTCCCTGCTGACGGTCGTCGAGGTGAAGCCGGTCGGCTTCCAACCGGACGACGCTCCGCCGGTACTGCGGCGGGTTCTGCACCTGGACCGGATCAGCCGGCTGGCCGGCGACCCGCTGGCGGTGTTTCGGGAGGTCTACGGCTGGGGCGAGGCGACGTTCGACGGCAAGCTGCTGCTGGCCAATGCCCGAGAGGTGTTCGACGTCCTGGTCCCCACTGCCACCGCCCACGAGGCCGACGAGGAAGGTCCGGCCGACCTCGACCTGTTCGGGCTGTTCGTGCAGGTCGCCACCGGTGCGGTGCCGCCAGGACTGGACCTGGGACTGGCCGCCGGCGTGACGGGACCGGTCGATCTCATCCTCGGGCAGCTCGGCGACGATCTGCGGGTCGTGCTGCATGTCGGCGGAACCCTGACCGAAGGGCAGGTGCTGCACCTGCGCCCGCCGACATCGCTCGATCTCGCGGGCGGCGCGGGTGTCGCCGGCGTCGTGTCGCTCGACATCGTCGGCGAAAGTCCCGATCCTGCCAGTCCGTTTGTCATCTTCGAAGCAGGTGAAGGGATCCGCCTGACGGCGAACCGGATCGTCGCCGGACTGACCACGGAGTTCGTCGGCGACGCCGGCGCCGGAACCGTCAACGGCGACGTGGGCTTCCACGCCGATGTCACCGGCGCCGAGCTCGTCGTGGACACCACGGACGCGGACGGCTTCATCACCAGCATTCTGCCCGCGGACGGGCTTCGGGCCGGATTCGACGTCGGCCTGACCTGGTCACGGGAACACGGCTTCACCTTCCGTGGTAGCGGCGCGTTGGAGACCACCATCGCGGTCTCCGCACAGCTCGGTCCGGTGACCGTCACCGGCGTCCACCTCACCCTGCTGCTGCGGGACACCGCGGTGGCCGCCGAGGTGTCGGCGGACATCCAGGTCACGCTCGGTCCGTTCACCGCGGCCGTGAGCCGGCTGGGCCTCGCCGCGCTGTTCGCCAACCGGCCTGGCCAGGACGGCAACCTCGGCCCGGTTGACCAGTCGATCGGGTTTCGAGCACCGACCGGCGTCGCACTGGCCGTGAGCGGCGGCGTCGTGTCCGGCGGAGGATTCCTGTCGTTCGACCCGGACCGCGGGGAGTACTCCGGCTCGCTGGAACTGGAGTTCGCGGACTTCCTCGCGCTGAAGGCGATCGGGCTGATCACGACGCGCCAGCCGGACGGCTCGCCGGGCTTCTCCCTGCTGATGGTCCTCACCGCCGAGTTCGGCAGCGGCATCCAGCTGGGGTACGGCTTCCGGCTGCTGGCGGTCGGCGGCCTCATCGGGCTGAACCGCGGGATGAACCTGGCGGCGCTGGTCGAAGGCGTCCGGACCGGCGCGATCGAGTCCGTCGCGTTCCCGAAGGACGTGGTCGCCAACGCGCCCCGGATTCTCTCCGACCTGGCGCGGTTCTTCCCCCCGGAACAAGGCACATTCCTCATCGGGCCGATGGCCAAGATCGGCTGGGGCACGCCGACTCTCGTGAGCATCTCCCTGGGGGTGATCATCGAGATCCCGGGGAACATCGCCGTGCTCGGCGTCCTCAAGGCCGCACTGCCCACTGAGGACGACCCCCTGCTGGTGGTCCAGGCCCAGTTCGTCGGCGCCCTCGAACTCGACAAATCCCGCCTGTGGTTCTTCGCGAAGCTCTTCGACTCGCGCATCCTCACCATGACCATCGACGGCGGCATGGGCGTCCTCGTCGCCTGGGGCGACAACCCCGACCTCGTCCTCACCGTCGGCGGATTCCACCCCGCCTACCGGCCACCACCCCTCCCCTTCCCGATCCCCGACCGGCTGTCAGTCGACATCCTCAACCGCAACAACCAGCTCATCCGCGTCTCCGGCTACTTCGCCGTCACCAGCAACACCGTCCAATTCGGCGCCAAAGCCGAACTACGCCTCGGCTTCAGCGCGTTCCGCGTCGAAGGCCACCTCGGCTTCGACGCCCTCTTCCAGCTATCCCCCTTCCGATTCGCCATCCACATCAACGCCCACGTGACGCTGAAAGCCTTCGGCGTCGGCGCCTTCGGCATCGACCTCGACTTCCAGCTCGAAGGACCGGCACCCTGGCGAGCGCACGGCCGCGGATCAATCGGCTTCCTGTTCTTCTCCATCTCAGCCAACTTCGACATCACCTGGGGCGAAGACCGCGACACCACCCTCCCACCCGTGGCCGTCCTTCCCTTGCTGGCCAACGAAATCGGCAAGACCGAAGGCTGGGACACCCGGCTGCCGTCCGGAGACAACCGCACGCTGGTCAACCTCCGGCAGCTGCCCGAAACCGGCGAGATCGTCTTGCACCCGCTCGGCACGCTCTTCATCCGACAACGCGCATTGCCCCTTGGCGTCCGGCTCGACCGCGTCGGCGGCCGGAAAGCCGGTGACGGCAAGCGGTTCACCGTCAACCCGGTGGACAACACCGGGCTGAAGCGGGTGTCGTTCACCGGCGACCGGTTCGCGATGGGACAGTTCCAGACCCTGTCCGACGCCGCCGCCCTCTCCCGGCCGTCCTACGAAACGCAGGACGCCGGCCTGGAGCTGACCGCCGACACCGCCCTCGCGACCGCCCGGGTCGTCCGGCGCAGCGCCCGCTACGAACTGCACCTGATCGACAGGGCCGCCACCCCGCGTGCGGCCAGGCTTGCCGTCCCGCAGAAGCGGTTCCACAGCGTCAGCGGACCCGTGTTCGACGAACTCACCCGCGGCAGCAGCACCAGCCGCGCCGCGCTGTCGGCCCGCCAGGCCGCGCAGAAACAGCCGTTCGCCGCGCAGGACACGGTCCGCGTCACCGAACAGCGGTTCGTCGTCGCCTACCTCAAGAGCAACCGGCAGGCGTTCCCGCCGGGCTCGATCGCGCGGCCGGGCCGGGCCACCGTGACGACGTTCCGCAGCCGGGCGACCGCCGAAGACGCGCTGGCCGACTTCGTCACCGCGGACCGGACCCTGGACGGCCTGCTGCACGTCATCCCCGCGGCCGAGACGGTGGGCGCCCCGGGTGTGCCGGGCACCTGGTCCGCCGCGGGCGTCCTGCCGGCTCCGGTGTCCACTGTGGACGCAGTGCCGCTGGCCACCGGCCACGTGCTGCTCGCCGGCGGGACCGGCCAGGACGGCGAGGCCGTCGCCACGACCACCCTGTTCGACCCGACCGCCGACTCCTGGGCCACCGGCCCGGCACTGGGCACCGCCCGCCGCCGGCACACCACCACCCGGCTCGACGACGGCCGGGTGCTGGTCGCCGGCGGCCGGGGCACCCACGCCGTGCTCGCGACGGCCGAGCTGGCCAACCAGGCCGCGAGCGCGTGGACGCCGGTGGCGGCCATGGGGGTCGCCCGGCACGGCCATTCGGCGACGAAGCTGGGCGGCGGCCGGGTGCTGGTCGCCGGCGGCAGCGGCGTGCGGGCCGGCCAGGACGACGGCGCCCTCACCTCATGCGAGGCGTTCGACCCCGGCACCGGCGCCTGGGCGCCGCTGCCGCCGATGACCGACGCGCGCACCGACCACCAGGCCGTCCTGCTGCTGAACGGCAACGTCCTGGTCACCGGCGGCGCCCTCCCGGGCGGGAACGGCCGGAGCGGGCAGCTCGCCTACTGCGAGGTGTTCGACCGGGCGAAGGTGGACTGGGTCGTCACCGGCAGCCTCGCCCAGGCCCGCACCGGTCACCAGGCGACGCTGCTGCCGGACGGCACGGTCCTGGTCACCGGCGGCGACCCGGTCGTCGCGCCCGGCGGCACCCTCGATCCGCACAGCCTCGCCACGGCCGAGCGGTACAACCCGAAGGACGGCACGTGGAGCGCGGCGGCACCGATGCCGGGTGGCGGGCGCACCGGGCACCGGGCACTGCTGCTGAGCTCCGGGTTCGTCCTGGTGACCGGCGGCACCGGCACACCGGAACGGACCGCCGGCTACCGCTCCGCCCTGGTCTACGACCCGGACCACGACACCTGGACGACGGTTTCGGGCTTGCTCCAAGGCCGCTCCGCCCACGCCGTCACCGAGCTGCCCGACAACCGGGTGCTCGTCGCCGCCGGTGTCTCCGGTCCCGGCCCCGCCGACACCGGCGAGGTGCTCATCCCATGACGTCTACGAAGGAAACCACGATGGCCACTCTCACCGCGCCCCTCGGCACCTGGACCGGCGCCCACGACCTGCCCGCCCCCGCCGCCTGGTACGGCCAGCACGACGGCGCGGTCCCGCTCGACCACGGGATCGTCCTGGTGGCGGGCGGCGCGGACGCCGCCGGCGCCGCGATCGGCACCGCCGCGACGCTCGACACCCTCGACATGACCGCCGCCTGGATCCCGACCGGAATCATGCGCTCGCCCCGGCAGCTGCACACGCTCACCCGCCTGCAGGACGGCACCGTGCTCGCCGCCGGCGGTCTCGGCGGCTCGTCCCCCACCGGGCCGGGACTCGGTTCCGCCGAGATCTACCACCCGGACGGCCCGGACAACCGCAACCAGTGGACGCCGACCACCGGCACGATGATCACCCCCCGCTGGGGGCACAGCGCCGTGCTGCTGGACGACGGCTCGGTGCTCGTCGCCGGCGGCAGCGCGGCCCGCCCCGGCGGGAGCGTCACCGCCCTGCGTTCGGCGGAGCGCTACACCCCGAGCGACGGAAAGTGGCACGAAGCACCGGCGATGACCGACGCCCGCACCGGCCACACCGCCGTCGCGCTCGACGAAGGCATGATCCTGGTCGTCGGCGGCGTCGTGCCGGTCGGCGTCCCCGACGACCCCGCGCTCGCGTTCTGCGAGCTGTACGACTCGGGCAAGAAGCTGTGGGCCCCGACCGGCGCGCTGCTGCGCGCCCGCCGGCACCATCAGGCGACCCGGCTGTCGGGCACCACCGTGCTCGTCACCGGCGGGACCGCGCCGGGCTCGCCGGGCACCGCGCCGTACGACCCGTTCAGCCAGCGCGCCACCGAGGTGTTCGAGCTGCACAGCGGGAAGTGGACGGAGAAGAAGCCGATGCCCGCCGGGCGAGCGTTCCACCGCGCCGTCCCGGTCGGCCCGGGCCGCGTGCTGGTCGTCGGCGGAGCCTCGAGCGACCGCGACGAGGCCGGCTACCGCAGCGCGTTCGTCTACGACGCCGGCCACGACGACTGGACGGTCGCCGCCGGGCTCGGGACCGGACGGTGGTCGTTCGCCGCCGCACCACTCGACCAGGGCGGGGCGGCGATCGCCGGCGGCGTGGTCCGGTCCGGGCTGGCCGCCGCGGACCCGGTCGTCACCGAACTGACCCCGACCGCGGAGCTGTTCGCCGGCGGTGCCGCGTGAGCACGAACGCCTACACCTTCCTGCCCTGGCTGCGCACGGGGATCAGCACCCAGGTGAAGACCCCGCCGCAGGCCGGCGTGCGGGCCACCGTCAAGGTGCAGCTGCTCGTCTCCGGCGACCCGATCACCGGGCACCAGACCCTGGCCCAGCCGGTGAACCGCGACGTCCAGCTGTACGGGCCCGGCGACGTCGTCGGCGTCGACCCGCGGGCGATCTCCCGCACCGAACCGCGGCCCGGCGTGCCCAGCTTCGAACCGAACTACCTGGCGCACATCGAGTTCTCCGAGGAGGACTTCCTCTGGCGCTACAGCCCGGCGGCCGCGGACGGCCACACCGCCCGGCTCACCCCGTGGCTGGCGCTCGTCGTCCTCGCCACCGGCAGCGAGTTCACCGAGGTCCCGAAGGCCGGTGGCCCGCTGCCGGCGATCACCGTCGCGGACCCGGCCGGCACACTGCCGCCGGCGGACCAGCTCGGCGCCTGGGCGCACGTGCACGTCAACGGCTCCCTGGCCGACCCGGTCGCCACCGACGGCACGACCGCCGCGCTGGCCGCCCTCGCCGAAGTGGTGCGCACCAACGCCGACAACGCCTGCTCCCGGCTGATCTGCCCGCGCCACCTGGAACCGGGCACCGCGTACGAGGCGTTCCTCGTGCCGACGTTCGAGTCCGGCCGGCTCGCGGGGCTCGGGCTGGACCCGGCGGTGGCGCCGAACGCGCTGTATTCGAGCTGGGGCCCGCACTACGCGAACCGCCCGGCCGAGGGCGTCCTGCCGTACTACCACCGCTGGGCCTTCGCCACGGGCACCGCGGGCGACTTCGAGTTCCTGGTCCGGCTGCTCCGCCCGCAGGCCCCGGATCCGCGGATCGGCAAGCGGGACCTCGACGTCCACGGGCCGTTCGACCTGAACCTGCCGCCCATCACGGACCAGGGCGGCGTGCTGCCGCTGCGGGGTGCGCTGAAGGTGCCCGAACGCGCCGGCGACCCGATCGACCCGGCGGACAACTGGGACCACTTCATCGACACCGGGGCGGCCCCGCCCTACCCGCACCCGTTCGAGCAGGCCATGGCCGGCCTGCTCAACCTGGCCGACGACTACCAGCGCCACGAGCCCGCGGCGGCGCACGCCGCGAGCCTGGCGGCGGCCGCCGGCCCGGACCCGATCATCACGCCGCCGCTGTACGGGCGCTGGCACGCGCTGACCACCCGGCTGCTGAACGACGAGAACGGCACCCCGGTGTCCCCGGAGGTCCTGCGCGGCTGGCTGCACCGGCTCAACCTCGACCCGCGCTTCCGGATCGCGGCGAACCTCGGCACCGAAGTCGTCCGCGCCCACGACGAGGAGCTGATGGCCGCGGCCTGGGCCCAGGTCGGCGACGTCCTGGTCGCGAACGGCCGGATCCGGGCTGCCCAGCTCGCCCGCGAGGTCGGGAACGTGTTGCAGGCCAAGCACATCGACCCGCCGACGGGCAGCGGGGCCGCCGCACTGGCCGCCGCCCCGGCCTCGGCGCCGGGCCGGTCGCTGACGCTCACCGCACCGGCGCACTCGCGGGTCACGACCGCGGCGAGCAACAGCAGCTTCGCTGCCGCAGGTGGCAGCGGCACCTTCGCCGCCGCGGGCGCCGCCGGCCTCGTCGCCGACCCCTCGAGCCAGGTCGCCGTCGGGTTCCGGGTGGCGAGCAGCCGGGTCGCGACCGCGCCCGTCTCGCCCGCGATGCGCCGCATCACCCGGCCCGGCTCGCGGTTGATGCGAACCCTGCCCTTCCCCGGCCAGTCCGCCGCCGCGCTTCTGTCCAGAATGGACGCTGAACTCGACCCCGTCGTCGCGGCGCCGGTCAAGGTCACCCCGGGTGCGCTCGTCACGCCCCGGGACCTGACGGCCACCCTGCACCCGACCCGGCCACCCGATGCGGATCCAGTGGGTTCCCTGCCGCTCAGCCCGGATTTCGTGCTGCGCGCCATCGGCGACCCGGCCGCACCGCACACCGGTACCTCCGACAGCGCCGAGGCGCAGCGGTTCAAGGCCGCGCTGCGCGAGCTCCACCAGGGCTTCGACGCGGGGGTGGCGGTCGGCAAGGTGAAACCCGCACCGCCGCTGGACCTCGTCGAGACCACCACCTCGGTGCTCACCGGGCTGAACGCCGACGAGACCGTGCCCCGCGCCCTGCTCGAAGGGTCGGTCAGCCTGCCCGAGCGGCTGCGGCCGTTCGCCGCCCAGTTCATCGAAGCCATGGCCTACCCCGTGTTCGACGTGCCGACCTACCGGACGCTGCTGGACGTCTCGGTCGACAGCCTCGTCCCGAACCTGAGCCTGCTGCCGCCGAACTCGATCACGCTGCTGGCGAACAACCGCGAGTTCATCGAGTCCTTCCTCGTCGGCCTCAACCACGAGATGGCCCGCGAACTGCTGTGGCGGGAGTACCCGACCGACCAGCGCGGGACGCCGTTCCGGCAGTTCTGGGACCCGGTCACGACGCTGCCCGTGCCGAACGAGACCGCCGGGCTGCGGCGGGAGCGGGGCTACGACATCCCGCCGATCCACGAGTGGCCGCCCGCGACCCGGCTGGGGGACAACGAAAACCGGCAGCCGGACGACCCGCGTCCCGGTGGCCCGCAACGCGACGACCTGGTCCTGGTCGTCCGCGGCGAGCTGCTCAAGAAGTACCCCACGGCCGCGATCTACGCGCAGCGCGCGCAGTTCCCCGGGAACGACCCGACGCAGCCCCGGGAGCTGGCCGACCTGCCGACCGACGGCCTGCCGTCGGCGGAGCAGGTCCGGCTGCCCCGGTACGAGGCGAAGGTCGAGCCGGACATCTACCTGCTCGGCTTCGACCTGGACGCCGACGAAGCCCTCGGCACGCCGGGGGCCGACCCCGGCTGGTTCTTCGTGCTGAAGGAACGCCCCGGCGACCCGCGCTTCGGCGTCGACGACGGACCGCCCACCCACGTCGAGGTGTGGAACGACCTCACCTGGGACGACGTCGATCCGGGCCGGACCGGGTTCCTCGAGCTGGACCCGGCCGTCCAGGTCGCCCTCGGCGACTTCGACCACTCGGACGACGACCGCGAGAAGAAGGACCAGCGCGCCGAAGACGAGAACCTGCCGCTCTGGTTCTCGGGCCTCGGTTCGGCCGACCTCGCCTACATCCTTTTCCAGGTCCCCGTGATGGTGGCCGTGCACGCACAGGAGATGTTGCCGCGATGACCGCCTTGAGTGACGACTTCCCGGTGCTGCTCGGCCCGGTGCGGCTCGAAACCCGGTTCACGCCGGCCGAGCTGCTGGTCCGGGTGTTCCCGGACGAGTGGTCGGTGGACAAGTTCGAAACGAAGCCGACGGTGGCCGAGATCGGCGCGGTCGACGCCTACTGGACCGCCCGGTGGGCCGCCGCGAAGCGGCCGGTTCCCCTGGCGGCCGCGTGGCAGGAGCTAGCCGGGCGCGTGGCCGCGGGGCGCGCCGCCTGGCTGCTGACCACCCGGGTCCCCGCGAACCCCGCCGACGAACCGGCCATCGTGCCCGGCACCACCGTCGTGCTCGTCGTCCGGAGCACGGCCGCGGTGGCCGCGAACGACCGGGCGCCGACCGTCGCGTACTGGACCGCGGTGTGGCGCGCCCACGGCGACCGGCTGCTGCTGCGGCAGGCCGAGGCCGCGCTGCGCACCGCGGTCGGCAACAACGACACGCGGGCGAACGCGATCCGCGCCCGCCGTCCGTCCGGAGTGGACGGTGCGCCGGTGAGCCCGGGCAACGACGTCGCGGTCGCGTTCCTCGTGCTCCCCGCGCCCGCCGCGGACAGCACCGCGGCGGACTCGTGGACGCAGCCGGCGCAGGCCCGGCTGTTGCCGGACCGCTTCCAGGTGCGTGGGTACCTCGGGAGCCGTCAGGTCGTGTCGGTCACCGGCGCGGCGGTGCCGGCGACGCTGCCGGTCAGCCCGGACCCCCATGCCGTCGACCAGATCAGCGTGAACGAGCAGACCGGCGTCCTGCACGTCCCGGACGAGCTGCGCTGGCTGACCGACTTCGACCGCGCCGTCGCGCTCGGGATGGGCGTGCGGATCCCGCTGACCGACGAGATCCGCGGCGGGCTCGACCGGCTCGTCGCGTTCGGGCTGCGCGAGCAGTCCACCCCGGCGAAGACCGCGACCGACCTCGCCGAGCTCATCACCCACCAGCTGCGCAGCCCGGACGGCTTCAGCCTGCTGCCGCAGGGCACCCCGACGAACAACACCGACGTGCTGGCCGCCGGGCAGGACGAGGAAGCGGAGGCGGCCGCGGCGCTGCGCAGCACCACCGGAGCGGCCGCGGCCGCGGCGGCGGACTGGACCGGCCGGAGCGACGGCCGGGTGTTCGCCGACCTGCTCGGCCTCGACGCGGGAGTGCTCACCGGGATGCCGAACGCGGACGGCACCGACCAGCGCGACGCGCGCGCCGCCAACACCGCGCTGTGGCCGGCGACCTGGGGTTACTTCCTGCAGACCGCGCTGAACCCGCTGCTCGGCCCGGCCGCGGTCGCCGCCACCCGCGACTTCTTCCTGAAGTACGTCTCCGGCCGCGGCCCGCTGCCGGCCGTCAAGATCGGGCGGCAGCCTTACGGCATCCTGCCGACGACGGTGTTCTCCAAGCTCGCCTACCCGGCCTCGGCCACCCACCGCCGCGCGCTCACCAAGGTGCTGACCGCGGTGGGCGCGGACTGGACGGCGGCCGTCGGCCGGGTGCCGCGCCTGGACCCCGGCGCGCCCGACCCGCACCAGCGGCTGCTGGACCTCCTGGCGCTGCACCCGACCTCGGCCGAGTACCACCAGCGGTACGCCCAAAGCGTCGAGGACCTCTTCAACCGGGAGAACCTCGGCGGGCTGGGCTCGACCGTGCTGCCGGCGCTCGACGGGCTGGGCCTGCCGGGACCGGTGCGGGCGCTGCTCGCGCGGTTCGGCGCCGACACCGGCCCGGGCCGGGACCCGGACCTGCTGCGCCGGTTGTTCACCGACTTCCAGCAGCCGATCCTGGCCCCGCTCGTCGACGACCGCCCGCTGTCGGAGACCGACCCGATCCGGGACTACACCCCCGACCACAAGAACTACGTGCGCCTGCTGGCCGACCTGGCCGGCACCGACCTCCATGCGATCCGGCTGGAGCTCGGCTTCACGGACGACACGCCGCCGGCGGCGTTGCTGTACCTGCTGCTTCGGCACGCGGTCCTGCTCGGCTGGGACGACGCGGCCCGGGCCCTCGCGAGCGCGGCCGGCGTGCCCGGACTGTCCCCAGCGGACTCGCCGTTCGTGCACGTCCGGATCCCGGCCGCCGGCGAGCAGGCGCTCAGCGAGAGCCGGTTCCGGCTGCTGTACTCCCCCGCACCCGCCGTCACCGGCAACCCGTCTCAGCTGCTCGTCGACTTCATCCCGGGTGTCCTGCACCAGCCGGGGCCGACCGCCGCGCTGGCCGAGCAGGTCACCGCGCTCGGGCTGCTGGCCGGCCTGCCGACGGCCAAGCTGGAGCGGGTGCTCGCCGAACACCTCGACCTGGCCGCCTACCGGCTCGACGCCTGGCGGCTGGGGCTGGCCACCGAACGGCTGGCCGAGCTGCGGTTCGGGCCCGGCGGCACCGGCACCGCGAAACCGGGGCTGCACCTCGGCGCGTACGGCTGGCTGGAAGACGTCCGCCCGAGCACCGACCCGCTCACCCCGGTCACCCTCACCGGCCCGCTCGCCACGGTGTTCGCCGGCGGGAAACCGTTGCTGCACGACGAAAAGAACGAAGGCTTCGTGCACACGCCGTCGCCGGCGCACGCCCGGACCGCGGCCGTGCTGCGCGCCGGCTACGCCGCCAACCGCACCCCCGGAAACCCCGGCACGTTCGCGGTGAACCTCGGCTCCGGACGTGTCCGGGTCGCCCTCGGCATCCTCGCCGGGATGCGGCAGGGCCAGTCGCTGGGCGCGCTGCTCGGCTACCGGTTCGAGCGCGGGCTGCACGACCGCCACGCCGAGGCCGAGGTCGACCGGTTCATCGCCGGGCTGCGGCTGAAGTTCCCGCTGCGCGCGGGGAAGATCACCGAGACCGCGGTCGAGCCGGGCAAGATCACGCAGGTCGAGGCCGGGAACGTCGTCGACGGGCTCGCGCTGGTCCGGCACCTCAACGGTGCCGGGGTGTCGCGGACCTACCCGTTCGGCCTCGCCGGGCTGCCCGAGGCGGACCCCGGTCAGAAGAAGGCGATCAGCGACGAGGCGGCCCTGCTGCTCGACGCCAACGACGCCGTCGCCGACCTCGCCGTCGCCGAGTCCGCCCACCAGGCGCTCGCCGGCAACGTCGAGCGGGCCTCGGCGACGCTCGACGCCTACGCCAAGGACGGCCTGCCGCCCGAGCCGACGGTGATCGAGACGCCGCGCAGCGGCACGACGCTCACCCACCGGTTCGGCCTCCGGCTGCGGACCGGGCTCAACCCGGGCGGCGGCGACTCGCCCCGCGCGAAGGCCGAGCCCGCGGTCGACGACTGGCTGCCCAGCCTGCTGCCACCGCCGAGGTCCGTCGCGGCCCGGGTCACCTGGACCGACGAGGACGGGCACGCGCAGCACCACGACGTCACCCAGGACGAGCTGGGCTTGTCACCGATCGACCTGCTCTGGGCCGTGCGGCCGACCGGCGACCCGGCCATGGCCGAGCTCGACGACCGGATCATCGGGGTCGTCGTCGAGCACGACCACCCGCGCCCGGACACCGAGCTGACCATCCGCTACACCGAGCGGATCGACGGCAAGATCACGTTCTTCGAGCTGTCCCCGCTGATCACCGCACTGCGGACGCTGCTGACGACCGGACGGCCACTGCGGCCCACCGACCTCGTCCCCGCGGCCGGTTCCGCCGCGGTGGACCGGAGTCTCGACGACGCCGTCACGGTCACGAAAAAGCGGCCGGAAGCGGTGCGGGACTCCCTGCACGATCTCGCCGGCGACGTGGGCGGCTACATCGTCGACGTGGCGAAGCTGTACCCGCCGTCGCCCGCGCCGCCGAAGCGCGCCGACGTGCTCGACCGCATCGACACGCTGCTGACGCGGTACGCCGAGCTCGTCACCACCGCGGCCGGCTTCGGCGTCGTCCGCAGCGGCTGGGGCGAGCTGATCGCGTGGCGGCGCGGGGTCTTCTCGGCCGTGCTGGCCGCGGTGGCGACAACCGCCGAGCGGATGGCCGGCGCGCTCGCCGCCGCCAACACCCTGCTCACCGCGTACGACGCGCTGCCGAAGTCCACTCCGGACCCCGAGCGCATCCGGTTGCTGCGGCAGGTGGAACGGCTGGTCGTCACGACGCCGGCCGTCGACCCGAAGACCCCGAACGAGTTCCGCTCGGCGGTCCGCCACAAGCGGGACGACTTCGCCGACCGGCTCCACGACCTCCAGGACATCGCCGGCACCGGCACCTCGACGCTCAGCGACCTGCTGCACGACGTCGGCCGCCTGCTGCCGCTGACCGCCTTCGACCCCACCGGCCTCGACCTGACCGCCACGCAGGACCAGGTGGTGGAGTTCGGCCGCGAACTGCTGACCCGGGCCCGCGCGCTACAGACCGAAGTCATCGGCCGGCTGGCGGCGGCGACCACCGCGCTCACCGGCTTCGACCAGGCCGTAACCTCGTCGGACCGCACCAAGGCCGCCATCGAGGCTCTGCAGGCGATGCTCGGCACCGACGTCTTCGTGGTGCCCGAGTACGCGCTCCCCGGCCAGCTGGCCGGGGACCTGCACGACGCCCTCGATGACAGCGAAGACCTGGTGCGGCACCTGACTCAGGCGCCGGTCAACCGGGACTTCCCGGTGGACGACTGGCTGCACGGCATCGCCCGGGTCCGCGACATGCCCCGGCTCTGGGAACGCGTCGTCCTGCTCAGCGACGCGCTGCGCGGCAGCGGCGGCCTGCTCGGCCACGACGCCGAGAACGACGACGACACGCGGCTGCGACCGGTCCAGCTGCCGCGGCGGTCCGGCGACCACTGGCTCGGCATGGAGTTCGCGGCCGGCGCCGACCTCACCGAAGACCGGTTGCTGTTCACGGCGCACTACGCGACCGAGCCGTCGCGCAACGCCGACAGCGAGTGCGGCCTGCTGTTCGACGAGTGGACCGAGGTGATCCCCGCCGACCGGGAGACCACGAGCATCGCCGTCCACGCGGACAGCCCGGACTCCGAGCCGCCGCAGGCGATGCTGCTGGTGACCCCGCCGGTGAAGACCGGGACCTGGGCCGCCGACGACCTCGTCGCCGCCGTCAACGAAACCTTCGACCTCGCCAAGACGCGGCTCGTCGAACCGGCGCACCTGGACGACACCGGGTACGCGCAGCTCCTGCCGGCCACCGTGCTGTCGGCCACCCGGCAGCCGATCACGATCAGCACCGACCTGGCGATCGCCAACACCCGCTGGAAGGCAGACCATGAGTGAGCCCCGCATCACCGACCTCGCCGGCGCGCTGACCCGCCGCGAAAACCCGGCGGTCGGGGTCTGGAACCGCCTGGAGGGCCGGCCGCGCACGACCGACTTCACCAGGGCGCTGCGGGCCGAAGTGCGTGACCCGCTGTGGCTGCTGGCCCGCCAGTGGCAGCTCGGCGAGTTCCGCGGCAGCGACGCCGGTTCGCCGGTGACCGCCACCTACTCGGTCACGGCCAGCGCGCCGGGCCGGTTCCGCTCCGACGTCGAACCGAAGGGCACGCCGGGCCCGCTGCCACCGGACCGTCCACTCGAGACGGTCGCCGAGCGGCGGCCGCTGCCGTTCGCGTTCGGCACCGAGCCGATCTCGTTCGACCTGCGCCTGGCGCTGGGCCGCCGATGGCTGCGGCTGCTCGCCCGGGCCTCGGGGCTGGGGGACGCCGCCGAGCAGTTCGTCGCGTTGTACCCGATCGCGCTGCCCGGCCCGGACGACGCCGCACAGCTCGCCCACCCCGAGGTCTGGGCGGCGACGCAGGCGGTGGCCGGCCGCCGCCTCGACGGCTACCTGCTCTACCAGCACCTCAAAGGGGGCGGGCACGCCTCCGACGGCATCCGGAGCCTTTCGCGCCAGCAACGAACCAAGCTGGACGCGCTGGGCCCCCGGCTGACCGGCTGGTTCGACGACCTCATCGACCAGCCCGGCGGGATCACGCCGGACCGGCCATCGGGCGACTCTGCGTGGGACCCCCGGCGGCTGGAGCACCGCTTCTCGATCGCCGCCGGCGACCGGGTGCTGTCCGCGCCGGAGTACCCCGGCGGGGAGCTGGACTGGCACGCGTTCTCCACGGTGCCGGGGTCGCTGGGCGCCACTCCGGCGCCGGTCACGCTCAACCGGACGGTGTTCCCCTCGCCGGTGCGCTACTCCGGCATGCCGCTGCCCCGCTGGTGGGCGGTCGAGGACGGCAAGACGAACTTCGCCGCGGTCACCCCGGACAGCACCGACCTGGCCCGGCTGATCTTCCTCGAGTTCGCACTGGTGTTCAGCAACGACTGGTACCAGCTGCCGTGCGACCTGCCGGCCGGCACGCTCGCGACCGTCGGGGGCCTGTGCGTGACCGACGTGTTCGGCGAGCGGCGCTGGATCACCCCGGCCGGCGCCGCCGAGCACTGGTCGATGTACACCCTCGGCGGCGGCCCCGGGATGCTGCTGCCGCCCGGCACGCCGAAGGTGGCGACGGGACCGGCGCTCGAGGACGTGGCCCTGGTCCGCGACGAGAGCGCCAACCTGGTGTGGGGCATCGAGCAGACCGTCCGCACGACGACCGGCGAAGGCCGGGCGGGCGACGAGATGGCGGCCGAATCGCTCGCGTTCCGCCGCCGGCGGCACCAGCCACAGCAACCGGACGCCCCGCGCGCGCCGATCGCGTACGAGGTGATGAGCTCGGTGCCGGAGAACTGGATCCCGTTCATCCCGGTCCACGTGCCGGGCGACAGCCGGGCGGTCCAGCTGCAGCGCGCGGCGATGCCGAGCGAGGTGGACGCGAGCTCGATCCGCCCGAGAACGGCGTTGCTGCGCGAAGGTTTCGACCGCGGCCAGTCGTACTTCGTCAACGAGGAGGAGGTCCCGAGGTCGGGCACCCGCTTGACGGTTTCGTACAACCGGACCCGCACGAAGACCGGCCGGGTGGCCCTCTGGCTGAGCGTCCGCCGCGACGTCGGCCGCGGCGAACGCTCGAGCGGCCTGGCGTTCGACCTGGCGAAGGGGACGTGACCGGGTAGCGCGCCCCCGGGTGGCAGGATGCGGCCATGTCCTCGTTGCCCCTCGACGGCGTCACCGTCGTGTCCTGCGAACAGGCGGTCGCCGCGCCGCTGGCCACCCGGCACCTGGCCGACCTCGGGGCCCGCGTGCTCAAGATCGAGCGGCCGGGCAGCGGCGACTTCGCCCGCGCGTACGACGAGACCGTGCACGGCCTGTCCAGCCACTTCGTCTGGCTCAACCGCTCCAAGGAGAGCGTCACGCTCGACCTCAAGAGCGACGCCGCGGCGCCGGTGCTGGCGGCCCTGCTCGACCGGGCCGACGTGTTCGTGCAGAACTTCGCGCCCGGCGTCGCGGAACGGCTCGGGCTGGGCGCGGCGCGGATCCGCTCGTCCCGGCCGCGGCTGATCACGTGTTCGATCTCCGGCTACGGCTCGAGCGGCCCGTATCGCGACGCGAAGGCCTACGACCTGCTCATCCAGTCCGAAGCCGGGCTGGTGTCGGTGACCGGGTCCGCGGCCGAGCCGGCCAAGAGCGGCATCCCGGCCGCCGACATCGGCGCCGGGATGTACGCCTTCTCCGGCATCCTTTCCGCGCTCTACGACCGGGAGCGCACCGGCCGCGGCACCGAGCTGGAGATCAGCCTGTTCGACTCGCTGGTCGAGTGGATGGGCTTCCCGCTGTACTACGCCGGCTACGGCGGGACGCCGCCACCGCGGACCGGCACCAGTCACGCGGCGATCGCGCCGTACGGCTCCTTCGCCGCGGGCGACGGGACCGAAGTGGTGCTGGCCGTGCAGAACGACCGCGAGTGGGCGGCGTTCTGCGAGCACGCCGTCGAGCGGCCCGGCTGGGTCACCGACGAGCGGTTCGCCACCGGCAGCGCCCGCGTCGCCAACCGCGCTTCGCTGGAACGGGAGATCGAGGCGATCTTCGCGGCGTTGACCGGCGCCGCGCTGGAAGCCCGGCTGAGCGCCGGCCGGATCGCCCACGCGCGCCGCCGGGAACTGCCCGACGTCCTGGCGCACCCGCAGCTCACGGCCCGCGACCGGTTCGCCGAGGTCGGCACCCCCGCCGGCCCGGTCCGCGCCACCCTGCCGCCGATCACCGTGCCCGGCCGGGCACCGCGGATGGATCCGGTCCCGGCGCTGGGCGAGCACACCGACACGGTGCTGGCGGAGTTCGGGTTCGGCCCGGAAGCACTGCGGCGTCAGGGTGCGGTGTAGCGCAGGGCGATCTTGTGCGGTCCCGGGCGGCCGGTCTCGACGAAGCCGAGCCGTTCGTAGAAGGCTTTCGCCCGAGTGTTGACGTCGAGGACTTCGAGCACGACGTCCTGACCGCGTGACGCCGCTTCGGCGACCAGCGCCTTGACGACGTGGCCGCCGACGCCGCGGCCCTGGTAGACCGGGTCGAGCTCGATCCGGCCGAGGACGACTTCGGCGCCGTCGTCGAGGACGGTCAGCGAGCCGGCGTCACGGCCGTCGACGGTGATGATCTGCGTGTGCTTCGCGTCGAAGTTCTCTTCGTGGTAGGCACGCTGGGCCGGTTCGTCCCAGCCCCAGATCGCGTCGACGTACTCCCCGAGCGCGTCGCGGTGCACCGAGAAACAGAACTCGTCGTCGCCGGACCGGAGCCGGCGCAGCTCGACCCGGCAGGTCTTGCGGGTCACGGTCTCACCCGCCCAGGATCCGCCGGGCCCTGGCGAGCACCGGCTTGTCGACCAGCTGTCCGTCCACAGTGGACACCGATGCTCCCGCCGTGACCACCCGGCGCGCCCACTCCCGCTCGGCCTCCGTCGGCGCGAACCCGGCTCGGACCGGAGCCACCTGCCGAGGGTGGACGCAGAGCTTGCCGCCGAAACCCATCCGGCGCGCGTAGCGGACGTCGGCGGCGAGCCGGTCGCCGTCGTGCAGGTCCGTGGTGACGCCGTCCACCGGCGGCGCGAGCCCGGCGGCCGCCGAGGCGATCACCAGCCGCGAGCGCGCGTAGGCGAACGGCTCCGGGTCCTCGGGCGCGACACCGAGTTCCGCCGCGAGGTCGACGCTGCCGAACGCCAGCCGCGTCACCGACGGAACGGCGGCCAGTTCTCCCGCGCGTTCGACGCCTCGCGCGGTCTCGACCAGGGCGATCACCTCGCGGAATCCGGCGAGGACGCCGGGCGTCTCGGCTTTCGGCACGACCACCGGCACGCCTCGCCCGGCGACCAGGGCGGCGTCGGCCTCGAACCAGGGCGTGCCCGGCGCGTTGATCCGGACCATCGCTTCGCCGCGCTCGAGCCAGGCGCCGACCTCGGCGCGCGCGGTGTCCTTGTCCGCCGGGGCGACGGCGTCCTCGAGGTCCAGGAGCACGACATCGGCGCCACTGGCCGCGGCCTTGCCGAAGCGGTCGGGCCGGTCGCCGGGCACGAAGAGGAACGTGGTCGCGGCCAACGGCCACCTCCTCCCGGTCGGCACCAACATATCCGGGACGCCGGGGCGCGAGTAAGGCGCCGGGCGGCCAGGACGACGTGTTCACCCCATGTGGGTGGCGTCCCCTCAGGACGAAAGTGGGTTTCCTCAGCCGACGAGAAGAGGACCGGCCATGCGAGGCGACTGGATCCACGACTGGGTGCGGGTGGAAATGGAGTACCGGGCCGGGCCCGCGCCGGCAGGGCCGCGGGAGCGCCCGGCCCGCCCGGCATCGCGCCCCTGGAAGACCTTGTGGGCGGCCCTGTTCGAAAGCCACCGGCCCGGTCCGGCCCCGACCGGGAAGGTCGCCCTGCCCCGCTGCTGACCGGCGGGGCCGGAACCCGTCAGCCGGCGAACCGGCCGATCGCGACGAACGCCGCCAGCACCAGCAGCACGACGTTCATCGGCAGCGCTTTGGTCTCCTTGCGCCGTGCGTGCACGATGATCGCCCCGATCTGGACGATCACCAGCCCGGTGGCGGCCAGTGGAGTGAGCACGGGCACGATGTCGAGCGCCCACGGCAGGATCAGCCCGAGCGCGCCGAGGATCTCGACCGCGCCGATGCCCTTCACGGCCGCGTCGGGGAAGTCCGCTGCCCAGCCCATGTTGGGGTTCTCGAGCAGCTTCTTCCGCGGGGTCGCCAGCTTCATGCCCCCGGCGCCGAGGTACAGCGCGGCGAGCACACCCGACACGACCCACAGGACGACATTCACGAGAACCTCCGGTTGGGAAGAAAGTGATTGAACACTACACCACTTTCCGGAGGAAGCGTCTCAACTTGGCGGTCGCACCGCGGTCCGTCCGCCCGGGAAGCTGCGCCAGGCAGCAATCGGCCAGGGCAGTGAAGCTCCCGGGCAGCGCCGCGGGGTCCGCTCGGCTCACCGCCTGCGGTAGCCCAGCGCCCCCGCGTCGGCCTGCTCGGCCAGGTATTCCGCGAAGGTGATCTTGCCCTCGCGGTGTTCCGGCGCCAGATGGCCACCGGCCGTGTACGCCCGGAACGTCTCCCCCGGCACGCTCACCGGCACGATCCGCCGCCGCCTGCCGCCCGCCTCGGCGACCGCCTGGGCGAGCTCCGCCGCCGCCAGGACCTCCGGACCGCCGAAGTCCGGCGCCCGGCCCGCCGGGTCCGCCGGCGCCAGGTCCGCGAGCCTCGCGGCGACGTCACGGACGTCCACCGGCTGGAACAGAAGCCGGGGCACGGGCAGCACCGGCAGCCGGGACGCGCCCGCGAACAGCGTCCGGACCAGCGCGTGGAACTGGGTGGCCCGCTGGATCGTGTACGGCAGGCCCGAGGAGGCGATGACCTGCTCGGCCTCGTGCTTGGCCCGGTAGTAGCCGAGCGGGACGCGGTCGACGCCGACGATCGAGACGTACACCAGGTGCGGGCCGCCGGCCCAGCGCGCGGCCTCGACGAGCGTCCGCGCGAGCTCCGCTTCCCGCCCGAGGTAGTCGGTGGCGCAGTGGACGACCGCGTCCACCCCGGCCACCGCGCTGTCGATGCCCCGCCCGGTCCGCAGGTCACCGCGGACGACGTCGGGAGCGGCCCGGCGGCTCAGCACGCGGACCTCCTCCCCCGCCGCCCGCAGCCGCGCCACCACCGCGCCGCCCAGCTGTCCGGTGCCGCCGGTGACCAGGATCCGCACGTCGACCACCGCCGTGCGCACTCAGGTGCGGTTGATGGTGAAGGTGGTCGTCCGGTTGCGGATGTCCTCGGCGTTGTCGCTCAGGGTGAGGCCGGTGAAGGTCGCCGAGCCGACGGCCGGGCCCTGGTCCGGTTCCGGCAGCTCGTTGGCCCAGATCCCGATCCCGGACTTGGCGTCGAAGGCGTCCCCGCTGCGGTGGGCGCCGGTGATCGACACGTTCGTCAGCACGGTGTCCTCGACCGGGTGCTCCGGCGTGGTGCCGTCGTACTTGGTCTGGAACATGATGCCGCTGTAGGTCGGGCTCTGGATGTCCACATCGGACACCCGGATGCCGCGGAACTCCTTGGACGCGGAGAACAGCCAGATCGCCGGGAACGTCTGCCGGCCCCAGAAGTGGCCGCCGTCCCGCACGAGGGAGGCGTTCTGGACCGTCGTCGGCTGCGGCCCGAACCCGAGGAAGGGGTAGCCGAAGTCGAGCGAGCTGATCGTGATCGCCGAGTACGTCAGGGTGTCCGCGATGTAGAGGTTCCGGAAGGTGTTGCCGTACCCGCCGTAGACCGCCAGCCCGGCCGCGCGCCACGGGGTGAGCGCGGTCAGGTTCTCGAACACGTTGTCGTACTGGTTGCCCTGGTTGAGGTCCGTGGCGGCGAACAGCGCGAAGCTGTCGTCACCGGTGGACCGGGCCTCGTTGTTCGTGACGTGGTTGCCCGTGCTGCCGTTGGTGAGGTTGACCCCGTCGGCGAAGGTGTCGCGGATCCGGGAGTTCTTGATCGTCGTGTTGTCCACGTTGGTGCCCCACACCATGACCACCTGGTGCTCGACCCAGATGTTGTCGATCGTCAGGTTGGCGACGTTCGTCAGGTTGAACACCTTGCCGGGGCCGTCGATGCGGGACGTGTAGTTCCCGAACACGGCGAACCCGCTGAACGTCGACCCGTTCGCGCCCGCCTGCACGTCGATGCCGATGTCGGTGTTCTCCTGGCCGGACGGCGCCGAGAACTTCGTGAACCAGGGCCCGGCGCCGGTGACCGTCACGGCCTTGCCGTAGACGTTGAGCTTGCTCGACAGCGAGTAGTTCCCGGCCGGCAGGTAGACGCCGGTGAGGGCGGTGTCCTGCCGGACCTTGTCGAGCGCGTTCTGGACGTCCTGCTGCGTGAACCCGGTGGGCACCGCGAAGTGCGCCGGGTCCGGGTTGGCGGTCGCGGTGACCTGCTCGAAGTTCACGAAGTCGATCGCGTAGTTCGTGCTGTTGGCCGCGTCCTTCTGCAGCTTGATCTTGTGGCCGGCGGGCACGGTCGTGCCCAGCATCGTGCCGGCCTCGTCGTAGATGTGGCGCGGGCCGGCGCCCGGCGAGTTGCCCGGGCCGGTTTCGGCGCCGTAGAGCCACGCGTAGTGCGAGGTCAGGTCGATGGCCTTGAGGAACGTGCCGTCGACGTAGACGTTCAGCGTGGCATCGATCCCGCCGCCGCCCGCGGAGTCCGGGATGGAGAAGCGCGTGACCAGCGTGTTGGTCGACGCGCGGGTGGTGAACTCCACCGACGAGCCGGTCGAGTTCAGCGTCACGGCCTTGCGGCCCGACGCCTCGCCCGCGAGGTCGCCGATGGTGCGGTTCGGCCCGATCACCGCAGCGCCGCCCGAGACGACGCCGTCCTCGGCCTCGTACATGTCGTAGGGCATGTTCGCGCCCCGGCCGGCGAACAACGCCTGCGTGCTGGTGTTGTTGCCCTGCTTCACCGGCAGCTCGTTGGCGTCGGTCGCGACGACCGTCTTGACGGTGTACCGGCCGTTGGCCGCGGTCCAGGTGCCGACGGTCACCGGCGCCGCGGTCGCCCCGGCCGCGATGGTGCCCGGGTACGTCCCGCTGAGCGTCTTGACGACGGTGCCGTTCTGGTCGGCGATCGTCACCGTGACGCCGTGGGCGCCGCCCGCGGACGCGACCGTGCCCTGGTTGCGCAGGGTCGTGGTGAACGTGACCGTGTTGCCCGCCGACGGGTTGTTCGGCGCCCACGCGGTGGCCGCGACGAGGTCGGAGCTCGGCACCGGGCTGACGACGAGCGCCGTCGAACCGGTGTAGGAGTTGTTGGCCTCGTTCTGTTCGATGACGGCGTTGGCCTCGTCGACCTTCGCGGTCAGCTGGTAGCTGCCCGCGTCGCGGGTGCCGGTGTTCGCCGGCACGGTGGCCGACGCGCCCGCCGCCAGCGCGCCGACGGCGGCGGTCCCGACCTTGGTGGTGCCGAGGTAGAGGTTGACGTTCGTCGCGCCCGAAGCCGCCGTCCCGGCGTTGCGGACGGTCGCCGACACGGTGATCGCGTCGGTCTCCACGGGGTTCTGCGGCGACCAGGACACGCCCGAAACCGTCAGATCCGGGTTGGGCGCGGGGACGCCGAAGACCTGGAACTCCGCGGCCTGCCCGCCGCCGGCGCCGGAGTTGGCGGTGACGCGCAGGCGGACGTCGGCGACGCGGCCCCCGAGCGGGATCGTCACGGTGTTGCCGCTCGCGGGGCTGAAGCTGTAGGTCTGCGCGGCGGCGAGGGTCGTGAACGCGGACGCGCTCTGCTCACGGCCTTCGACGGCGATCGTCTGGGTGCGCGGGCCCCACGCCGGGTCGGGGTTGAGCTTCACCACCACCTGGTTCAGGTCGGCGTTCGCCCCGAGCGCGACGGTCAGCAGGTTCGGGTACGTTCCGCCGCCGCCCTCCCAGTAGGTGGTCAGGGAGCCGTCGTCGGCGTTGGCCGCGACGTACGTCCACTCGGTCGAGGACGCCGTGATCGGCTTGCCCAGCGCGAGGTTCGTCCCCACCTGGGTGCCGGTACGGGTGACGGTCGCGCTGTTCGCCGACTGGTTGCCCGCGGCGTCCTTGGCCCGGACGAAGTACGAGACGGTCGCGCCGTCGGGCTGGTTGTCGCTGTAGGTCAGGACGTTGCCGGCGACGCTGCCGCGCAGCTGGTTGTTCGCGTAGACGTCGTAGCCGGCCACGCCGGTGTTGTCGGTCGAGGCCGACCACGTCAGCCGGATCTGGCCGCTCGCGGGCTGGGTGTAGGCGAGGTTGCCGGGCGCGGACGGCGGCTGGGTGTCCCCGCCGGCCGGGCCGTGCACCTCGAACTCGGCCAGCTGCGCGGCGGGCCAGCCGGTGTTGGCGCTGATGTTCAGCCGGACGTACCGGGTGTTCGCGGTCAGGTTCACCGCGACCGTGTTGGCCGTCGCGGGGTCGAAGCGGTAGCCCGCCGACGGGAGCAGATCGCTGAAGCTCGTGCCGTTCGCGCTGCCCTGCACCGCGAAGGTTTCGGTGCGGGCTTCCCAGTTCGCGGGCAGCTTGAGGACGAGCTGGGCGACGTCGGTGGCCGCACCGAGGTCGGCTTGCACCCACTGCGGGAACTGGTTGTTCGTGCTCTCCCAGTAGCTGGCCTGGCTCCCGTCGCCGACGTTCGAAACGGGGTAGCCGGCGAGCTGGCTGCTGGCAGTGTAGGTCGCGGCGGCGGCTTGAGTGGCGGGCTGGACGGCGGCGGGCACGGTGTACGCGGCCGGCGTGCCGCTCGCCGCCACAGCGGGGGCGGCGAGGAGCAGGGACAGGGCGGCGTAGGTCGCCGCGCGCGACAGCAGTCGCTTCGTTCTCATGGGGTTCCTCTGATCCGGGAGGAGGGGAGAGACGGCTCGGGGCGAAAGACCGGGGCACGGGACACGCGGCGGACGCGGTCCGGGGGCGCACGCGGGCAGCACGGAACAGCCGTCATGGGCACCTCTTCGTCGAGGACTGAGCGGATCTTCCCGATCGATGCTGCGATTTCTCGTGCTGCTGTCAGATTCTTGCACTGATTCGTTCAAGAGTTACCGCGACGGCGGTCTCAAGTCAACGCCCGGGCAGCAAAAAGGCCTCCTCGCACAGGAAGCGAGGAGGCCGTTCGGCAGCCGGTCAGGAGTGGACGGCGCCGAGCCGGATCGCGCGGGTACCCCGGGCGTCGACCGGCTCGCCGCAGTGCGCGCAGACGGTGACCGGGTCCAGGACCTCGCCACACGTGTGCCGCCACAGGGTGGGCGGCTCGCCCTGGTGGACGTACTTGTCACCCCAGGCCATCAGGCTCAGCAGGATCGGCTGCAGCGCGCGGCCGGCTTCGGTCGGGTAGTACTCGTGCCGGGGCGGGTGAGCCTCGTACTGGACCTTCTCGAGGACACCCGCGTCGACGAGCTTGCGCAGCCGCGCGGCCAGGATGTCGCGGCTGGCGCCGGTGTTCTCGGCGATCTGGTTGAACCGCCGCTCCCCCAGCATGATCTCGCGCAGCGCCAGGAGGCTCCACCGCTCGCCGACGACTTCCAGGGCCTCGGTGACCGAGCATTCGCGACCACGCCGGACCATGCCACCTCCAAGGGGTTGAAAATCCAACCTAGCACGTCAGCTCACTGTGACCGGGCTGACAAGTGAGTTGTGGAATCCAACTCGTATGGCGTATACCGAAGTCATCCCCAGCTGCGAGGAGGCAGACGCCATGACGGACGCGGTGATCGTCGACGCGGTACGGACCCCCATCGGCAAGGGCAAGCCGAACGGCACCCTTTCCGGGGTGCACCCGGTCGACCTGCACGCCCACGCCCTGCGCTCGCTCGTCGAACGCACCGGGATCGACCCGGGCCGGATCGACGACGTCATCAGCGGCGCGGTCGGCCAGGTCGGCGAGCAGAGCATGAACACCGCGCGCTGGGCGGCACTTGCCGCCGGGCTGCCGGAGTCGGTGCCCGCGGTGACCGTCGACCGCCAGTGCGGCAGCAGCCAGCAGGCCGTCCACTTCGCCGCGCAGGGCGTCATCGCCGGCGCCTACGACGTCGTGATCGCCTCCGGCGTCGAGTCGATGAGCCGGGTGCCGATGGGCAGCCAGGCGGCCGGCCGCGACCCGTTCGGCCCGCAGGTCGCCGCCCGCTACCCGGACGGGCTCGTGCCGCAGGGCATCAGTGCGGAGCTGATCGCCGCCAAGTGGGGCCTCACCCGGGCCCAGCTCGACGAGTTCTCGGCCGAAAGCCATCAGCGCGCCGCGAAGGCCTGGGCCGGCGGCAAGTTCGCCGCCGAAGTGGTCCCGCTCAAGGCACCCGGGCCCGACGGCACGCTGCGCGAGGTCACGACCGACGAGACCGTCCGGCCCGGCACCACGCCGGAGATCCTCGCCGGGCTGAAGCCTGCCTTCCGCGCCGACGTCTGGGAGCAGCGGTTCCCCGAGCTCGGCTGGCACGTCACCGCGGGCAACTCCTCGCCGATCAACGACGGCGCGGCGGCGGTGCTGATCACCAGCAGCGAGACGGCCGCCGCGCTGGGCCTGAAGCCGCGAGCCCGGATCCACAGCTTCGCCGTCGCCGGCGACGACCCGCTGTACATGCTCACCGGCGTCGTCCCGGCCACCCGCAAGGTCCTGGCGCGTGCGGGCCTCGAGGTGTCGGACATCGATGCCTTCGAGGTCAACGAGGCGTTCGCCAGCGTGGTGCTCGCCTGGCAGGCCGAGATCGGCGCCGACCTGGCCAAGGTCAACGTCAACGGCGGCGCGATCGCCCTCGGCCACCCGCTCGGCGGCAGCGGCGCCCGGCTGCTGACGACGCTGCTTTCGGTGCTGGAGCAGACCGGCGGCCGCTACGGCCTGCATACGATGTGCGAGGCGGGCGGCCTCGCCAACGCGACGATCATCGAACGCCTGGCCTGACCCCGTCGTGCGTGGTGAGGGCGGGTTCTAACCCGCCTTACCACTCACGACCACTTGCGCCAGGTAGCCCCGCAACGCAGCCACGGCTGCCCCGGGATCCGTGGCGGCGACCGGGAAGACCTCGTCGAAACCCCGGGCCAGGAGTTCGTCGCGGCTGCTGCCCAGCCGGCCGCCGAGCACCACCGGCATCCCGGCCAGTGCGAGGTCGGCGCGCACACGGCGAAGCACGGACGTGCCGTCGGCACCGAGCGCGGTGGACAGCAGCAGGCAGCCGGGTCGCTCGCGACGGCAAGTGCCGAGTACCACCTCGATCGGCGGCCGCGCGCCCAGCGCGCGCAGGTCGTGGCCCGCGCGTTCGAGGACGACCTGCAGGGCGAGCAGGCTCCACGCGGCCGGGTCCAGGCTGCACAGCACGATCTTCACCCCGGACAGAGCGTCCGGCGGCGCGGAAAATACGTCAGCCGGGGTCGGGCGGTTCCTCGACGCCGTCGCGGTCGGCCCACTCCAGCAGCGGGTCGAGGGAGAACACGGCGTCGTCGATCCCCGCGTGGAGGTCGCCGAGCTCGGCGAAGCGGGCGGGGACGGTCGCGATCGTGCAGTCGCCCGGCTCGACGTCGTCGATCTCCTCCCAGCGGATCGGCGTCGACACCGTGCCCTCGGGGTTCCCGCGGACCGAGTACGCACTGGCGATCGTGTGGTCGCGGGCGTTCTGGTTGTAGTCGACGAAGAGCAGGCGCGGGTCGCGGTCCTTGCGCCACCAGGTCGTGGTGACGTCGTCCGGGGCGCGCCGTTCGACCTCGTGGGCGAAGGCCAGCGCCGCGCGCCGGACGTCGGAGAAGCCCCAGCGGGGTTCGATCCGGACGTAGATGTGCAGGCCGCGGCCACCGGAGGTCTTCGGCCAGCCGACCGCGCCGAGCTCGTCGAGGACCTCGTGGGCGACGTGCGCGACGCGGCGGACGCGGTCGAAGCCGCAGTCGGGCATCGGGTCGAGGTCGATGCGCCATTCGTCGGGCTTTTCGGTGTCGGCGCGCCGCGAGTTCCACGGGTGGAACTCCACTGTGGACATCTGCACGGCCCAGGCGACGTGCGCGAGTTCGGTGACGCACAGTTCGTCGGCGTGCCTGTTGTAGCGCGGGAAGGTCACCCGGACGGTTTCCAGCCACGGCGGGGCGCCGTGGGGCACACGCTTCTGGTGCACCTTCTCCCCCGCCACGCCCGACGGGAAGCGGTGCAGCATGCAGGGCCGCTCGCGCAGGGCGTTGACGATGCCGTCGCCCACCGAGAGGTAGTAGTTGACCAGGTCGAGCTTCGTCTCGCCGCGCGCCGGGAAGTACACCCGGTCCGGGTTGGAGATCCGGACGGTGTGCGGGCCGACTTCCAGCTCCACCGCCGCCGACTTCTGTGCCATGGCTCAGACGCTAGCTCAAAATGACCGCTACGGTGGGTTCGGTGAGCTTGCCGCCGGATGGTCACGTCCACACGGAATGGTCATGGGACACCGTCACGGGGTCGATGATCGGCTCGTGCGAGCGGGCGCTCGAGCTGGGGTTGCCGTCGGTGGCGTTCACCGAGCACGCGGACCTCACGCCGTGGCTGATCCCGGAGCCGGTCCGGCCGCACCTGCCGGAGCACTTCCGGGTCCGGCTGCGCCCGGACGGCGTGCTGGAGCCGCCGGACCTCGACGTCGCCGGCTACCTGGCGTGCGTCGACGAGTGCCGCTCGTGGTTTCCTTCGCTGCGGATCCTTTCGGGCGTGGAGCTGAGCGAGCCGCACTGGCACCGCCCGCGCGCCGACGCGCTGCTCGCCGCCCACGACTTCGACCGGGTACTCGGCTCGGTGCATTCGCTGCCGGACGGCGAGCACCACCACGAGCTGACGGTGGTCTCGGACCGGCCGCCCGGGGAACTGCTGCGGGCCTACCTCGGAGAGGTGCTGGGACTCGTCGAGTCGACGGCGGACTTCGCGGTGCTGGCGCACATCGACTACGCGCTGCGGTCCTGGCCGGCCGAGGGGCCGCCGTTCGTGGCGGCGGACTTCGAGGAGGAGTTCCGCACGGTGCTGCGGGCGTTGCGGGCGAGCGGGCGGGCCCTGGAGGTGAACACGAAGGTGCCGCTGCCGGGTGAGGTGGTGCGGTGGTGGTTCCGGGAGGGCGGCGAGGCGGTGGCGTTCGGCAGCGACGCCCACGAGCCGGGACTGGTCGGCCACGGCTTCGCGGAGGCGGCGGCTTTGGTGGAGTCGTGCGGCTTCCGCCCGGGCCACATCCCGCATGACTTCTGGCGCCGCTGACCGGCACGCGCCGGACCTCAGCTCCTACGCCTGGTCGAAAGTCCGTGAATGGCACATTGAGGGACTTGAAGTCCCTCAATGTGCCATTCACGGACTTTGGCGGCAACGAGGGGCGGCCGAGATCGCCGACGATCGTGGGCAGCGCCGTCCCGACGATGGTCTGGTCCAGCGCGGCCAGCAGCATCCCCAGCAGCACGGCGCCGAACACCGCGTTGACCCGGCCGCGGCTCAGGGCGGGCGGCACCGCGGCGCCGGGTATGACCTCCGCGGTGGCCGTCATCTCTTCAAGCTAGTGGGCGGAGTCCACTGTGGATAGCCACCTGTTCCGGTGGTCCGGGCCGCTCAAAGGGTCCAGCGGTCCCGCGGCGGCGATTCGAGGACGAGTTCGCCGCCGACGGCCGCGGCGATCTCCTCGACCGTCCAGGTCTCCCGGTGCAGGACCGGCCGGATGATCGCGGGCTGGCGGACGGCGTGCAGGTGCCCGTCCGCCAGCCGCAGCACCTGCCCGGTGATGCCGGCCGAGAGGTCGCTGAGCAGGTAGGTCACCAGCGGCGCCACCCGTTCGGGCGGCGGCGCGTCACGCCTGCCGTTCGGGTCGGCGGCCATCAGCCGGGTCCACGCGATCGGGCTGACGGCGTTGACGCGCACGCCGTGACCGGCCAGGTCACCGGCCCACGAGTAGGTCATCGACGCGACCGCGCCCTTCGACGCCGAATAGGCGGCGGCGCGGCGCTGCCCGATCATCGACCCCGACGTCACGTTGACGATGACGCCGCTGCCCTGCTCGCACATGACCTTGGCGGCCGCCGTGCCACAGTGGAACGGACCGAGCACGTTGGTCTCGATCAGGGCGCGCGTCCGCTCGGCGTCGTCGTCCTCCCACGGCGGCGCGTGGTAGCCGACGGCGGCGTTGTTGACGAGGCCGTCCAGCGTGCCGAAGTGCTTGTGGCACAAGGTGATCAGCGACCGGGCGTAGCCGGCGTCGGCCACCGAGCCGACGCTCGCCAGCGCGGTGCCGCCGTCCGCTTCGATGGCCGCCGCGGTGTAGTGGGCCGGTTCCGCGTCGACGTCGTTCACGACGACCGCCGCGCCCGACTCGGCGGCGTGCCGCGCGAACGCCCGCCCGAGCCCGCGCCCGGCCCCCGTGACGACGATCGCCCGGCCGTCCAGGATTCCCATGCGTACCAGTGTGACCAGGGATGGTCCGGACCGCAGGCTCAAGCCTCGCGGACCAGCTTCACCTCGAACGGCCGGAATCCCTGGGCGCGGTAGAACGCGAGTGCACCGTCGTTCTGCGCGTACGCCTGCACGGACAGTTCGTTCGCGCCGCGTGCACGAGCCCACTTGACGAACTCGGCCACCAGCGCCTCGCCCACTCCTTCGCGCCGCCGCCCGGCCGCGACCCGCATGCTCTCCAGCACGGCCCGGACCACGCCGGGCCGCAGCGAGTCGGCGGGCAGCAGCCGACCGATCAGGTGACCCGCCGCGGTGCCGTCCTCCGCTCGCGCCAGCAGGCAGAGGGCGGCGTCGTCCTCGACGAGGTCCCGGTAGTACGCCGGGCCTTCCCGGTCCGGCCAGCCGAGGTCCATCGACGGATCACGGGTTCCGGCGTCTTCGGCGAACAGCGCCGCCGCCGACGCGACGAGTTCGGGGACTTCCTGGGTGACATGCACGGAGACAGCCATGTCCAGCACCGTATCCGGGTGTTTTTTCAAAGTAAATTTCACACTTCAGGGCGAAAGGTGCGCCAGGTTTTCCAGAGCCAGCTGCTCCAGATATCCCGCCGCCGCGGCACTGCCGCCCGCCGCGCGGAACGACGCCGCCACGGTTTCGGCCGCCCGGCGGTACCCCGGTTCCGTCAGGACCTCCTCGACCGCCGCCGCGATACGAGGGGCGTCCGCGCGGCCGAAGCGCAGGCGCACGCCCGCGCCGGCCGCCACGACCTGGGCCGCCACGATCGGCTGGTCGTCGCGGATCGGGGCCACGACCAGCGGCAGGCCGTGCCACAGCGTTTCGCAGACGGTGTTGTGGCCCGCGTGGCACAGCACCGCGTCGACCCGCGCCAGCAGCGGCAGCTGCGGGACGCGCGACCGCACCAGGACGTTCGGCGGGACGTCGCCGAGCACCCCGCCCGGGTCGGCGATCACCGCCCGCGCGGGCAGCCCGGCGAACGCCTCCGCCGTCGCCGCCAGGAACTCCGTGCCCGCGCCGGTGTTGGCCGTGCCGAGGGAGACCAGCACCGTCGGCCGGAGCGGGTCGAGCCACGCCCACGGGAAGTCCGTTGTGGACGGACGCGGGCCGAGGGCGGGCCCGACGAGCCGGATCCGCGGCGGCAGTTCGGCCGCGCCGAGCAGTTCGCGGGTCGTGAAGGCGAGCACGCCGTGCGGGGAGAACCGGGGGTCGGCCTCGCCGCGGCCGCCGGCGATCCGGGTGCGCAGCCCGGCCAGGAGCCCGTCGACCCAGTCCGCGACCTTCGGCATCCCGGAGAGGGGGTCGACCAGCTCGGCCGAGGTCGTCGCCGAGGTGACCCACGGCAGGCCGCCGGCATCGGCGAGCAGCCCGCCGGCCAGTGCCTGCTGGTCGGCGACCACGACGTGCGGCTGGAAGGCGTCCAGCGCCGCGGCCACCCCGGGCGCCATGGCGTCGCCGAGCGGGACGAGGAAGTCCTCCCAGAGGAACCGCAGGGCCGCCGGCCCCTTGAGCCCGGCCGGCCGCGGCGGCAGGTCGGGCGGCACGGCGCACGAAAACACGAGAGCGGCCGGGCCGGCCAGCTGCCACAGCAGTTCGTCGTGCCCCGCCCAGGCGACCTCGTGGCCGCGCGCGGTGAGCTCGGCCGCGACGCCGACGGCCGGGTTGACGTGCCCGACCAGGGGCGGGACGACGAAGAGGAACCGGGCCACTACCGCACCCGGGCCGGCGCGCGCGAGGTGTCGCGGACCCACTCGAAGATCAGCTCGGTGAGCTCGGCGGTCCGCTCGACCAGGACCGAGTGCCCCTGGTCGGGCAGCACGACGCAGCGGCAGCCGGCCACCAGGTGCGTCTCGAAGTGCGGCACCTGCGCCGACAGTCCCGAGTCGCCGCCGAAGACCGCGAACACCGGGCAGCGCACCGCCGAGAGGTCCGCCGCGATCGTCGCGCTGCGCGGGATGTCTTCGGCGATCGTGGTGGTCTGGAGGATCCGGTTCGCGGCCTTGGACAGCCGTGCGGTGTGAGCGCCGTGGTTGTCGGCGATCCAGCCGATGACCTCGTCGATCGCCAGCCGGGTCTTGGCGTCGGCCAGCCCGTCGGCCATGTGCCGGGTCCACTCCGCGGTCGGCGGTTCGCCCTCGAGCACGACGACGCTCGCGACCCGGTCGGGCCGGGCGGCGGCCAGCCCGAACGCGACCGAAGCGCCGAAGGAGTTGCCGATGACGTGCACCGGCCGGGTGACGTCGCAGGCGTCGAGGACCGCGACGAGGTCGTCGACGAACCGCTCCAGGTGGTAGCCGGACGACGGCCGCGTCGTGCGGCCGTGCCCTCGCAGGTCGTACATCAGGACGTCGAGGCCGCGCGCGGCGAAGGCCGGGCCGAGGGTGAAGTAGTAGCTCGCCAGGCTGTCGGTGAGCAGGCCGTGGACGCACACGACGATCGGCGCGTCGCCGTCCAGCGGCACGTCGGGGGTCAGGCGCTGGACGTGGACGTCGAGCTCGCCCGCGCGGATCCGGCTCACGCCGTGGCCCGCAGGGAGACGACGATGTGGCGGACGAGCTCGCCGACGGTCAGCGCGATGATCTCGTCCAGGTCGCGCTCGGCGATGAAGGTCGCGAAGTTGACGCGGTCGCCGTAGTGCTCGCGCAGCTGCCCGGACAGGGCCACCAGGTCGACGCTCTCGAGTTCGAGGTCGTCGTGGAACGTGGTGTCCATGGTGATCTCGGTGTCGTCGAGGCCGTACTCCTCGAGCAGCTCCCGCAGCATTTCGCTGAGCCGGACCAGCACGGACACCTCGTCGGCCGTTTCGTGACCGGCCGTGGTCTCGACGCTCATTCCGCAGTCTCCTTCGTCTCTTCGGTCCAGGCGACGACGTAGCGGCGCGGCGGGGCGCCGGGGAGGTTCTCGATGTCCGCGCAGCACACGCGGTAGTGGTGTCCGGCGGCACGGACGGTCAGCTCGCCCTGGCCGGCCGCGACGACCTCGAAGTCCCGGGGTTCGCCGCGCAGGCCGGTTCCGCGCAGTTTCGCGACGGCCTCCTTCGCGGTCCAGAACCGGGCGAACCAGCGCTCCGGATCCCCGGCCAGGCTCGCGAACAACGCCTGCTCGGCCGCCCCGAACGCCGCGTCCACAGTGGACTCCTTACGCGGGACGACCTCTTCGATGTCGATGCCGCACGGTCCGTGGCGCGCGATCGCCACGCCCGCTTCCCCGCGGTGGGCCACGGAAATCGTCAACGGCGGCAGGTCCCGGCCGTAGGCGCCCGTCACGAAGGGACGGCCGGCGTCGTCGTTGCCGACGCGCAGTTCGGCCGGGAACATCTCGGGTTCGCCGCGGGCCCAGAGGAACTGGCGGACGGCGTCCTTCGCCGCGATCCGGCCGAGCAGCCACTGGCGACGGCCGCGGGGTGGACGGCCTTCGTAGGCGTCGCGCTCCTGGCCGGCGAGGTAGTTGCGCATGATGAGCTCACGGGTGGCCAGGTCCGGCCACTGCTCGTGCACCAGCGCCCAGCCGCCCGGCTGCTCGAGCGACAGCGTCGAGCGCTCGGGGGTGCGGTCGGCCTGCCGGATGTGCGGGGTGCTGTCGAACCGCCGGTCACGCCAGCCGGTGAACTCGGCCCAGACTCCCCCGTCGCGGACCAGCTGCATGTCGGCTTCGAGGAACTCCTTGGTCAGCGCGGTGATCCGGACCAGGCACTCCAGCCGCTCCCCCGGCGGCGGGTGCGGGCCGTGGAACCGGATCTCGCGCATGGCGACCGGGAAGACGGTGGTGCGTTCCGCCAGCCGGGACATGATCCAGTAGCCGAGCACCTGGCCGACGTTGTCGAGCAGCGCGCCGGGCGCGGCCGGCGTCGTCAGCACGGCGCGGACGTGCCGTTCGCCGACGGCGGTCAGCTCGGTGACGCCCTGGAAACGCGGGCCGTGGAACATCCAGCGGTCGTCGTAGAGCTCGGCCGCCGTGGTTTCCGGCACCTGCTCGGCCGACGCCGGGAACCGCCACGGCGCGGGCGCGCCGGCCGGGTACGCCGGGGCGAGTTCCACGATGGCCTGGGAGTAGCCGGCCAGGGCCGCCAGCACCCGGCCGGGGGCGTGCGGCCGGACGCGCACCGGCACGGTGACCGGCGGGACCGCCGTGATCCACTGGGTGAGGCGGACGTCGTGCACCGCGACCGCCCGGTGGCCCGGCGCGGCCTGCTCGGCGAAGCGCATGAGGTGGCCGATCACCGTCGTGGCGGGCACGACCGGCCAGCGGTCGCCCGGGCCGGCCTGCGGCGGCTGCTTGAAGAAGCAGTGGTCGAGCAGGTACGGCATCGCTTCGACCGACACCTCGAGGGTGGTGTCCAGCTCCATCGGTGGCGTCGCTTTCACGTGAAAGCGACGCCCCAGGTCGTCGCTTTCACGGGAAAGCGACGCATCGGGGCGGCCGGCGAGCACGGTGGACGCCAGCTCGGCGGTGTCGGCCAGCAGCGCGGCGAACTCCGCGGCGAGCGGTCCCTTCCCGGCCAGTTCGTCCACAGTGGACTTTCCGGTGGCCGGCAGCGCGATCCGGGCGCGGACCTGCTCGTCCAGGGAGATCAGGCGGCCGCCGAGGTCGAGCTTGACGCCCCTTGGCGCGGCCGGGCGCTCACCAGGCAGGCGGGTCAAATCGACGTCGAGCCCGTCGACCCACAGCCCGGTCGCGACCCGGCGCAGCTGCGCGAGGCCGGGGCGGTGCGCCGAGTGCGCCGCCACGACGAGGTGTTCCTCGCCGTGCAGGGTGTCGCCGACCAGGGAGCCGAGCTGCCCGGCGCCCACCTGGACGAACGCGCGGAACCCGGCGGCGTGCAGCGCCCGCACGAGCGGGCGGAACCGGACCGGTTCCAGCAGGTGCCGCACGAACAGCTCGCGGACCTCGGCTTCGCCCGCCGGGTACTCCGACACCGTGGTCGCCGACCACAGCGGCAGCTTCGGCGGGTACAGGGCGAAACTCCCGGCCGCTTCGCGGATCGGGTCGAGGTACGGCCGCAGCATCGGGGTGTGGAAGCCGGACCGGAAGGGCAGTACCTGCGCCACGATCCCCGCGGCCCGGAACCGGTCCACGAGCGCGCCGACCGCCGCGGCCGGGCCGCAGACCATGGCCTGGTTCGGGGAGTTGTCGTGGGAGAGGACGACGTCCGCGCGGCCGGCCAGCTCCTCGAGCACCCGGGGCGCGGGCGCGCCGATCGCGGCGAAGGTGAGGCCGGGGACGGCGAGCGCGTCCGGGTCGAACCCGGCGAGGAAGGCGTCGACCTCGGCTTCGGCGTGGACGCCGGCCACCGCCATCGCCGTCCATTCGCCCAGGCTGTGCCCGGCGACGGCGTCCGGCGTGACGCCGATCCGCCCGAGGGCGGCGTGCAGCAGCCTGCCCAGCTCGAACACCGCGGCGCCCTGCCGTCCGACGTCGCCGACCTCGACGTCCGCGTGCTTCCACGGCAGGCCGAAGTGGCGGGCGACGTCGCCGCAGTTCAGCGTGAGCTCCGACTCGAGGCCGGGGAAGACGAAGGCGACCTTGCCGCCGCCCGGCCCGAGCAGGGGGCGGTCGGCGAACCAGACGTCGTTGCGCCCGCGCCACGGCTTGCCCCGGCCGACCGCCTTCCTCGCCAGGGCCAGCCGCTTCTCCGTCGGGTCGACGATGCCGAGCCGGACCGGGCCGTCGCCGAGCTCGGGGTGACCGGGCCGGTCGAGCTGGTCCCGCAGCTCGCCGACCGACCGCGCGGCGAGCCGCAGCACGCGTTCGGGCTCGCGCACCACGACCGGCTTCGCGTGGCCCGGTGCCTGCTCCAGCACGACGTGGGCGTTGATCCCGCCGAACCCGAACGCGTTGACCCCGGCGCGGCGAACCGGCGCGTCCCACGGCCGGGCACTGTCCAAAGTAGAGAAGCGGGTCTTCGCGAGAGCGGGGTGCGGGTCGTCGCAGTGCAGGGTGGGGAGCAGGACGCCGTGGTGCACGGCCAGTGCCGCCTTGACGAGCCCGGCGATCCCGGCCGCGGGCATCGTGTGGCCGATCATCGACTTGACCGAGCCCAGCACGGCGGAGCCCGCGCTTCCGAACACCTCCGCCAGCGTGGCCAGCTCGGCCGCGTCGCCGGCCGGGGTCGCCGTGCCGTGCGCCTCCAAGAGGCCGAGGGAGTCCGGGTCGGCCGGGTCGAGGCCGGCCGCCGCCCACGCCTGACGGACCGCCCGGACCTGGCCGCCGGAGTCCGGGTTGGCCAGGCTCGCGGTCCGCCCGTCGGAGGCGACGCCGGTGCCGGTGATCACGGCGTAGACGCGGTCGCCGTCGCGCTGGGCGTCGGCGAGGCGTTTGAGCACGACGATTCCGGTGCCTTCGCCGATCAGCACGCCGTCGGCGTCCCGGTGGAAGGGCCGGATGCGCTCGGACGGCGACAGCGCGCCGAGCTGGTTGAACACGCTCCAGAAGGTGATGTCGTGGCAGTGGTGCACCCCGCCGGCGAGCACGACGTCGCAGCGTCCGGTGGCGAGTTCGCGCACGGCGTGGTCGACGGCGATCAGCGAGGACGCGCACGCGGCGTCCACTGTGTACGCGGGCCCGCGCAGGTCGAGCCGGTTGGCCAGCCGCGACGCGGCCAGGTTGGGCACCAGCCCGATCGCGGACTCCGGTGCCTCGGGGCCGAGCTGGTCGGTGAAGGCCTGGCGGACGGCGTCCAAGCGCGCCGGATCGAGGTCGGGCAGCAGCTCGCCGAGGGTGCGGACGAGCTGGCTCGCGGTGCGGACGCGCTGGTCGAGCCGGACCAGCCCCGGCGTCAGGTAACCGCCGCGGCCGAGGACGACGCCGACCTTCGCACGGTCGGCGGGCAGCCGGTCCGGCCCGCCCGCGTCCGCGACGGCCTGCGCGGCGACCCGCAGCGCGATCAGCTGGTCGGGTTCGGTGGACGGCACGGAGTTCGGCATGATCCCGAACCCGGTGACGTCCACTTCGGCCAGTTCGTCGACGAAGCCGCCGCGCCGGCAGTAGACCCGGTCGGCCCGCCGCTCACCCGGCGCGTAGTGCTCGCCGTCCCACTTCTCCGGCGGGACCTCGGTGATCGCGTCGACGCCGCCGACGAGGTTGCGCCAGTAGGCCGCCAGGTCGGGGGCGCCGGGCAGCAGCACCGACATCCCGACGATCGCCACGGGGCCCGGCATCCGCGTCACCAGCCCGAAGCGGTGTGGACGACGGCGGCGGTTTCCGGGCGGCCCCACGCCAGCTCGCGCAGCAGGCCGAGGGTGCCTTCCTCCGGATCGATCAGCGCGATGCCGCGGCGGGCGTAGTCGCGCATCAGCTCGGGTGTCACCATGCCGTCGTGGTCACCGGTCGGGGCCCACGGTCCCCAGTGGACGGTCACCGCCCGCCCGGCGGGCCACCGGCGTCCCAGCGACTCGAGTGCGTCGTTGGCGGCGGCGTAGTCCGACTGGCCGCGGTTGCCGAGCGTCGCGGCGATGCTGCCGAACAGGACGACGAACGTCGGCTCGTCGGGCAGGTCGGCGGTCGCCTCCAGGAGAGTCCGGGCACCGTCGACCTTCGTGCCGTACACGCGGCCGAACGACTCCGGCGTCTTTTCGGCGACGAGCTTGTCCTCGATCACCCCGGCCGCGTAGACGATGCCGTCGAGGCGGCCGTGCTCGGCGTGGATCTCCTTGACCGCGCGGTGCACGGCTTCGGCGTCGAGCATGTCGACCGACTGGTAGCGCACCGGGCTACCGAGGGCTTCGAGCTTGTCCAGGGTCTGCCGGACCTCGCGTTCGCCGAGGATCCGGCGGACCGTCCGTTCGATCTCGGCGGGGCTCTTCAGGCCCGCGTCGATCAGGGCCGCCCGGAGATCTTTGGCCGTCTTCGCCTGCGGGTACTCGTCTTCCGCCGCGGGCACCGGCGTCCGGCCGAGCAGTTCGATCCGGCAGCGGGCGGTGCCGGCCAGGGTGACGGCGAAGCGGGCGGTGATGCCCTTGGCGCCGCCGACGAGCAGGACGACCGAGTCGCGGTCCAGGCCGAGCGCGGCCGCTTCGGCGGCCCCGTCGCCTGCCGGGCCCGCGCCGCTGCTGCCGAGCAGGCCGAGTCCCTGCTCGGTCATGCGGAGCCCCCTGCGGGAGCCGGCTTCCCGCACGACGACGGGCTCGCGGTCCACAGTGGACAGCTCGGCGGCGAACGCGGCGGCCCGCGTTTCCGGGCTTTCGGCCGGGGACAGTTCGACCACGCGGGTGAGCGTGTCCGGGTACTCGCGGGCGAGGCTGCGGTGGAAGCCGCGCAAGCCCTCGCCGGGCCCGGCGGTCAGCAGCCAGGCGGGCTTCGCCGCCAGGGCGGCCTGGTACTGGGGGAAGGCGGCGGGCAGGACCGGGCCGCCGTCCGGCAGGAAGAGGACCCCGTCGAACCCGGCACGGACGTCGTCGGCGAGTTCGGCGGTCGCGCCCAGCCCGGTGAGCCGGGTCCGGACGGCCTCGGCGAGTGGCCCGCGGCCGAGGAGGAGGAACTTGCGGCCGGTGACGTCGGGGGTCTCGGCCGTCGCCAGCTCGAACTCGGCCATGACCAGGCGTTTCGGCGCGACGATGACCGGTGCGGGCTCGGTGGGAGCCTGCACCGGCGGTGCCGCAGGCTTGTCCGGTTCCGGCTGTCCTCTGCCGACGAGCTTCGCGATCGCCGCGGCGGTCCGCGCCTTGGCCAGCTCTTCGACGTCGCCACCGGTGTCGAGGTTCAGCCGGGTGGCCAGCTCACCGGCGATCTCGGCCCGCTTGATGGAGTCGATGCTCAGGTCGGCTTCCAGATCGAGATCCGGCTCGATCATCTCCACCGGATACCCGGTCCGCTCCCCGATCACCTCGACCACGGTCTCCAGCACCGACACCGTCTCCGGCGCCGCATCGGAGGGCTCGTCACCGATCAGCTCGGCGATCGCGGCAGCCGTCCGGGCCTTCGCGAACTCCTCCACGTCCCCACCGGCCAGCCCCAGCCGGGAGGCCAGTTCGCCCGCGATCTCGGCCCGCTTGATCGAGTCGATGCTCAGGTCGGCTTCCAGATCGAGATCCGGCTCGATCATCTCCACCGGATACCCCGTCCGCTCCCCGATCACCTCCACCACCGTCTCCAGCACCGACGCGGCCTTCGACGGTGAAACCACGACCGGCACCACCGTGGGCTGCTCGATGACCGGCGGCGAAACCGGGAGCGGCGCGGAGAGCGGCAAGGGCGCGTCGGTGCCGAGGAAGCCGAGGAGCACGTCCCGCTGGGCCGCGATCATCTCGCGGCTCGTGCGCAGGAAGTCCGCGACCATCGCCTCCGACGTGGCCGCCTGCGGGGCCGCGGGCGCGAAACCGAGCGAAACCCGTTCGGCCGGCCGCAACGCACCAGCCGGGATCGCGCCGTCCGCGGTGCGGAGCAGGTGACCGTCGACCGTCCACCCGGGACGCTTCGGCCGCGGGGCCGTCGCCGCGTCGACCGCGTCGCGGCCGCGGAACAGCCAGCCGGTCTCGACGGGCGCCCCGGACACCGCCAGCTGCGCGAGCGCGCCGAGGAAGCCCGGCAGGCCGCGGCGGCCCGGCTGCTCGAACCCGGCCGTGCGGTGCGGCCGGTCGCCGAGGATGGCGGCGACCTGCTTGGCCAGCACGGCTCCGGGGCCGGCCTCGACGAACACGCGCGCCCCAGCCGAGTACATCGCTTCGACCTGTTCGACGAACCGGACGGGTGAACCCACTTGCGCGGCCAGTTCGGCGCGGATCTCGTCGGGGTCCGCCGGATAGGGCGCCGCGGTCCGGTTGCCGTACACCGGGACGGCGGGCCGCACGACGCCGATCGCTTCCAGGGCGCGGCCGAGCGCCTCCCCCGCGGGGGCGACCAGGGGGCTGTGGAAGCCGCAGGCGACCGGGATCCGTTTCGCGCCGAGCCCCGCGTCGCGCAGCTGGACGACGGCCGCTTCGACGTCGGCGGTCGGCCCGGAGATCACCGTCTGCCGGGGCGAGTTGTGGTTCGCGAGGACGACCGCGTCGAGCCCGGCGTCGGCGAGCACCTTCCCGGTGTCCGCCGCGGACGCGGCGACCGCGGCCATCGCGCCCGGGTCGGACGGCGGCACCGCGTCGAGGATCGCCCCGGCCCGGACGTGGCTGGCGTGCAGCAGCGCTTCGGGTGTGAGGGCGCCGGCCGCGGCCAGCGCCGTCAGTTCTCCGTAGCTGTGCCCGCCCACCATCGCGGGCCGCACGCCGGCGCGGGTCAGCAGCCGGAAGGCGGCCAGCCCGGTGAGGCCGAGCGCGGGCTGGGCGACGCGGGTGTCCGTGACGCGCTCGGCGAGCGCCTGGCGCTCGCGTTCGCCGAACACCGCGGGCCCGAACACGACCTCGGCCGTGTCCGGGTCCAGGCGCAGGTACCGCTGCAGCTCGGGGAAGGTGACGAACAGCTCGGCGAACATGCCCGGCCGCTGGCTGCCCTGGCCCGGGAACAACACCGCGACCGCACCCGGCTCGTCGTCGCCCGCACGGTAGAGGCCCGGCGCGTCCTCACCGGCGAGCGCCCGCCGCAGCAGGCCGGCCAGTTCGTCCACAGTGGACGCGACGACGGCCAGGCGGATCCGCCCGCCCGCCGCTTCGGCCCGCCGGGACGCGCTGAGGGCGAGGTCGCGCAGCCGCCACGGCTGCCGGTCCGCCGGGACTTCCGAAGCCAGCGCCAGCAGCGCCCGCGCCGCGGAGTCCGTCGTGAAGGTGAACAGCTCGGCGGGCCACTCGTCCGCCGCCTGCGCGGGCGGCACGCCGTCGTGCGCGCGGAGCACGACGTGGAAGTTGGTCCCGCCGAAGCCGAACGCGCTGACCCCGGCGAGCCGGTCGGCCGGCGGCGCGGTCCACGGCTGCGCGGCCGACTGGAACACGAACGGGCTGGTCTCGGGATCCCACGCCGGGTTCGGCGACGAAAGGTGCAGCGTCGGCGGTTTGACGCCGGTGTGCAGCGCCAGCGCGGCCTTGATCAGCCCGGCCAGGCCCGCGGCGCACTTGGTGTGCCCGATCTGGGACTTCACCGACCCGATCGTGCAAGCGCCCGGCTCGGCGCCGGCCTCGGTGAACACCTTCGTCAGCGTGCCGAGCTCGGTCCGGTCGCCGACGACGGTGCCCGTGCCGTGCGCCTCGACGAGCCCGACGCGCGCGGGCGAGACGCCGGCGTTGCGGTAGGCCCGGGTCAACGCGGTGTGCTGGCCTTCCGGGCGTGGCGCGGTGAGCCCGAGCGCGCGGCCGTCCGAAGCCGCCCCGACGCCCTTGATCACGGCGTACACGCGGTCGCCGTCGCGTTCGGCGTCGGCGAGGCGTTTCAGCGCGACGCAGGCGACGCCTTCGCCCAGCGCGATGCCGTCGGCCGCGCTGTCGAACGTCGCCGACCGCCCGGTCGGCGAGAGGGCGTGCGCCGAGGCGAACAGGAGGTAGTCGTTGATGCCGTTGTGCAGGTCCGCGCCGCCGCAGAGGACGAGGTCGCTGGTGCCGGCGGTCAGCTCCTTGCAGGCGACGTCGACGGCGGTCAGCGAAGACGCGCACGCGGCGTCGACGGTGTAGTTGGCCCCGCCCAGGTCGAGCCGGTTGGCGATCCGCCCGGCGATCACGTTGGCGAGCACGCCCGGGAAGGAGTCGTCGGTGATCCGCGGCAGCCGTTCGTCCAGTTCGGACGGCAGTTCGCCCAGATACGACGGCAGCACCGACCGCAGGGTCATCGCGTTCGACAGGTCGCTGCCCGCCTCCGCGCCGAACACCACCGACGTCCGGGCCCGGTCGAACGCGCGCTCGGCGTACCCCGCGTCGGCCAGCGCGCGGTGCGCGGCCTCGAGGGCCAGCAGCTGCACGGGTTCGATGCTGGCGAGCGAGGCCGGCGGGATGCCGTACTTCAGCGGGTCGAACCCGATCTCCGGCAGGAACCCGCCCCAGCGCGACGGCGTCCGCTCCCCCTGACCGTCAGGGTCGTAGTAGAGGGAGGTGTCCCAGCGCTGCGGGGGCACCTCGGTCACCGCGTCGGCGCCGGACAGCACGTTCGCCCAGAACGCGGCCAAGTCCGGGGCCTGCGGGAACATGCAGGCCATGCCGACGATCGCGATGTCCAGCGGCGCGGGTGCCGCCGGTTCCGGCTGTTCCGTCGCGGCGATGCCGAATTCGGCGGCCCGCGCGCGCAGGAACGCGTTCGCACCCGCACCCACCGAGTGGTGCAGGCCGGCGATCGTGGTGACGGCCGAGCGGAGCACGGCGACCTCGCCCGCCATGAACATGCCCTCGGCGAGCTGGCGGTCTTCACCGACGTCACGCAGTTCGGAGCCGACGCGCTCGATGCCCTTGCTCGCCAGGCGCAGCCGTCCGACGTTGAGCGTCTCCAGGTGTTCCCACGCGTCGCGGCTCGGCACGCCGCGCTCGGCGAGGTCCGCCTTGATCGCCGCGTACTCCTCGGTGAACGGGCTGCGGACGCAGCGGGTGGCGTGGCCCGGCGCGGTTTCCAGGAGGTCGGTCCGCTCGGCTGCCAGGAGCCGGCGCTGGAACAGCGGGAGGACGGCGCCCGCGTCGACGGCCTCGCGGGTGAACAGGTAGGCGGTGCCCATCAGCACCCCGACGGCCGCGCCGCGTGTCGCCACCGGGGCGGCGAGGGCGGCCACCATGGCGGCCGAACGCTCGTCGTGGATCCCGCCGGCGAAGAGCACCTGCAGGTCCGCGGCGGCGTCCGGCGTGCCCGCGAGGAAGTCGGCGAGGACGCCGAGCTGGGCTTCCCACAACGGGAAGCTGGTGCGCGGGCCGACGTGCCCGCCGCATTCCGAGCCTTCGAAGACGAACTTGCGCGCGCCTGCCTCGAGGAACTGCTTGAGCAGTCCCGGCGAGGGCACGTGGAGGAACGTCGAGATGCCGGCTTCCTCCAGGGCGGCGGCCTGGGCCGGGCGGCCGCCGGCGATGATCGCGTGCGTCGGCCGTACCTCGCGGATCACCGCCAGCTGCGCGGCTTTGACGTCGTCGGCGGCGAACCCGAGGACACCGACGCCCCAAGGCGCGTCGCCGACGGTTTCACGGGTCCGTTCCAGGACGTCGCGGGTCTGGTCCGCGCCGGACAGGGCCAGCGCGATGAACGGCAGCGCGCCGCCCGAAGCGACCGCGGCCGCGAACGCGGGCTGGTCGCTGACGCGCGTCATCGGGCCCTGCGCGACCGGCAGTGCCGTGCCGAAGGCGCGGCTGCCCGCGCTGCCGGGGCCCAGCACCGGGGTCTCGGCGCCCAAGGCCTCGCCGATGGCGTCGCGCAGGCCCCGCACCGCGGCGGTTACCGTGCCCCAGCGGTCGCGGAACCGGGTGGCCAGGAAGACGTCCTGCCCGGCTTCGATCGTCGTTCCGCCGGCCGGCCCCCGGCGGGACAGGACGCGGACACCGTCCACGACCACGGTTTCGGAGCCGTCGAGACCGGTCAGGGCGACGGTCAGCGCCGACGGCAGTTCGGCCTCCGGGAGCAGCGCGAGCTGCGTGTCCACCACGACGCCGGCCGCACCGCCCGCGACCGCCGCCGCGGCGGTGTGCGGCCCGATCCCGCCCGCCGCCCACACCGGGACGTCCAGGGTCTCGTCGTCGAGCAAGGCTTGAAGTAACACGTACGTGCTGAGCTCACCCGTGCGGCCGCCGCATTCGTGACCGCGGGCGATCAGGCCGTGAGCGCCACCGGCGACCGCCCGCGCGGCCGACGCGCGGGAGGTGACCTCGGCCAGCACCCGGCGTCCCGGGAAGTCACGGGCCGGGCTCGGGCAGTCTTCGGTCAGCAGGACGGTGGTCACGGCGTCCGGGAGTGCCGGGCCGGCCGGGCCCGCGAGCCGGACCCCGAACGCCGGCACGCCCCATTCTCCCAGCACCGCGAGCTCTTCCGCGGCCGCGGCACCGCCGCCGGTCAGGTCGAGCACGCCGAGCCCGCCCCCACGCGCGGCGGCCGCGACCCCGCGCGCCGACGGCGATCGCAGCGGCGACACGGCGACGACCAGGTCGGCCGGCACGGAGTCGTCTTTCGAGAGACGCATGGGAACTCCCGCTACGCACGAAAGGGTGATGGGTAACGGGGAGTACTTAAGCGGGTTCCTTCGATGACGTCAACAACCCGCCACGATTTCATAGCGGCGGTTCAGAAAATTCGGGACCGACCAGGCCGATGGCGCAAGAATTTAACGCCGCCGTCACGTTCCCCGCACCCGGGCACCGGAGGAGCATTGTCCGCGCCCGGCCTCCGGACCGGTTCCGCCGCTGGTCCGGCGGACGTGCCGACCGGACGGCGCAAGCCCTCCCGCCTGGTGGACGCAGTACGGTTGCCCACACCGGCCCACTCCGACCGGCGGGTACGGCGTTTCCGCCGGGCCACCACGAAGTATCCGGACGGTAAACCCGAGCCGTTCGAACTCCGCTTCGGCAAGCGCGAAGACCGCCGGTTCACCGGCCGGAGGGATACGTTTTCCGTCAATTTTACGAAGTGCCCTCAGAACCGTCCGAAGAATTCGACGACCGCCACCGCACACCGCTTCTGGTCCACTGTGGATTAGGCGAACACCGGGGTTCCCGGTGCTCACGCGAGCGTGAAGAGGAAGCCGCGAAGGCGGCCGGGTTCACGGCGCGGACGACCGAGAGCATTCGGGCGACCACCATCGGTACTCCGATTGGCGGCGATGACTGAAATTTTCCATCGTCGCGTTAACGCTTTTCCTGAGAAAAAGCTGAAGAGGATTCGCATACCAGCCAGTAGCAATAGACGTATCGTCTACACTTGGACTGTATGTCCAGCAGCAGCGGAGGTGGTCGTGGAGTACTGGTACACCGACGAGCGCTCGGGGGTGCGGTACCCCGGCGACCCGCGGCGCTGGCGCGGTGACGACGGCGCGCCGCTGACGGTGCCTCCGCTGGCCGGCCTCACGCCCGGCGACGTCGACGCACGCGTCCGCTCGCTCTGGCGGTACCGGGCCGCCCTGCCCGGCGACCTCGATCCGGTGTCGCTGGGCGAAGGCTGCACTCCCCTGGTCCCGCGGGCCTGGGACGGCGGTCACAGCGGCGACGTCCGGTTCAAGCTCGAGTGGTTCAGCCCGACCGGCAGCTTCAAGGACCGCGGTTCCAGCGTCATGATCTCCGCGCTGGCCGGCGCCGGGGTGCGGGAGCTCCTGGAAGACAGCTCCGGCAACGGCGGCTCGTCGGTGGCGGCCTACAGCGCCGCGGCCGGGATCTCGGCGACCGTCCTCGCCCCCCAGGGGACGTCACCCGCGAAGGTGCTGCAAACCCGAGCGTACGGCGCGGCCGTCGAACTGGTGCCCGGCACGCGCGACGACACCGCCGCCGAAGCTGTCCGCCGCTCGGCCCGCACGACCTACGCGAGCCACAACTGGCACCCGTTCTTCCTGCAGGGCACCAAGACCCTCGCCTACGAGCTGTGGGAAGACCTCGGCTTCCGCGCGCCGGACGCCGTCGTCACCGTCGCCGGCGCGGGCAGCATCGTGCTGGGCTGCGACCTCGGGTTCGGCGAGCTGCTGGCCGCCGGGTCGATCGCGAAGCGACCGCGGCTGCTGGTCGCCCAGCCGCGGAACTGCTCGCCCGTCGACGCGGCCTTCCACGACCGGCCGCCACCGCCGTTCGCCCCGACCGTCGCCGAGGGGACCGCGATCCGGCAGCCGGTGCGGCTCCCCGAAGTCGTCGCGGCGATCCGGCGCTCGGGCGGCGACACCGCCGCGATCGAGGAGGACGCCATCGCCGCGGCCGCCCGCCGTCTCGCGTCCCTCGGTCTCTACGCCGAGCCGACGAGCGCGACCGCCGCCGCGGCCATCGACGTCTTCCGCGCCCGCGGCGCGATCCGGCCCGGCGAAACCACCGTCGTCGTGCTCACCGGGTCGGGCCTGAAGGCGGCGGACAAGCTGCGGGAGCTGATCGGATGACCGAGGACGAGCTGCTGCTGCGCGAGGCGGAGAAGATCGCCCACGCCGTCGGCCGGATGTTCCCTGGCCTGTGCGAGGTCGTCCTGCACGACCTGCGCGACCCGGCTCAAGCCGTGCGCGCGATCGAAGGCAGCCTGTCCGGGCGCGCCGTCGGCGACCCCGCGACCGAGCTGGGCCTGGCCCGGATCGCCGACCCGGAGTTCCCGGACGTGCTCCAGAACTACCCGAACCGCTTCCCGGACGGGCGCCCCGCGAAGAGCACGTCGATCGGCATCCGCAACGGGCGCGGCGAGTACGTCGCGGCGCTGTGCCTCAACCTCGACGTCTCCCTGCTCGGTTCGGCCGCCCGCGCCCTGACCCGCCTGTCCCGCACCGACGATCCCGCCCCGCTCACCGAATCCCTGCGCGCCCGCACCGCCGACGAGCTGCGCGCCCTGGTCGAGGACTACGCGGCCGAGCACGGCCACACCCCGCACAGCCTGCCGGCGGCCGCGAAGAAGGACCTGGTGCGGTTGCTGAAGGCGCGTGGCTTCCTCGAGCTGAAGAACGCGGTGCCGTCGCTGACCGACCTGCTCGGGATCTCCCGCGCCAGCGTCTACAACTACCTGCGCTGACTCAGAACCTTGTTCAGCCGTCGGCCGGCGCGAGAGTCACCGCAGGCGGGCGAGCTGCGGTCCTAACCAGAATAAGGTTCTCAGAAGACCGACCAGCCCGTCAGCGTCGTGAACCGGTCGAGCGCGGCGACGCCGGCGACGGAGTTGCCGCGCGCGTCCAGCCCCGGGCTCCAGACGCAGACCGCGCACCGGCCCGGCACGATCGCGACGATGCCGCCACCCACCCCGCTCTTGCCGGGCAGGCCGTGCTGGCCATCATCGTCTTCCTGATCACCGGCGCCGGCCTGGTGCTGACCGGCGCCGACATCGGCGGCACCCCCGCCGGCGCGCACAACCTGACCGGCCACAGTGGACTCTTCCCGGCGGGCATCGGCGTCGCGCTGATGACACTGCAGGCGGTCATCTTCGCGATCGGCTGGCGGTTCGTCGTGAAGCGCCGCGACCGCAACCCGGCCGGGTAGCGCGACGGCCGAAGTCCGTGAATGGCACATCGAGGGACGTAGAGTCCGTGAATGTGCCATTCACGGACTTCCGGCCTGAGCGGGGCGGCCGGGGTAGCGCGCCGGCCGCGGGCGGGCATACTCGACCTCCGGAGAGGGAGGTGGGCGGTGCCGGAGAGCACGGAGACGCGGCGGGTGACGATCCACGACGTCGCCCGCTCGGCCGGGGTGTCCCGGCAGACGGTGTCGCGGGCGCTGAACGACAAGGCCGAGATCGACGGCTCGACCAAGCAGCGCGTCCTCGACGTCGCCCGTGAGCTCGGCTACCGCCCCAGCCGCTTCGCCCGCGGCTTGGTCCGGCCGGACACCACCACGATCGGCCTGGTGGTGCCGGACCTGCTCAACCCGTTCTTCACCGAGGTCGCCTCCGGGGCGCTGGAGGCGGCCCGGGCCCGCGGCTGGCACGTGGTCGTCCACGACACCACCGACGACCCCGAGCAGGAGCTCGCCACGCTGCGGGTGATCGGCGCCCAGGTCGACGCGGTCGTCGGCTACTTCAGCCGGTCCGACGAGGACCTCGACCGCCTCACCGCCGGCATCCCGGTGGTGCTGATCGGCCGGGAGCCGCGCATCCCGCGGTTCAGCGGCATCGGGATCGACGGCGAGGACGGCGTCCGCGAGGCCGTCGCCCACCTGGTCTCGCGCGGGCACCGGCGGATCGGGATGCTCGACGGCCACCCCGCGCCGAGCGTCCGGCAGACCTGGTTCCGGCGGGCCGCCGCCGAGTGCGGGATCGCCGTGCACCCCGGCTGGATCACCGCCGCCGCCCAGACCGTCGGCGGCGGCGGCACGGCGCTGGCCGCGCTGCTCGCCGCGCACCCCGACGTCACTGCCGTGTTCGCGTTCAACGACGTGATGGCCATCGGCGCGCTGCGCGAGGCGCGCCGGTTCGGCCTGCGTGTGCCCGCCGATCTCGCCGTGATCGGGTTCGACGGGCTCGCGCTCGGCACCCTGGTCGAGCCGGAGCTCTCGAGCGTCGCCATCGACACGCGCGCGCTCGGCGCGCTGGCCGTCGAGCAGGCGGCCCGGCTCGTGACCGGTGCCGCCCCGCTCGAGCCCGGCGAGCTGATCATCCGCGCGGGCCTCCACCTGCGCGAATCCGCCTGATCCTTGACACCCGTCCCCGCCCCCAAGCAGACTGCGATGCGGTCCGTGAACGTTCACGGGAACGTTCACGGCCGACGTTCCGAGGGCGGAAAGGACTCCATGTCGTACGTCGAAGACCCGGGCCCCGGGCACGGCTCGGTACCCCCGCGCGCGGCCTTCACCTCCGACGCGCCGTCGTGCTCGCTGAACGGAACCTGGCGGTTCCGGCTCTCGCCGAGCCTGGCGGCCGCCCCCGCCGGGATCGAAGGCGACGGCTTCGACGACTCCGGGTGGGACGAGCTGCCGGTGCCGTCGCTGTGGCAGCTGCACGGCCACGGCCGCCCCGCCTACACGAACGTGCCCTACCCGTTCCCGGTCGACCCGCCGCACGTGCCGTCGGACAACCCGACCGGTGACCACCGGCTGCGGTTCGACCTGCCCGGCGGCTGGCCCGCCGGGTCCACGGTGCTGCGCTTCGACGGAATCGACTCGTGCGGCCGGATCTGGCTCAACGGCACCGAGCTCGGGGTCACGAAGGGCAGCAGGCTGACGTCGGAGTTCGAGGTGGGGTCGCTGCTGCGGCCGACCGGCAACGTCCTCGCGGTGCGCGTGCACCAGTGGTCAGCGGCCAGCTACCTCGAGGACCAGGACATGTGGTGGCTGTCCGGGATCTTCCGCGCCGTCACGCTGCTCGCCCGGCCGGCGGGCGGGATCGCCGACTACGGGGTCCGCGCGGACTACGACCACACCACCGGCTTGGGCACAGTCCGGGTCGAGACCGGCCCGGACGTCGTGCTGGACATCCCCGAGCTGGGCGTCACCGCGCATCCGGCCGGGGAACCGCTGGAGCTGCCGGTCGAGCCGTGGAGCGCGGAGTCGCCGCGGCTGTACGACGGGACGCTGTCCACGGCGGCCGAAAGCGTGCCGGTCCGGATCGGGTTCCGGACCGTCTCGATCGAGGACGGCCTGCTCAAGGTCAACGGCCGCCGCCTGCTGCTGCGCGGGGTCAACCGGCACGAACACGACCCGCGCACCGGGCGCGCGGTGTCGCGGGAGACCGCACTCGCCGACGTCCTGCTCATGAAGCGGCACAACATCAACGCCGTGCGGACGAGCCACTACCCGCCGGACGCGGCCTTCCTCGAACTGTGCGACGAATACGGCCTCTGGGTCATCGACGAGTGCGACCTGGAGACCCACGGCTTCGAGCCGCTGGGCTGGGTGGGCAACCCCAGCGCCGAGCCGATGTGGGCCGAGGCGTACCTCGACCGGATGCGGCGCACGGTGGAACGGGACAAGAACCGGCCCAGCGTGATCCTCTGGTCGCTGGGCAACGAAAGCCACACCGGCGAGAACCTCGCGCGGATGGCGGAGTGGGTGCGCCACCGCGACCCGACCCGGCCGGTGCACTACGAAGGCGACCACGACTGCGCCTACGTCGACGTCCACAGCCGGATGTACGCCACCCACGAAGAGGTCGAGCGGATCGGGCGCCGGGAAGACGACAACGAGCGCCGCCGCGACCTGCCGTTCCTGCAATGCGAGTACGGGCACGCGATGGGCAACGGGCCCGGCGGCCTGCTGGAGTACCGCGAGCTGTTCGAGCGGTACCCGAACTGCCAGGGCGGGTTCATCTGGGAGTGGATCGACCACGGCCTGGCCGCCGACGGCCACTTCGCCTACGGCGGCGACTTCGGCGAACCGATCCACGACGGCAACTTCGTCATCGACGGGCTCGTCTTCCCGGACCGGACGCCGTCACCGGGGCTGATCGAGTACGCGAAGATCATCGAGCCGGTCCGGATCGCCGCGGACGCCGCCGGGATCCGCGTGTCCAACCATTACGACTTCCTGACCACCGAGCACCTCGTGTTCACCTGGGTGCTCGAAGACGAAGGAACCGCTGTCGCGCAAGGCGTTCTCGACATCCCGGCCGTCCACTCGGGACAGAGTGTCACCGTGCCGATGCCGTCGCTGCCCGCGACGGCCGGGGAGTCGTGGCTGACCGTCTCGGCGTCGTCGGCCTCGGCGGCTTCGTGGGCACCGGCCGGGCACGTCGTCGGCTGGGGGCAGCTGCCGGTATCGGCGGCGCCCGCCGCGGCACCGCTCCCCCGGCGCGGGCCGGTGTTCCGGACCGGTGGCCGGCTGGTGCTGGGCACCGGCGAGTTCGACGCGGTGACGGGCACACTCACGACGCTCGGCGGGCACGCCGTGCGGGGACCGCGGCTCGACGTCTGGCGCGCGACGACCGACAACGACCGCGGGACGTTCGCGGGACGGCCGGCGGCCGAGCAGTGGCGGGAGGCGGGGCTGCACCGGATGCAGCACCGGGTGATCTCGGTCGACGCCGACGGCGAGGAACTCGTCGTACGCACCCGCGTCGCCCCGCCGGCGCAGCCGTTCGGCCTGTTCACCGCCTACACGTGGACGGCGTTCGAAGACCGCCTGCGGCTGCGGCTGGAGGTGACCCCGGACGGCGAGTTCCCCGGCACGCTCCCCCGCCTCGGGCTGGCGATGGCGGTCCCGGGCACGCTCGGCTCGGCCGAGTGGTTCGGCGGCGGTCCCGGCGAGGCGTACCCGGACAGCAGCCAGGCGGCCCGGATCGGGCGGTTCTCGAGCAGCGTCGACGGCCTGCAGACGCCGTACGTGTACCCGCAGGAGAACGGCAACCGCACGGCGGTGCGCTGGGCCCGCCTGACCGCCCCGGACGGCACGGGCCTGCGCATCGACGGCGAGCCGCAGTTCGACTTCACGGCCCGCCGCTGGGACGCGGCGGCGCTGGAAGCGGCGCGGCACACCGACGACCTCGTGCCGGGCGACCTGGTGCACCTGTCGGTGGACGTGGCGCAGCACGGGCTCGGGACGGCGTCGTGCGGGCCGGGCGTGCTGCCGCAGTACCGGCTGATGCCGCAGAAGACGGAGTTCACGCTGTGGTTCCGGGCCGTGTCGGGACATCGGGACCGCTGAACAGTCTCAAAAGTCTCACAAGTCGTCTCATTAATCCGCGCCCGGCAGGTGGCGGTAGATCGTCGCCCGGGAGACGCCGAGCGTGGTCGCGATGTCGGACGGCGTGTGCCCGGCGTCGTGCAGGCGCCGGGCCGCCTCGAGCGTTTCCGGGCTCATCGCCGGCGGCCTGCCGCGGCGGCCGCGGACCTTGGCCGCGGGCTCGGCCGTGAACAGCCGGTCGACGCCGGCCAGGATCGCCGCGCGCAGTTCGGCCGGCGGCGTGTCGGCGAACAGGACCACCGGGTCGCTGAGCATCGCGATCGCCTGCGCCGCGCGAACCTGGTCCGCGAAGGCCGGTTCGGGCCCGGCGACCAGGCCGTTGGCCTTGAGCATGCCGTCGCGGAAGCGTTCGAACACCTCGTCCGACGCGGTCAGACTGAGGTCCCGCAGGTTCATCCGGAGCAGGTACCGGTGGGCCAGCCAGACGTCGAGCAGTCCTTCGATCGCCGCCCGGCGGGGGTCGGGGGCGTCCGCCGCCTTCGCCAGCGCCGCGTCGAAATCGGCCAGCATCGGCTCGGCCAGCGCCGTGACGATGTCCGCCTTGCCCGGGAAGTGGTAGAGCACCGCGGTCTTGGTCACGCCGACGCGCTCGGCCAGCTCCCGCACCGACGTGGCGTGGAAACCCCGCGCCGAGAACTCCGCCAGCGCCGCCCGCAGGATCCGCGCCCGGGTGTCGTCCGTCATCCCCCGAGCCTAACCGCTTGCCTGACCGGTGGACAGGAGCGTACGGTCGGAACTGACCGATGGTCAGGACCGAGCTGGGGGGGTAACACCATGACCGAACGAACCGTACTGATCTCCGGTGCCGGAGTCGCCGGGCCGACGCTGGCCTACTGGCTGGCCCGCGCGGGCTTCCGGCCCACCGTGGTGGAACGCGCCGCCGGGCTGCGCTCGAGCGGCAGCCCGGTCGACGTCCGCGGGCCGGCGGCGCGCGTCGCGGACCGGATGGGCATCACCGCGAAGCTGCGCGAGGCGAGCACCGGCGCGCGATCGCTGAAGTTCGTCGACGACGCGGGACGGCGGACGGGCCAGGTGCCGATGAGCGTGCTCGGCGCCGACAGCGACATCGAACTGCCCCGCACCGACCTCGCGGAGATCCTCCACGACGCGGCCCGTGACCACGCCGAGTTCGTCTTCCACGACTCGATCGCCGAACTGCACCATGACGAAGGCGGCGTCGACGTCACGTTCGAGCGGGGCGCCCCGCGGCGCTTCGACCTGGTGATCGGCGCGGACGGCCTGCACTCTGCCGTGCGGCGGCTGGCGTTCGGGCCGGAGGAGGCGTTCACCGAGCACATGGGCGTCTACATCGCGACGCTGCCGCTCGCCGAACCACCGGCCGACCCGACGGCGATCGTGATGTACAACTCGCCGGGCCGCGCCGTCGCGGTGCACCCGTCGCGCGGCCACGGGATCGCGGCGTTCATGTTCCGCGGCGACGCGGTGCCGGGGTTCGACCACCGCGACACCGGGCAGCACAAGCGGATGCTCGCCGAGGCCTACGCGGGCGCGGGCTGGCGCGTGCCGGAGTTGCTGGAGCGCGTGCGGGAGGCGGACGACCTCTACCTCGACGCGGTGAGCCGGGTACGGCTGGACAGCTGGCACACCGGCCGCATCGCCCTGGCCGGCGACGCGGCATCGTGCGTGTCGCTGTTCGGCGACGGTTCGACCCTCGCGATGGCGGGCGCGTTCACGCTGGCGGAAGCGCTGGGCCGCACGCCGCTGGACGCGACGTCGGCGTTCCGGCGGTACGAGAGCACGCACCGGAAGCTGGTGGAACCGAAGCAGCGCAACGTGTCCACGGCCGCGGCTCTGCTGATCCCGGCCACGCGCGGCGGTTTGGCGGCGCGCAACCTCGGCACGCGGCTGCTGCCGCTGGTCGGTGCCGTGCGCCGGCTGGTTCCCGCCTGCGCCGCCTGACCCGCGGGCAAACGGGACTCAAGCCCGCAGCATCGGCGGGTACAGCAGGTCGGCCTTGCCCCGGCGGTACAGCTGGGCGGGACGGCCGCCGTCCCGGGTTGTCGTGTGGCCTGTCGGCTCCAGCAGCCCCTCCGCGCCCGTCACCTTGCGGTGGAAGTTGCGGGGGTCGAGCCGGGTGTTCCAGACGAGCTCGTACACCCGGCGCAGCTCCGCGACCGTGAACTCCGGTGCGCAGAACGCCGTGGCCAGCGGGGTGTACTCCAGTTTCGCGCGGGCTCGCTCGAGGCCGTCGGCGAGGATGCGGTCGTGGTCGAACGCCAGCCGTTCGCTCGTGAGCGAACGGACCGGTGCCCAGCGGGCCTCGGCCGCGTCCGTGCCCGCGCGCGGGACCGGCAGGTCCGGTGCCAGCGCCAGGTACGCGACCGTGACGACCCGCATCCGCGGGTCCCGGTCCGGCGCGCCGTAGCCGGCGAGCTGTTCGATGTGGACGGTGCCCGGCGCCAGCCCGGTCTCCTCCGCCAGCTCCCGGCGGGCCGCATGCGCCAGGTCCTCGTCCTCCCGGACGAACCCGCCGGGCAGCGCCCACTCCCCCCGGTACGGCGGAACTCCGCGGCGCACCACCAGCGCGCACAGTTCGTCCCCGGTCAGGGTGAGCACGACGAGGTCCACGGTGACGGCGAACGGCGGGTGACCCATGCCACCACCCTACCCGCTAATCGTCATGTTGACGATTAGGGCGCCGACCGCATATCGTCACACCGACGATAAGAGGAGGCTCCATGGCCGACATCGACCGCCGGTTCGGGTTCCGGCACCTGCGCGGCGCGCCCACCGTGCACATCCGCCACTACCGCCGCGGCAAGCTCGCGCACGACGGCGTCGGGCTGTCGTTCTGGTACCGGCCGCTGACGGCGGTGGTCTCGGAGGTCCCCGTCGACGACCGCGAGCTGCCGCTGCTGTTCCACGCCCGCACGGCCGACTTCCAGGACGTCACCGTCCAGCTCGCGCTGACGTTCCGGATCGAGGACCCCGCGCTGGCCGCACGGCGCATCGACTTCTCCATCGACCCGGACACCGGACGCTGGAGAAGCGACCCCCTGGCCCAGATCAGCGGGCTCCTGACCGAGAACGTCCAGCAGTACGCGGTCGAGGTGCTGACCCGCACTCCCCTGGCCACGGCGCTCGTCGACGGCGTCCGCGCGGTCCGCGACCGGATCCGCGCCGGGCTCGCCGAGGAGGACACGCGCCTCGCGCAGACCGGCTCGGCGGTGATCGACGTGCGCGTCGTCTCCATCCGGGCCGAACCCGAAGTCGAGAAGGCACTGCAGACGACCGCGCGGGAGAAGGTCCAGCAGGAGGCCGACCGGGCGACCTTCGAGCGGCGCGCGCTCGCTGTCGAGCGCGAACGCGCGATCAGCGAAAACGAGCTGCAGAGCCAGATCGAGCTGGCCCGCCGCGAGGAGCAGCTGCTCGTCCAGCGCGGGGCGAACGCCCGGCGCCAGGCCGAAGAAGCCGCGGCGGCGAACCGGATCGAAACCGAAGCCCAGGCGTCGCGCGAGGAACGGCTGACCCAGGTGCAGGCCGCGGGCAAGCGGGCACTCGGCGAGGCGGAAGCGGCCGGTGAGGCGGCCCGGCTGGCGGCGTACCGCGACCTGCCCGACGGCGTGCTGACGGGTCTCGCACTGAAGGAACTGGCCGGCAACCTCCCGCAGATCGACAGCCTCACGGTGACCCCTGATCTGCTCGCCCCGCTGCTGACGAAGCTCGGTGTCCGCTCGTGAGCCTCGCCCCGCGCGTCGTGCTCGTACACCGGCGCACCGAGCTCGACGAGCTCCTCGCCCGGCACGGTACCCGTGGCCAAGCCGAGTTCTTCCTGCGCACGCGCGGGCGCGACCTCGCCGAAGTCACCGGCGCGGACGCGGCCGTGCGCGCCGCGCTCGCCGCGGCGTCCGCGGCCATCCCGCTGGACTGGCGCCGCGGCGAGGTCGAACGCGCGGACCTCGACCGGTTCCTGTTCACGCCGGAAGACGTCGTCGTCGTGGTCGGGCAGGACGGCCTCGTCGCCAACGTGGCCAAGTACCTCGACGGCCAGCCGGTGATCGGCATCGCGCCCGCCGAGCCCGGCGTCCTCGTCAAGCACCCCGTCGAGGCCGTCGCGGATCTCCTGCGGTCCACATCGGACGCCGAGCACCGGACGATGGCGGGGCTCACCGCCGACGACGGCCAGCGGCTGCTGGCGCTCAACGAGATCTACCTCGGGCACGCCGGGCACCAGACGGCCCGTTACCGGCTGGGCACCGGCGGCGGGTCGGCCGAACGCCAGGCGTCGTCGGGGATCCTGGTCGGCACCGGCACCGGCGCCACCGGCTGGTGCGGGTCGGTGTGGCGGGACCGCCACAGCGGCCTGCGCCTGCCCGCCCCCGGCGAGGCCCGGCTGGTCTGGTTCGTGCGGGAGGCGTGGCCGTCGCCGACGACCGGGACCACGCACACCGAGGGCGAGCTGACGAAGGCGCCGCTGACGGTCGAGGTCGAGTCCGACCGGCTGGTCGCCTTCGGTGACGGCCTCGAAGCCGACACCGTCACCCTCACCCGCGGCCAGACGGCGACCTTCGCTCCCGCGGCGAAGACCGTCCGCCTCGTGCGGTGACGGAAGGGACGACACGCGTGATCAGCGGGACGACACGCGTGATTGGAGGGACGACACGTCGAGGGGGCGTGTCGTCCCTCCCCGCTCAGGTCCCGTACCGCGCCTTGACGATCGACGGCGTGTCCAGGTTGTGGCCGGCGTCGATGCTCTGGGCCAGCCGGAGGTACTGGCCTTCCGCCCACATCAGCGGGCCCGCGCTGCCGGTCGGGCGGCCGAGCCCGAAGCAGCCGGCGTCCGACCGGTCCCAGACCTGCTCGGGCACGAAGTACCCGTCGTTGACCGAGTCCGCCATGGACTTGAGGTACACCGCCGCCGAACGGCCGTTCGCCAGCTCGTACTCACCACGCTCGCCCGACAGCACCGGCCACAGGCGTCCGAACCGCTGCGCGCCACCCGCCGGCCAGCCACCGCAGTTCGCGGTGCTTTCGCCGTAGTTGTCGTGCGGGTAGCGGTGGAAGTAGACGTCACCGTTCGGCAACGTCACCTGCATTGCCGAGTTGCCGTCGGACGCGGCGGCGGCCGGCGCGACCGAGTTCGCGATCGTGGCGTCGCCCGCCGGGCGGATCCCGAGCCGGACCAGGTCGAGGAACCCGAAGTCGGTGACGTCGTGCTCGTAGAAGCAGCCTTCGTCGAAGCAGATCGTCGCGGTGTCGTTCGGGTTCCCGGCGCGGTCGAGGCGTTCGTAGTAGGTGTGGCCGCCCCAGTAGCCGGACGTCGTGACGGTCCAGCCGGCCAGGGAGTTCCGCCAGGAGTCCGCGGTGGACTCCCACGACGACGCGCTCGCCGTGTCGCCGTTCGCCCGGGCGATGGCCCCGGCGGCGATCAGCCCGGCGATCTCGGCGGCCACCGACGACGGCGACTTGCCGTACTGCTCCTCCCACCGCTCGGTGGTGTCCGGGCCGGTCGAAACGAGGTGGTTCGCCGTCGTCTTGACCTTGGCGTAGGTCGAGGCGTCGGTGAGTCCGGTCAACCAGGCCAGCAGGATCGCGTCGGCGTCCTGGTCGAGCTGTTCGCAGCAGCCGAGCTGCTGGGCACTCGCGCCCGCGACGCCGGAAACCGGGCTGTAGCGCGGGAACGACCCGGCCGGGTACGTCGTGCCATCGCCGGCCGTGGGGCTGCCGATCCACTGTGAGTTCCAGAGGAACTGGGCCATCCGCTTGGCCTGCGCGCTGTCGCCGGCGGCCAGGAGGCCGGTCGCCTGCTGGTAGAGGTCACGGCCCCAGACGCGGTGGTAGCCGTCGTTGAGCTGGTCGCCGTTCGTGAAGTCGCCCCACGGCGTCGCCAGTCCCGCGACGCTCGCGCCCGGGTGCTGCTTGTCCTCGGCGGTCTTCAGCGCCATCGCCGCGACGTAGTAGGCGCGACGCCGTTGCGTGTCCCCGGAAACGCTCGCCGGCGCGGGTTTCAAGCCCCCGGCGTAGGAGTTCCAGCCGCTGCGGTAGGACGCCGACACGCTCGCGAAGCCGCTGCTCAGCGACCCGCTCGCCGCCGAGGACGCGGCGGCCGCGGTGCCGCCGTAGCCGAGCGCGACGGTGAACGTCGTGTCCGCACCGACCGGAATCTGTCCACATTGGACGACGTTGCCGGTGCCGGAGACGGTGTCGAACTGGTTGGTCAGGTTCTTGTCGGCGCGCAGGTCGGCCAGGCAGTCGCTGGCCGCGCCGCTGTAGCCGTTGTCGTGCGCGGTGAAGCCGGTCGAGACGCGCACCGCGGAGACGACTGTGGTCGCCGTCCCGCCGAACAGCGTCTCGGTGCCGCTCGCCAGCAGGGCGCCGTTGTCCCACCAGGCGTTGTCGTTCGAGCCGCCGCCCGCCATCGACGGGTTGGCCAGCAGGTACAGCCGGTAGCTGCCGCCGTCGAGGGACTGGAAACGGGTGCTGGTGACCAGGGTCGCGCGGGCCGGGTCGGTGACGTAGTCGGTGGTGATCCGGTACTTGCCGCTCTTCGCGGTGTTGGTGACGGTGTACTGCAGCGCCTTTTCGTCGGGCATCGAGACGACGTGGTTCGTCGCGTCGCGCTCGAGGTCGACGAAACTGCTGCCGTCGGTGACGACGTACTGCATGTCTTGGGTGTTCGGGACGTCGGCGCGCGGATAGAAGACCTCCGACGTGACGCCGCCCGCGACGGTGAACCACACCGGGCTGGCGGAGGTCGTCGAGGTCCCGAGGGCGGACTTGTTGCCGGTCGCCCAGGACGCGCCACCGCCGCAGCAGTCGGTCGCGGTGCCGCTCGCCACGGCCGTTCCCGGCAGCGCCCCGGCCAGCAAGATTCCCGCTCCGGCGCAGGCCAGGACCGCTTTCCACCTGATCATCGGGACCCTCCGACGGCGTTGTCGTCAATATGTTGCGAGCCGCAACATATTGGGCCACCCGCCGGCGCCAAACAATGTCCGATCGGACTGAACCGATCCAGCGGGCTCAGGCGTCGGCGATGCGGTCCAGCCACTCGGCCAGCAGGACGCGCTCAGCCTCGGTGAGCACGGTGGCGCCGTCGAGCCCGGCCCGCAGCGCGACCGCGCGTTCCGGCAGGTCGGAGCCCGCCGGCTCCACCGCGCCGGTGAGGATGCGGTTCAGCACGGTATCGCGAGCCGTCGCGGACAGCTCCGCGTCGCGCTCCTCCTCCGGGGTCGCGATCAGCGAAAGCACGACCCCCATCGCGGTCGCGTGCACCAGCCGGGCCGCGCGTTCGACGCTCACCCGCAGCAGTCCCGCCGCCGCGACACGCTCGACGACGCTTCGCAGCATCGCCTCGCCTTCCCTGGCCGCCGGCGACGTGCGGCCCAGGTGGGCGTCGCCGTACATCAGCACGTAGAACTCCGGGCGGGACAGCCCGAATTCGATGTGCAGGTCCCAGCCGCGACGGAGGTCTTCCACCGGGTCGCCGGTCGGGCCCAGGGCCCGCTTGCTCGTGAGGTACTCGTCGAAGCCGTACGCGGCGACGGCGTCGAGGAGGCCGTCCTTGTCGCCGAAGAGCCGGTACAGCGCGGGCGGCTGGACCCCGGCCGCGGCACTGACCGCGCGGGTCGAAAGACCGTCGCGCCCCTCCGCCGCCAGCAGCGCGGCCGCCGCTTGGAGGATCCGCTCCCGGGTGTCCATCGCCACCTTCGTCACCATGGTTCCAATGATAACAAAACTCCGGTAGCACTCGTTCGGAGCAAAGCCGTGAATGGCACATTCACGGACTTGAAGTCCCTCAATGTGCCATTCACGGACTCAGGTGGTCCGCCGCGACGCGGTGGGCGAGGCGGCGGAGCAGGGGTGCCGCCTCGGCCAGGCACCGGGCCGGGTCCGGCTCCAGGTCCGTCAGCGCATACGCGGCCGAAATGCCGGCCGCGGCCAGGTCCGGCGCGGGCACCAGGCACCGCCCGGAAACGGCGACGCACGGGATGCCCCGGGCCGCCGCCGCGCGGGCCACCCCGGCCGGGGCCTTGCCGGACAACGTCTGCGCGTCGAGGGAACCCTCGCCGGTGACGACCAGCGAAGCCCCTCCCAGCGCGGCGTCGAACCTGAGCAGGTCGAGCAGCAGCTCGATGCCCGGGCGCATCCGGGCGTCGAGCACGGCCATCGCCGCGAAGCCCACTCCCCCGGCCGCTCCGGCGCCCGGTCGCGAAGCGAATTCCGGGCCGGCGATCGACGCCCAGTGGCGCAACGCGGCATCGAGCGTCTCGACATCGCCGGGCGACGCGCCCTTCTGCGGGCCGTAGACGTACGCTGCTCCCCGCGGCCCGTACAGCGGGTTGTCCACGTCGCTCGCCAATTCGATGTCCACTTCGGACAGGTCCAAACCGGACAGATCAAGCGCGGCGATCCGGGCCAAGGCCGCGCCGCCAGGGGGAAGCTCGCGTCCGGCACCGTCCAGCAGGCGGGCTCCGAGTGCGGTCAGCATCCCCGCGCCGCCGTCGGTGCCGGCGCTGCCGCCGACGCCGAGCACGATCCGGCGGCACCCGGCGGCCACCGCGGCGGCCATGACGTCTCCGGTGCCCGCGCTGGTCGCGGCGAGCGGTTCCGGCGCGCCGGGCAGCCGGTACAGCCCGGACGCCTCGGCCAGCTCGACGACCGCGGTGTCGCCGCGGACCGCGTAGGACGCGGTCAGCGGCGCACCGGTCGGTCCCCGGGCGGGGACCGGCACACGGCGGAACCCGGCGGCGAGGACGGCGTCGACCGTGCCGTCGCCGCCGTCCGCCACCGGGAGGCACCGCACGTCGAGGGAGGGGCGGACGTCGGCGAGGCCGGCGGCCACCGCCGACGCCGCCTCGGCCGCGGTCAGCGAGCCCTTGAACTTGTCCGGCGCGACCAGGACCTTCACGCGCTCGCCTTGAAGGCCCGCCAGTCGCCGATCTCGGTGATGTCCCGCAGCGCGACGTGCGAGGTGTAGGGCCGCCGCAGCAGCATCGCGAACGCCGAACTGCCGTCCGCCAGCTCCACCACGCCCAGCTCCAGTTCATGCGGCTCCGATGGCAATACCCTGTCCCGCAGGTCGTCGAGCGAGACGTCGTACACCTCGCCGGTCACCGAGGCGCCGCCGTGGGACACCGGGTACAGCGCCGGGCACTGGTCGCCGACCGCGTAGAACCGGTACTTCGCCGCGGTCCGCGCCGCGCCGACGAACGGCGAGCCGTCGAGGAGGTGGTGCAGCGGCTCGCCGCGCATGGCGCCGCCGTTGAAGAACATCAGGGTCACGGGAACTCCTTAGCGGAAGAGGGCTTCGACGCCGTCGATGGCGAAGTACACCGCGAAGACCAGCGCCAGCAGCGAGAGCAGCCAGCCGGCCTCGCGCCACTTGCCGCGGCCGATCTTGATCAGCACGAACGCGATCAGGCCGGCGCCGACACCGTTGGTGATCGAGTAGGTGAACGGGATCAGTGCGGCAGTCAAGAACACCGGGATCGTGTAGTCCGGGTCGTGCCACGGGATGGTCCGGCACTGCGCGACCATCATCCCGCCGATCACCACCAGCGCGGGTGCCGCGGCCTGGGCCGGGACGACCCCGGCCAGCGGCGTGAACAGCAGCGTCCCGGCGAACAGCAGGCCGGTGACGACGCTCGCCAGCCCGGTCCGCGCGCCTTCGCCGACACCGGCCGCCGATTCCAGGAACACCGTGTTCGGCGACGATCCGGTGACACCGCCCGCGATCGCGCCCGCACCGTCGACGAGCAGGATGCGGCCCATCCGCGGAACCTTGCCGTTCTTCGACAGCCCGGCCTCGTCGGAGACGCTGGTGATCGTGCCCATGGCGTCGAAGAATCCGGACAGCACCAGGGTGAACAGGAACACCGTCGCCGCGAGCGCGCCCGCCGACGCGAAGCCGCCGAACAGGTCGATGTGACCGAAGAGGCCGAAGTCCGGTGCGGCGACGACATGGTCGGGCAACGCCGGGTCCGTGCGGCCCCAGCCACCGACGCCGAAGCCGTCGTGCAACACCACGGCCAGGACTGTCGCGACGCCGATGCTGATCAGCACCGCGCCCGGGACCTTGCGCGCCACCAGCACGATCATCAGCAGCAGCCCGACGCAGAACACGACGATCGGCCAGCCGGACAGGTGCCCGTCGGCGCCGAGGCGGACCGGCACCGGAGTGGCCGCCGCGTCCGGCACCCGCGACACGAACCCGGCGCTGACCAGCCCGACGAGCGCGATGTAGAGCCCGATCCCGACGGTGATCGCCGTCTTGAGCGGCCGCGGGATGGCGTTCATGATCCGTTCACGGACGCCGCTGACGGCCATCAGCACGATGCACACGCCTTCGAGCACGACCAGGCCGAACGCCTGTGGCCAGGTCATCTCGGGCGCCATCTGGAAGGCGACGATGCCGTTGACGCCGAGCCCGGCGGCCAGCGCGAGGGGTGCGTTGCCGACGAGTCCCATGAGGACGGTCATCACGGCGGCGGCCAGCGCGGTCGCCGTGGTCACCTGCGCGGCCGACAGCCGGGCGCCGGTGATGTCGGCGGAGGCGCCGAGGATGAGCGGGTTGAGCAGCACGATATAAGCCATCGCGACGAACGTCGTGACGCCGCCGCGGACTTCGCGGCCGATCGTGGATTGCCTTGCGCGAAGCTCGAACAGCTTGTCGAGGAGCGCACGACGTGTTGCGGGTACTTCGACGAGGTCCGGTTCCTGAATTTCGGTCTGGGTCATGCGTCCTGCCCTTGCCGGTGGGTGTGCTCGGCCAGGCCTAGGCACCACGCCGTGCCTGGGCGAGCGGGACGTTCGATGGGGTTGTGCTCCGGTCAGCTGGCCTTGTGGGTCAGTAGTCGGTGCGGTCGCTCTTGTCGAGCCAAGCCGCGAAGGGCGCGAAACCGTCCTTTGCGGACAGTCGCGTCACGGGAACCGTCCACGTCTCACGCGGACGGTCGAAGAGTTCGTAGAAGGCACGGTCGTCGAAGCCCGCCCTGGCCGCGTCGTCGCGGTCGGCGGCGTAGACAACCTTGTCCACCCGCGCCCACAAAGCGGACGACAGGCACATCGGGCACGGCTCGCAGCTCGAAACGAGCACGCAGCCGTCGAGCTTGAACGTGCCCAGCTCCTGGCAGGCCGCGCGGATCGCGACCACTTCCGCGTGCGCGGTCGGGTCCAGGTTCGCCGTGACACGGTTGACGCCGGTCGAGACGACCTTGCCGTCCCGCACGATCAGCGCGCCGAACGGGCCGCCGCCGTTCTCGACGTTGCGCATGGCGATCCGGACGGCTTCATCGAGCCATTCCCGCTCGACGGAAGGCGACGTGGTCATCTCGAACTCCGGTGATGTGCTCGGGGCGGATCGGGACGCGCGGCAGCTCGAGGCCGGTGGCCGCGCGGATGGCGTTGGCGATCGCCGGCGTGGCCGAGATCGTGGGCGGCTCGCCGACGCCGCGGACGCCGTAGGGCGCGTGCGGGTCGGGCCGTTCGAGGACCTCGACGCGCATCGGCGGCATGTCGAGGATGGTCGGGATGAGGTAGTCGGTGAACGACGGGTTCCGCACCTTGCCGCCCTCGACCAGGATCTCCTCCATCACGGCGAGACCGAGGCCCTGGGCCGAGCCGCCCTGGATCTGGGCGACGACGGCGTCGGGGTTCATCGCCTTGCCGACGTCCTGCGCGCAGTCGAGCTGCACCACCTTGACCAGGCCGAGGTCCAGGTCGACGTCGACCACCGCGCGGTGGGCCGAGAAGCCGTACTGCACGTGGGCGTCGCCCTGGCCGGTCTCCGGGTCGAGCGGATACGTCGGGCGGTGGTGGAACTCCCGGGTCTCCTCGATCGCCGTGTCGCCAAGCAACTCGGCCAGGTCGGCGACGACTTCGCCGTCCGCCGCGACCACCTTGCCGCCAGTCAACGACATACCTTCCGCGGCGAGACCCAGCCGACTGTATACCGTATCCGCAACCGCCCGGCAGGCGTTGCGGACCGCGCCGCCGGTGACATACGTCTGGCGCGACGCCGAGCTGGATCCCGCGTCGCCGACGCTTGTATCGGCCGGGTGCACGCTCACCCGCGTCACACCCAGCTCGGTGCGGGCGATCTGCTGCTGCAGCGTCACCAGACCCTGCCCGACCTCGGCCGCGGCGGTGTGCACCATCGCGACCGCTTCGCCGCCGATCACCTCCAGGCGGACGCGGGCGGTCGAGTAGTCGTCGAGGCCTTCCGCGTAGGAGATGTTCTTGATCGTCACGCCGTAGCCGACACCCCGCACCACCCCTTCGCCGTGCGTCGTGTTGGACGCGCCGCCGGGCAGTTCGCGGATGTCGACGTCACCGCTGCGCGAAGGTGGCAGCGGCAGGTCGCGGACCCGCTGGACGAGTTCCGCCACCGGCGCCGGGAAGTCGACCACCTGGCCGGTGACCACAGTGGACCCTTCACTCAGCGCGTTGCGGATCCGCAGCTCCGCCGGGTCCATGCCCAGCGCCGCGGCGAGTTTGTCCATTTGGGACTCGTAGGCGTACGTCGGCTGCACCGCGCCGAGACCGCGCATCGCGCCGCAGGTCGGATTGTTGGTGTATACACCCCAGCCCTCGATGTGCGCGTTCGGTACATCGTATGGACCGACACTCAGCGTGGTGCCGTTGCCGACCACGACCGGGGTCTTGGACGCGTACGCGCCGCCGTCGAAGTACAGCTTCGCGCGGACGTAGACGAGCTTGCCGTCGCGGGTGGCGCCGTGCTCGTAGTACATCTTCGCCGGGTGGCGGTGCACATGCCCGAAGAACGACTCCAGTCGGTTGTATACCATCTTCACCGGACGGCCGGTACGCAGCGCGAGCATGCAGGAATGGATCTGCATCGACAGGTCCTCGCGGCCGCCGAACGCCCCACCGACCCCGGAGAGCGTCAGCCGCACCTTCTCCAGGGGCAGCCCGAGGGCCTTCGCCGTCTGGCGCTGGTCGACGTGCAGCCACTGGGTGGCCAGGTAGAGGTCGACGCCGCCGTCCTCGGCCGGGACCGCGAGCCCGGACTCCGGCCCGAGGAACGCCTGGTCCTGCATGCCGATCTCGTACACGCCGGACACGACCACGTCCGCGGTGGCGGCCGGGTCGCCCTTGACGATCCGCTGGTGGCGCACCAGGTTCCCGCCGGGATGCAGCTTCGGCAGGGTGTCGTCGTGCGCGGCCCGCTCGGGATCGGTGATCGGTTCGAGGACGTCGTACTCGACGACGATCTCCTTGAGCGCCTGCCGCGCGATCTCCGGGTGGTCGGCGGCGAGGATCGCGACCGGTTCGCCCTGGTAGCGCACGAGTCCTTCGGCCAGCGCCGGGGTGTCCTGGAACTTCAGGCCGTAGACGTTCTCGCCGGGCACGTCCTCGTGGGTCAGCACCGCGTGCACGCCCGGCTGGGCGAGCGCGCGGGAGACGTCGAGGCGGACGATCCGGGCGTGCGGGTGCGGGCTGCGCAGGGTGGCGCCCCACAGCATGTCCTCGTGCCAGAGGTCCGAGGAGTAGGCGAACTCGCCGCGGACCTTGAGCGTGCCGTCCGGGCGCAGCGGGCTCTCGCCGATGCCGCCGGCGATGGTGTCGTGCAGCTCCTGCGGGGAACGGGCCGCGGCGCTCATCGGACGGCCTTCTTCGCGGCCGCGTCGCGGACGGCGTCGAGGATCTTCTCGTACCCGGTGCAGCGGCAGAGGTTCCCGGCGAGCGCCTCGCGGATCTCGACGTCGCTCGGGTCCGGCACGCGTTCGATCAGGTCGTGGGCGGCGACCAGCAGACCGGGCGTGCAGAAACCGCACTGCACGGCGCCGTGCTCGACGAACGCCTCCTGCACCGGGTCGAGGGCCTCGCCGGTCGCGAGCCCTTCGACCGTGACGACCTCGCGGCCCTCGGCCTGCCCCGCCGCGACCAGGCACGCACACGCCGGGACGCCGTCGAGGTAGACCGTGCACGAACCGCATTCGCCCTGCTCACAAGCGTTCTTCGAGCCGGGCAGGCCGAGCCGCTCGCGCAGGACGTAGAGGAGGCTCTCGCCTTCCCAGACGTTGTCCGCCCGGCGGGATTCGCCGTTGACAGTGACGTTCACGCGCACTTCGCGCTCCCTCCGCAATATTCGGTCCAGGCCCAGGTCAGCGTCCGGCGCGCCATGACGCCGAGAGCGTGCCGCCGGTAGGCCGCGCTCCCCCGGACGTCGTCGATCGGCGCCGCGGCCGCGGCGACCAGGTCGCCAAAGCGGCGCTTCACCGAGTCGGTGATCGGCTTCGGCGAGTCCCAGTCCAGCTCGGCGGCCAGGAACTCCTCGGCGTCGAACGCCCGCCGGGGCGTGGGTGCGGCCGACCCGACACCGGTGCCGACCCGTTTCTCACCGGGGTGCAGGGCCAGACCGAAGGCGGCGACGGCGATGACCATCGCGTTGCGGGTGCCGATCTTGCTGAACTGCTGCGGCCCGGTGGCCGGGGCCAGGAGTACTGCGGTGATCAGCTCGTCCGGCTCCAGAACGTTCCGCTTGACGCCGGTGTAGAAGTCCTCGGCCGCGACGATCCGGGTGCCGCGGACCGAGGCGATCTCGACCTCGGCATCGGCGGCCAGCAGGGCCGGGTGCGAGTCGCCCGCGGGTGAGGCCGCACCCAGGTTGCCGCCCACCGAGCCGCGGTTGCGGATCTGTGGGGACCCGACGGTCCGCGCGGCCATCGCCAGGCCGGGCAACTGCGTACCGAGCTCGCTGATGATCCGGCTGTACGGCACGGCCGCACCGATCCGGATCCGGCTGCCGTCGGTGCCGTGCTCGTGCAGTTCGGCGACGCGGCCGAGGTCGAGCAGCGACTCGGGACGGCGGTGGTCGAAGTTGAGCTCGACCATCACGTCCGTGCCGCCGGCGATCGGGACCGCACCGGGGTTCGCGGCCTTCGCGGCGAGCGCGCCGGCCAGCGAGCCGGGTCGGAGGAATTCCACTGTGGACGTCCTTTCGGGGGTGCTTCGGCAAGAAGTACACACGCTCCGGTGTGGCTCCGACCACGGCTGAACCCCTGAAAGACGGGTGAATTTCGGGCTCGCGTTTGTACTTTCCGACAACCGCTCGGCCCAGCGCGCGGAAAGGCCGCCGTACGAGGTCAGGTCTCGTACGGCGGCCTTGGGTTCACGCGGGGGTTACGCCGGCTCGAACTCGCGGACGGCGTCGAGGGCGGCGCCCATGGCGGCGTTGCCCTCGCGTTCGATCATGATCTCCACCAGGACCGGCCGGCTGGTGCGCTCGGCCTCCTTGCGCGCCCACTCCAGGGACGTGCGGATCTCGCCCGGCTCGTGCACGCGGGTGCCCGAGCAGCCGTAGGCCTCCATGATCTTCACGTTGTCCGTGCCGATCGCGTCGTAGTGGATGTCGACCTCGAAGTTCATCTCGTAGCCGGTCTCGGCCTGGCGGATGAGCCCGAGGTACTCGTTGTTCAGCATGATCAGCACGAACCCGACGTCGTACTGGGCGGCGACCGCCAGCTCCTCGACGAGGAACTGGAACGAGTAGTCGCCGACCACGCCGACGACTTCGGCGTCCGGCCGCGCCTTCTTGACGCCGATCGCGGCCGGGATCTCCCAGCCGAGCGGGCCGGCCTGGCCGCACACCTGGTAGTGCCGCGGCTTGTGCGTCTGCTGGAACTGGCCCGACCAGATCTGGTACAGCCCGATCGCGGTGACGAAGTAGGTGTCCGCACCGAAGGTTTCGTTGATCTCCTTGAACACCCGCGGCGCCTTGATCGGCAGGCTGTCGAAGTCGTCGCGCCGGGGCAGTGCCTCCTTCAGCTCGCCGATCCGGGCGACCCACTCCCGCCGTGGCGTTGCCGAGCGGCGGTCCAGGGCCGTCAGCAGCGCGTCGAGGAACTCGCGCGTGTCCGAGACGATCCCGAGGTCCGGGCCGAACACCTTGCCCAGCTGGGTCGGCTCGATGTCGACGTGGATGAACTTCCGCTCGCCCCGGTAGACCGACAGCTCGCCGGTGTGCCGGTCGCCGAACCGGGCGCCGAGCGCGAGCACGAGGTCGGACTCCAGAAAGGCTGCGTTCGCCCAGCGCTGGGACGTCTGGATGCCGGCCATTCCGGCGAACAGCTCGTGGTCCTCGGGGAAGCTGCCCTTGCCCATCAGCGTCACCTGCACCGGGACGCCGAGACGCTCGGCCGCGGCCCGCAGCCGCTCGCTCGCCTCGCCGAGGACGACGCCGCCGCCGGCCAGGATCAGCGGGCGTTCGGCCCGGAGAAGCATCTCAACAGCCCGCTCGACGCGCGCGGGAGCGGGTTTCACCGCCGTGACCGGCAGCGGCGAGTCGATCGAGGAGTCCCACTCGATGTCCTGCTTCTGGATGTCGATCGGCAGGTCGATGAGCACCGGACCCGGACGGCCGGACCGCGCGATCCGGAACGCCTCGCGGAAGATCCACGGCAGCTGCGCCGCCTCCCTGACCTGCACCGCCCACTTCGTCACCGGCTTGGCGATCTCGACGATGTCGACCGCCTGGAACGCCTCCTGGTGCAGCTTCGTCGTCGCGGCCTGGCCGGTGATGCAGATGATCGGGATCGAGTCCGCGTGCGCGGTGTAGAGCCCGGTGATCATGTTCGTCCCGGCCGGACCGGAGGTGCCGATGGCGACGCCGACGTTCCCGTTCGTCCTTGCCCAGCCGTCGGCCATGTGCGTCGCGCCCTCTTCGTGGCGGACGATCAGGTGCTCGATCACCCGGCCTTGTAGGGCGTTATACAGCGGGAGGATGGCGGCGCCGGGGCAGCCGAAGACGGTGTCGACGCCTTCGCTCTCCAGGACGTCGACGACCGCCTGCATCGCGGGGATTCTGGGCATGTCACACCTCCGCCGGGACGCGGCCCGACAACTGTTCGACGACCTTCAGCAGGGCCGAGTGGTCCAGGGAGCCGTACCCCATGGCGCGGCCGGCGGCGACGAGCTGGGCGACCAGCCCGGTGAGCGGGAGCGCGACGTCGGCCTGCCGGGCGGCGGCCAGCGCGATCCCCATGTCCTTGTGGTGCAGGTCGATCCGGAAGCCGGGGGCGAACCGGCGGTCCACCATGGACTGCCGCTTGAGCTCGAGGATCCGGCTGCCCGCGAGGCCGCCGGCGAGCACGTCGAGGCCGGTGACGGCGTCCACACCGGACGCTTCGAGCAGCACGATCGCCTCCGCCACGAGGCCGTAGATCCCGCCGACGACGAGCTGGTTGGCGGCCTTCACCACCTGGCCGGCGCCGTGCGGCCCGACGTGCACGATGGTCTTGCCGACGGCGTCGAGCACCGGCTTGGCGGCCTCGAAGTCCGCTTCGGAGCCGCCGACCATGATGGACAGCGACGCCTGCTCGGCCCCGGCCTGGCCCCCGGACACCGGGGCGTCCAGGACGCGGATCTTCTTCTCCCGCGCGGCGTCCGCGAGCGCGATCGACGTCTCCGGCCGGATGGTGCTCATGTCGATCAGCAGCGCGCCCGGCTCGGCGGCGTCCAGCACCCCGCCGGCGGCGAGCACGACCGCCTCGACCTGCGGGTGGTTCGGCAGCATCGTGAGCACGACCTCCGCCCCGGCCACCGCGTCGGCGACGCCGGTAGCCGCGCGGCCGCCCGCGGCGGCGAGCTTCTCCCCCGCCGCGGTGTTGACGTCGTAGCCGCTGACGTCGTGCCCGGCCGCGACCAGGTGCGCCGCCATCGGGGCGCCCATCACGCCCAGTCCGATGAATCCCAGTTTCATGCTCGTCCCCTTCGGGTGATCGGCAGCCAGGCCAGCGACGTGACGGTGTCGGGTTCCGGGACGTACTCGATCCCGACGAACCCCGTGTAGCCCGCGGCTTCGAGCCGCCGCAGGTGACCGTCGAGGTCGAGGGACCCGGTGCCGGGCTGGTGCCGGCCGGGCGCGTCGGCGATCTGCACGTGCCCGATCCGGGCGACGTGCCGCGTCGCGAGCGCGTCGAGGTCGTCGGCATTGACCGCCAGGTGGTAGAGGTCGGCCAGCAGCCGCACGTTTTCGCGCCCGAGGTCATCGAGCACGGCCACGGCGTCCGCGGCGGTCTTGAGCGGATAGCGGTCCGCGCCGGAGAGCGGTTCGATGACCAGCTGCGCGCCGATCCGCGCGGCCGCGTCGGCCGCCTTGTCCAGGTGTGCCCTGGCCAGGTCGTCCTGCTTGGCCGGGTCCTCGCCGTCGAGCCGGTTGCCGTAGAGCGCGTTGAAGCTGCGGCAGCCGGTGCGTTCGGCGATCCCGAGTGCGACGACGAGGCTGTCGGCGAACTCCGTCTCGCGGCCGATCCACGAGACCAGGCCGCGCTCCCCCGCCGCCATGTCCCCGGCGTAGAAGTTCAGCCCGCGCAGCCGGACCCCGGCCCGCTCGAGCGAGCCGATGAAGCCGTCGACCTCGTCGCGCGCCGGGACCGCGGTGTCGAACGGCCACCAGTACTCGACGTCGGTGAACCCGGCCTCCCGCGCGGCGGCCGCGCGCTCGGGCAGCGGCACCTCCTTGAACAGGATCGACAGGTTGGCGACGTACGGCAGGGAGTGACCCTCTTCAGGCATCGCGACCTCAAATTTCACTATCCGGAATCTTTCTTTCGCATATCGAGAATAGCTGTCCGGTGGCCGGGTGGTCAACGCCCGGGCGGGTGCGACCTCCGGCGTAGCCCGTACGCCGCCGGTCGGACATCGGCGCCCGCCGGATCGTCCGCGGGACGGTCGATCGAGCCGGGGAACACGCCTACGTTGGGCCGCCACGACCGGCGAAAGGACCACAGGATGATCGAGGCACGGGCGGTGTCGAAGCGGTACGGCCGCCGCACCGCCGTCGACGGGGCGACGTTCACCGTCCGGTCCGGGGCGGTGACCGGCTTCCTCGGCCCGAACGGCGCGGGCAAGTCCACCACCATCCGGATGATCATGGGCCTGGACGCGCCGACCTCGGGCTCGGTGACCGTCAACGGCAAGGCCTACGCCCGGCACGCCGCGCCGCTGCGCGAAGTCGGCGCGCTGCTCGAGGCCCGGTCCGTCCACACCGGACGGTCGGCCTACCACCACCTGCTGGCGCTCGCCCTCACCACCGGCATCCCGCGGCGGCGCGTCGACGAGGTGCTCGGCCTGGTCGGCCTGACCGACGTCGCGCACCAGCGGGTCGGCGCCTTCTCCCTCGGCATGGGACAACGGCTCGGCGTCGCCGCGGCGCTGCTGGGCGATCCGGCGACGCTGATCCTCGACGAACCCGTCAACGGCCTGGACCCGCAGGGCATCCTGTGGATCCGCACGCTGCTGCGCCGGCTCGCCGCCGAGGGACGAACGGTGTTCGTTTCCTCGCACCTGATGAGCGAAATGGCGCTGACCGCCGACCACCTCGTGGTCATCGGCAAGGGCCGGATCATCGCCGAGGCGTCGGTGCGCGAGGTCATCGACCGCGCCTCGGCCAAGGTCGTCCGGGTCCGCACGCCGCGGGCCGCCGAGCTGCGCGCGCTGCTCACCGGCCCCGGGATCGACGTCACCACCACCGAACCCGGGCTGCTCGACGTGCACGGCCTCGGCAGCGCCGAGGTCGGCCTGATCGCCTGCCGCCACGGCATCCCGCTCGAAGAGCTGGCGCCGGTCCAGGCGTCGCTCGAAGAGGCGTTCATGGAACTCACCGACGGCGCGCTGGAGTACCGCGTCCCCACCCCCGAAGGACTTCCCGCATGACGACCACGAACCCGCCCGGCGTGACCTTCGGCCGCGTGATGCGCTCGGAATGGGTGAAGTTCCGCTCGCTGCAGTCCACACCGATCACGGTCGGCACGGCGGTCGCCGCCATGATCGCCCTCGGCTGGCTCACCTGCGCACTCAACGCCGACCGGTGGCCGCAGCTGAGCGCGCAGACCCGGGCGCGCCTCGAACCGACCGCGCTGAGCCTGCAGGGGTACGTCCTCGTCCAGCTGGCGTTCGGCGTCCTGGGGGTGCTCGTGGTGTCCGGCGAATACACGACCGGGCAGATCCGCTCGACGTTCTCCGCCGTCCCCGCCCGCACACCGGTGCTGGCGGCGAAGGCGGCCGTGTTCGCCGCGGTCACGCTCGTGGTCGGCGAGGTCGCCGCGTTCGCGGCCTTCCTGGGCGGCCAGGCTTTCCTGTCCTCCCAGGACATCGGGACGAGCCTGGCCGCGCCCGGCGTCTTCCGGGCGGTGGCCGGGACCGGGCTCTACCTGACCGGCATCGGGCTGCTCGGGATCGCGCTCGGCTGGCTGATCCGCCACACCGCCGGGGCGATCGCGGCGCTGGTCGCGCTGGTCATGATCGTCCCGGGCCTGGCCGGGGTGCTCCCGGAAAGCTGGCTTCCCCACGTCGTGCCGTACCTGCCGAGCAACGCCGGGCAGGCGATGGTCACGGTCCGGCCGGCGCCGCTCAGCCTCCCGCCGTGGACCGGCTTCGCGTGGTTCTGCGGTTACGTCGTCGTCGCGCTGGCCGCGGCCGCCGTCGTGCTGAAGCGGCGGGATGCCTGAAAGCCGTGCCCGCGCGGCGACCGGGAGGAGATGATGGCCGGGTGACCGGAGCACTGATCGACCCCGCTTTCCGCCCTGCCTGGCCGGGCCTCGAGCCGCTGCGCGCGTGGGCGCGGCGGCACCCGGTGTCCACGGACCTCGTGCTGGCGTTCGGGGTTCTCGGCCTGGCCCTGGTGGTCGGCGCCCAGGCACCCGGCCCGGACCGGCGGTTCCTGGCCGGGATCGTGGTCGTGCTGCTCACGGCGCTCGCGCTCCGGCGGCGGTTCCCGCTGACCGCGCTGGCCGTCACCGCCGCGCTGAGCCTGGCCCTGGGCTTGCTGGGCACCTCGTTCCCGCCCACCACGGTCGCGGTGCTGGTCGCGGTGTACACCGTCGCCGCGTACCGCGACCGGTACCGCGTCGCGGCGGCCGCGGGGACGGTCGTCGCGCTCGCCGCGGCCGACCTCGGCGGCGACATCGGGCTCGCGGTGTTCGTCGCGCATCTGGTGTTCGCGACCGCGCTCGTCACGGCGGCGTTCGCGCTCGGGGTGACCGTGCGCACGCGCCGGGCGTACCTGGCTTCGCTGCACGACCGCGCGGTGCGGGCCGAGCGGGAACGCGACCAGGAGAGCCAGATCGCGGCGGCACGCGAGCGGGCCCGCATCGCCCGCGAGATGCACGACATCATCGCGCACAACCTGTCGGTCATGATCGCCCTCGCCGACGGCGCCGCGTTCGCCGCCCGCACGGACGCCGGGCAGGCCGAGGCGGCCGCGAAGCACGTCTCGGCCACCGGGCGGCAGGCGCTCGACGAGATGCACCGGCTGCTCAGCGTGCTGCGCGGCACGGGCGAGGACAGCCCGCGGGCCCCGCAGCCCGGCATCGCCGACATCGACGAACTCGTGGACCAGGTCCGGGTCACCGGGCTGCCGGCGACGTGGACGGTTACCGGACGGCGGTTCCCGCTCCCGCCGACGGTCGAGCTGGCGGTCTACCGGGTCGCCCAGGAAGCGCTCACCAACGTCCTCAAGCACGCCGTCGCGCCGACGTCGGCGAAGATCCACCTCACCTACGAAGACCCGCTCGTCACCCTCGAAGTGCTCGACGACGGACGGCCCGCGCCGGTCCCGGTCACCAGCGACGGTCACGGGCTGGGTGGTATGCGCGAACGTGCGAGCATCACCGGCGGCGTGGTCGACGCGGGACCGCGGGCCGGCGGTGGCTGGCTGGTGCGCGGCCGGTTCGGGGTCCGCTCGTGATCACCATCCTGCTGGTGGACGACGAACCGTTGCTGCGGCTGGGTTTCCGGCTGGTGCTGGACTCCCAGCCGGACCTGACGGTCGTCGGCGAGGCCGCCGACGGGACCGCCGCCGTGGCCCGCACGGCCGAGCTCGACCCCGATGTCGTGCTGATGGACGTGCGGATGCCCGGCGTCGACGGGATCGCCGCCACCCGCGAGATCGTCCGCACCCACCCCCGGTCGCGGGTGCTCATCCTGACCACCTTCGACGTCGACGAGTACGCCTTCCCCGGGCTCAAGGCGGGGGCCAGCGGGTTCCTGCTGAAGAACGTGCCGCCCGACGACCTGCTCACCGCGATCCGCGCGGTCGCCCGCGGCGACGCGGTGGTCGCCCCGAGCGTCACCCGGCGGCTGCTGGACACCGTCGCCGGGCACCTGCCCGACGCCACCCCGGCCGGCGAGCCCCCGACCGCGCGCGGCCTCGACCGGCTCACCGAACGCGAGCTCGAAGTCCTCGGGAAGGTGGCCGCCGGGCTGTCGAACGCGGAGATCGCGGGCGAGCTGGTGCTGTCGGAAGCGACCGTGAAGACCCACGTCGGCCGCATCCTCACCAAACTGGGCCTGCGCGACCGGGTCCAGGCCGTGGTCCTGGCGTACGAGACCGGCCTGGTCCGGCCGCGTTAGCGGTTCTGGACGCACTGCCCGCGCGACTCGTCGCGGAAGAACTCCGCGATCCGCAGCGGGAACCCACCGAAGTCGGCGAACCCTTCGGTGGCGCGCTCGATGAACGTCTCGTTCGCCGGTCCGGAGTGGATGATCTCCCGCGCGATCGCGTGGGCGAGCGGGATGTCGGCGCCGACCTCGAGCTTCAGCTCGGGCCCCATGCTCTTCGGGGTCTGGCGGATCCCGGGCACCTCCGGTCAGGGCGATCCGACGGGGACGGGTGTGGTGCTGGTGTGGTCGAGCAGGGAAACGGCGGCGTGGACGTACCGCAGGGCCGGCGCGGGCACGCCGGTCAGGCCGGCCAGCTCGACGACCGCCCCGACGATCGCGTCGATCTCCAGTGGCTTGCCCGCTTCGAGGTCCTGCAGCATCGACGTCTTGTGGTGGCCGACGCGCCAGGCGCCGTCGATGCGCTTCTCGACCGAGATCCCCGGGTCGCTGCCCGCCGCGCGGGCGATGGCGAGGGTCTCGGTCATCATCGTGGCGACGAGCGCCCGGGTGTCGTCGTGCTCGCACATCTGAGCCATGGTCGCCCGGGTCAGCGCCGACAGCGGGTTGAACGCGACGTTGCCCATCAGCTTGACCCAGATGTCGTTGCGGAGGTCGGGTTCGACCGGGGCCTTGAGCCCGCCGGCGATCATCGCCGCGCTGAGCACCTTGCCGCGCGCGGAGATTTCGCCGTCCGGCTCGCCGAGGGAGAACCGGGTGCCCTCGAGGTGCCGGATCACGCCGGGTTCTTCGATCACCGTGGAGCAGTAGACGACGCAGCCGATCGCGCGCCGCAGTTCGAGCACCGCGGTCACCGAGCCGCCGGGGTCGACGGTCTCGACCCGCCGTCCTTCGAGCGGATGTCCCTTCAGGCCGTGGAAGTACCACCACGGGATGCCGTTCTGCGCGGCCACGATCGCCGTTTCGGGGCCGAGCAGCGGGGCGATCAGTGGCCCGCACGAAGCGTAGGAGTTGGCTTTGAGGCCGAGGAACACGAAGTCGGCCTCGCCGACTTCGTGTGGGTCGTCCGTGACGTGCGGATGCGCGGTGAAGTCGCCGCGCGGGCTGAGCACGCGGACGCCGTGCTCCCGCATCGCGGCGAGGTGGGCCCGCCGGGCGATCAGGTGCACCTCGGTCCCGCCGCGGTGCAGCGCGGCTCCGACGTAGGCGCCGATCGCCCCGGCGCCGAGAACAGCCACCTTCATGATGTGCCTCCCACTTCGGTCCAGCACGCGATTGCATACAGTATCCTAGATTCAGGATCCAGCCCAGAGGCTTCAAAGCCGAATCTCAGACGGGTGAGATTCTGGGATTTTGCATACCAAAACCTGTATCCTGAGGGAGATCACCGCTTTTCTCTCCCCTCCGAGGTGTCCTGTGAGCCAGCCCGCTTCCCCGCTCCCCGACCGCGGCCCGACCGGCCGCCGCACGGCCAAGGGCTCGCTCAGCTCGACCGCCGCCAAGCGCGTCGAACGGCCCGCTCCGCTGCGCCAGGTCGTGTACGAGGCCCTCGCCGAACTGATCATCAACCGCACCCTCGAACCCGGGCAGCACCTGGTCGAGGCCGACCTGGCCGAGTACCTCGGCGTCAGCAGGCAGCCCGTCCGCGAAGCCCTGCAGCGTCTGCAGAGCGAAGGCTGGGTCGACCTCCGCCCCGCTCAAGGCGCGTTCGTGCACCTGCCGACCGACGAGGAGGCCGACCAGCTGCTGAGCGTCCGCGGTGTGCTGGAGGCGCACTCCGCGAAGCTCGCCGCCGGCAACGCGACCCCGGACGACGTCCGGCGCCTGTGGGAACTGCAGCAGGCCGGCGTCGACGCGCTGCACGAGGAGGACACCGAAGGCCTGGTCGCGGCCAACGCCGCCCTCCACGCGTTTGTCACCCAGCTGTCCGGGAACTCGGTGCTCGCGGAACTGATCGGCCTGGTCGACCGCCGGGTCCGCTGGTACTACACACCGATCGCCCGGCCCCGCGGGCGGGACGCGTGGAACGAACACGACGAGCTGATCCACGCCATCTCCGACGGGGACGTCGAAACGGCGGAACAGATCATGGCCAAGCACACCGAACGGACCCGCCAGGCCTACCACGAACGTCCGGACGCTCCCCGATCCTGATTTCGGCAGGACCGGGGAGCGGATACCGGATGGTCAGCCGCCTGCCGCGGCCGACGGTCGCGCCACCAGCTCGGTTTCGGCGAGCTGGTGGCGCATCCGGCCCGGCTGGCGCAGGAACAGCGTCAGCACGGCCGAAAGCACCGCGATGCACCCGGCCAGGACGTACGCGCCGGTGTAGCCCCACGCGCTGATGACCCCCGCGGCGAGCCCGCCACCGCCGACGCCGCCGACCAGTTTCGCGCTGTAGACCAGGCCGTAGTTCGACGCGTTGTTGTTCTCGCCGAAGTAGTCCGGCACGAGCGCGGCGAACAGCGGGTAGAACGCCCCGCCGCCGAACCCGGTCAGGAACGCGAACACCATGAACAGGACCAGGTTGTGCGTGTTGCCGGCGTAGAGCACGCCGAACTGCGCGCCGCCGGCGATCAGCAGCACGATCGTCAGCGTCTGACGGCGGCCGAGCTTGTCCGACGCCCAGCCGACGACCGCGCGGCCGGTGCCGTTGACGATCGCCAGCACACCCGCCGAGGAAGCCGCGACGAACGCGCCGAAGTGGCTCTCCTTGGCGAAGGGCACCTGGAAGTTGATGCCGAAGAGCGAGACCCCGCCGATGATCACCAGGCACACCCACATCAGCGGGAGCATGCCGGTCCGGATCGCCTCCATCGGCGTGAACTGGCGGACCGCGGGCGGGTTCTTGGCCAGGCTCCGCACGCCGGTCTTGCCCTTCGCCCAGGTGATCGGGTCGACCTCCTTCGGCCACCAGCTCTTCGGCGGGTCCTTGAACAGGAACCCGCAGACGCCGACGACGATCACCATGTACAGGCCGATGCCGTCCAGCACCCCGGTGACGTTCTCGTGGCCGAGGAACGCGCTGAAGAGGTAGATGAACGGCACCGAGCCGTAGGCGAAGCCGCCGTTGACGAACCCGGTCCGCGCGCCGCGTTTCTCCGGGTACCACTTGCCGACCATGTTGATGCAGGTCGCGTACACGAGCCCGGCGCCGGTGCCGCCAAGGGCCGAGTACCCGACGAATGCCAGCGTGAGGTTCCCGCTGTGCGCGATGGTGAAATAGCCGATGCCGCTGAACACGGCTCCGAGCAGCATCGCCGTCTTCGCCGAGACGACGTTGCGCTCGCGGAGCCGTCCCGCCGGGAACGCCACCCCGGCCTGGAACACCGCCCAGATGCTGGCCAGCCAGAACGCGTCCGACAGCGTCCAGCCGTACTTCTCTTCCAGCGTGCCCTCGACGGCGCCCCAGCCGTACTCGAACACGCTGACCGCCATCATGGCGATCCAGGGCAGCCAGACCATCCAGCTGCGCGAGCGGCCCATGATGTCGTGCGCGGACTCGCCGACCCGGTAAATTCTTCCGTTCTCGTCAACTATCTCCTGGTACGTGGCTGCGGTCATGAGAGTTCTCCTTCGTCACCGTTGACTCAGGTCCGGCAGCTGGCCCGCGGCCCGCGCCCAGCGGTACTTCGCGCCGAGCACCGCCACGGGCTTCTCGGTCGTGTACGGGTACGCGACGACGCCGCGGTCGTACAAATAGTCACTCGCCTCCTCGACTTCGACGTCACCGGAGAGCGACGCCACGACGGGCTTGTGGATGCCCTTCGCGCGGTACTCCTCGACCACCGCGGCGACCAGTTCCGCGAACACCATCGGCGGGGTGACGATGGTGTGCCAGTAGCCCAGGATCAGGGCGTGGACGCGGTCGTCCCCGAGGCCCAGCGCGATCGTGTTGCGGTAGGTCGAGGGCGGTTCGCCGCCGGTGATGTCGACCGGGTTGCCCGCCGCGCCGAACGGCGGGATGAACTTCCGGAACGCCGTGTCGAGGTCCGGCGGGATCTCCATCAGGCTCAGCCCGTTGTCGACGCAGGCGTCCGACAGCAGCACACCCGAGCCGCCGGCACCGGTGATGATGACGACGTTCTCGCCCTTCGGCGTGGGCAGCAGCGGGATACCGCGGGCGTACTCGAGCATGTCGTTCAGCCCGGGCGCCCGGATCACGCCGCTCTGGCGGAGGATGTCGTCGTAGACCTTGTCGTTACCGGCGAGCGCGCCGGTGTGCGAACTCGCCGCTTTGGCGCCCTGGGACGTCCGGCCGGCCTTGAGCACCACGACCGGCTTGCGCTTCGAGACCCGCTTCGCCGTCTCCGCGAAAGACCGGCCGTCCTTGAGGTCTTCGAGGTGCATGGCGACGAGCTGGGTGTTGTCGTCCTGTTCGAAGAAGGTGAGCAGGTCGTCCTCGTCGATGTCGGCCTTGTTGCCGACCCCGACGATCGAGGAGACGCCCATCTTCGCCGAGCGGCTGAAGCCCAGGATCGCCATCCCGATGCCGCCGCTCTGCGACGAGAGCGCCACGCCGCCCTTGACGTCATACGGTGTACAGAATGTCGCCGACAGGTTTTCCGGCGTGTAGTAGTAGCCGTAGATGTTCGGCCCGAGGACGCGGACGCCGTGCTTGCGCGCGATCGCGACGACCTCGTCCTGCAGCTCGATGTTGCCGGTTTCGCCGAAGCCGGACGGGATGAGGATCGCGCCCGCCACGCCCTTCTTGCCGGCCTCTTCGAGCGCGGCGGGGACGAACTCCGCCGGGATGGCGAAGACCGCGACGTCGACGTCGCCCGGGACATCGGTGATGCTCGCGTAGGCCTTGCGGTCGAGGATCTCGGCCGCTTTGGGGTTGATCGGGTGGATCTCGCCCGCGTACCCGCCGTCGACCAGGTTCTTCAGCACCGAGTTGCCGATCTTCCCGGCCTCGGCCGACGCGCCGATGACGGCGACCGACGCCGGTTTCATGATCCGGTTCATGGAGGCGAGGATCTCCTCCCGGGTGAACCTGTACGGCTCCTTCGCGGCGTCCGGGTCGACGAGGATGCGGACGTCGACCGCGGTGGCCCCGCCCGCCGTGGCGAGCACCGGGTTGAGGTCGACTTCGGACAGCTGCGGGAAGTCGGTGACCAGCCGGCCGAGGCCGGTGATCACGGCGGCGAGGGCGTCACGGTCGACAGGATCCGATCCGCGGACACCCCGGAGGATTTCGGCCGCTTGGATACCGTCGACCATCGACAGTGCTTCTTCGCTGGCTGTGGGGGCGAGGCGGAAGGTGACGTCCTTGAGCACCTCCACCAGGATGCCGCCGAGGCCGAACGCGACGATCTTGCCGAACGTCGGGTCGGTGACCGAGCCGATGATCACCTCTTGGCCTTCGGTCAGCATCTGCTGGACCTGGACACCGAGGATCTCCGCGTCGGCGTTGTACGCCTTGGCATTGTCTACGATCTGTGCGAATCCTGCGGATACTGCATCCACGTCCGGCAGCCCGACGAGCACGCCGCCGGCTTCGGTCTTGTGCAGGATGTCCGGGGAGACGATCTTGAGCACGACCGGCAGCCCGATGGTTCCGGCGTGGGCCACGGCCTCCTCCGCCGTGGTGGCCAGCCGTTCTGCTGGAGTCGGGATACCGTATGCCTCGCAGACCGCACGCCCCTCGGGCGCGGTCAGCGAGGACCGGCCTTCGGCTGCCGCCCGGTCCAGGATCTTTTCGACCGCCGCGCGATCCGCCACGTCAGATCACCCCCGCCGCGCGGAACTTCTCGAGCTCCGCTTCGCCATAGCCGAGTTCCGCCAGTACCTCGTCGTTGTGCTCCCCGAGCAGCGGCGGCCGTTCGATCTCGACCGGCGAGTCGGACAGCTTGAGCGGGCAGCCGACGGTCTTGAAGGTGCCGCGTCCGGGGTGCGGGACCTCGACGACCGAGCCGAGCTCGGCGAGGGTCTCGTCCTCGATCAGCTCCTTCGTGGACAGGATCGGGCCGCACGGGATGTTGCGGGCGTTGAGCTTTTCCAGGACTTCCCACTTGGTGTGCTTCTCGGTCCACTCCTCGACGAGCGCGAACATCTTGTCCAGTTTGGACAGCCGGACCTCGGGCGTGGCCCACGCCGGGTCCTCGGCCAGCTCCGCCTTGCCGATCAGCCGGGCGAGCGGGGCCCAGCCGGGCGGCTGGACGATCACGTAGATGTAGTCGTTCGGCCCGCCGGGCGCGCACTTGACCGCCCAGCCGGGCTGGCCGCCGCCGGAGGCGTTGCCCGAGCGCGGGACCTCGTCGCCGAACTGGTCGTTCGGGTACTCGCCGAGCGGGCCGTGCGCCAGCCGCTGCTGGTCTCGCAGCTTGACGCGGCACAGGTTGAGCACGGCGTCCTGCATGGCGACCTGGACGCGCTGGCCGCGGCCGGTGGAGGTCCGCTGGTACAGCGCGGCGAGGATGGCGGCCACCAGGTGGATGCCGGTGCCCGAGTCGCCGATCTGGGCGCCGGTCGCCGTCGGCGGGCCGTCCTCGAAGCCGGTGGTGCTCATCGCGCCGCCCATGGCCTGCGCGATGACTTCGTAGGCCTTGAAGCCGGCGTAGCGGCCGGGACCGAAGCCCTTGATCGAGGCGTAGATCAGCCGCGGGTTCAGCGCGGCCAGCTTCTCCCAGGGGTAGCCGAACCGGTCGACGACGCCCGGGCCGAAGTTCTCCACCAGAACGTCCACACCGGACACGAGCTTCTCGAAGACTTCTTTGCCTTCGGTGCTTTTCATGTTGAGCGTGATGCTGCGCTTGTTGGCGTTGAGCATCGTGAAGTAGAGGCTGTCCACGCCGGGCAGGTCGCGCAGCTGCCCGCGGGTGATGTCGCCGCGGCCGGGGGTTTCGAGCTTGATCACGTCCGCGCCGAGCCAGGCGAGCAGCTGCGTCGACGACGGACCGGACTGCACGTGCGTCATGTCGAGGACGCGGACGCCCTCCAGTGCCTTACCCATGCCTTGGCCTCCGCTCACTTGTACATGGTCTGGTTCATGGTTCCGGGGGCGTACACGTCGGGATCGACCCAGACGTTGATCAGCGACGGCTTGCCGGACTCGCGGGCCCGCAGCAGGGCCGGCCCGATGTCGGCCGGGTCGCGGACCTCTTCGCCGTGCCCGCCGAGCATCCGGGCGAACTCGTCGTAGCGGACGTCGCCGAGGGTGTTGCCGACGCGCTCGCGCGGCAGGCCGTACTTCGCGGCCTGGCCGTAGCGGATCTGGTTCATCGACGAGTTGTTCCCGACGATCCCGACGAACGGCAGGTCGAACCGCACGAGCGTCTCGAAGTCCCAACCGGTGAGGCTGAAGGCGCCGTCACCGAAGAGCGCGACGACCTCTTTCTCCGGGCGCGCGTGCTTGGCGGCCAGGACGAACGGGATGCCGACGCCGAGTGTCCCGAGTGGACCGGGGTCCATCCAGTGGCCCGGCGACTTGGGCTGCACGACCTGGCCGGAGAAGGTGACGATGTCGCCGCCGTCGCCGATGTAGATCGAGTCCTCGGTGAGGAACTCGTTGATCTCGTGGACCAGCCGGTACGGGTGGATCGGGCTCGCGTCGGAGTGCTGCAGCGGCAGCCGCTTCTGCTTCGCCTTGTCCTCCACGGCCTGCAGCTCTTCGAGCCACGTCTTGCGGCCGGCGGCGCCGTTGTCGGCGCGGCCGGAGGCGGCCTGCGCGACGGCGGCGAGGACCTGGCCGGCGTCGCCGACGATGCCGAGGTCGATGTCGCGGTTCTTGCCGACCGTGCGGTAGTCGAGGTCGATCTGGACGACAGTGGCGTCCTTCGACAGCCGCTTGCCGTAGCCCATCCGGAAGTCGAACGGCGTGCCGACGATGACGATGACGTCGGCGTTGTCGAAGGCGTAGCGGCGCGAGAGCTGGAAGTGGTGCGGGTCGCCCGGCGGGAGCGTGCCGCGGCCGGCGCCGTTCATGTAGGCCGGGATGGTGAGCGTGCGGACCAGGTCGACGGCCGGCCCGGTGGCCCGGGTGGTCCAGACCTGGCTGCCGAGCAGGATGGCCGGCTTCTTCGCGTGGACGAGCAGGTCGGCGAGTTTCTCGACGTCGGCCGGGTCGCCGGCGTTCTTCGTCGACGCGCGGTAGCGGCCGGCTTCGGGAATCCTCGCGCTGTCGAGGGGTACGCGCGCGTCGAGGACGTCGCGCGGGATCTCCAGGAACGACGGTCCGGGCGCGCCGGCGTAGGCCTCGCGGAAGGCCATGCTCACGAGGTCGGCCACGCGGGCGGTGTGCGGCACGGTGGCGGCGAACTTGGTGATCGGCGCCATCATGTCCACGTGCGGGAGGTCCTGCAGGGATCCCATCTTGTGCTGCGTCAGCGCGCCCTGGCCGCCGATCAGCAGCATCGGGCTCTCCGCGCGCAGGGCGTTCGCGACCCCGGTGACGGCGTCGGTGGTACCCGGCCCCGCGGTGACCACCGCGCAGCCCGGCTTCCCGGTGATCCGCGCGTAGCCGTCGGCCGCGTGCGCCGCGACCTGCTCGTGCCGGACGTCGATGACCTCGATGCCTTCGTCGGCACAGCCGTCGTAGATGTCGATGATGTGGCCGCCGCACAGGGTGAAGATCGTGTCGACCCCTTCGGCCTTCAACGCCTTGGCCACCAGGTGGCCGCCGGATATTCCGGCGGGCGCGGGCTCGGCGCCGTTCGTCGCCGCGGCACTCTCCCCCGCGGTGGTGCCGGTCGTTGTCAGCGCCATGGGCTCAGCTCCTCTGGTCCGCCGCCGGATCTCTCCTGTCCGGCGCTCCGTGTCCCGGTCCCCTCGCCTTTTCTCCGAGGTCAGCGGCCCCTTCTCGGCAGACTGTAGATTGCATACCGTATGGGGTAGGCATATAGTCACTCTTCTAGCAGCCCCTGTCCAGGCCCATCGGCAAGGTTTTTTCCCGCCTGGTGGACCCGCCGGCCCGCGCCCGGACACGGCGGACCTCCTTGCCCTGCCCCGGAAAGGACGCTCCCGCATGGATCTCTTCGAACACGAAGCCCGTGATCTCTTCGAGAAGCACGGCGTACCCGTCCCCCGCGGCCGGGTCGCCGCCGATCCGGGCGGGGCCCGGGCGGCGGCCGCCGCTTGGGGCGGCCCTGTGGTGGTCAAGGCCCAGGTGAAGACCGGCGGCCGCGGCAAGGCGGGCGGCGTCCGCGTGGTGCCGACGGCCGACGACGCCGAGCAGGCCGCCGACGACATCCTCGGGATGGACATCAAGGGCCACACCGTGCACCGCGTCCTGGTGACCGAAGCCGGTGAAATCGCCGAGGAGTACTACGTTTCCTTCCTGCTGGACCGTGCCGCGCGCACGTTCCTGGCCATGGCGTCGGTCGAAGGCGGGACGGACATCGAGGAAGTCGCGGCATCCCGGCCGGACGCCCTGGTCCGGGTCCCGGTGAATCCCCTGGACGGCGTCGATGCCGCTTCGGTGGCGGCGGCGTTCCCGGCCGGCGTCCGGGCGGAGGCCGCGGAGGTCGTCGAAAAGCTGTGGGCAGTGTTCGTCGCCGAAGACTGCACGCTCGTCGAGGTCAATCCCCTCGCGAGCACGCCGGCCGGGATCGTCGCCCTGGACGGCAAGATCACCTTGGACGACAACGCGGCCTTCCGCCGTTCCGCCTCCTTCGACGAGGCGTCCGGCAGCGAGGCGCTCGAGCGCGAGGCCCGCGCGAAAGGCCTCAACTACGTCAAGCTCGACGGCGACATCGGCGTGATCGGCAACGGCGCCGGGCTCGTCATGTCCACTTTGGACGTCGTGGCGGCGGCCGCGGCCGAGGCGGGCGCGCGGGGGCCGGCGAACTTCCTCGACATCGGTGTGGTCCGGCTCGACGGGAACAACGTCACCGAAGGCAGGCGGATCCTCGCCGAAGCCGCCCATCCCCTGGTCACTGTGGTGGCCACCATGGACGACGCCGCCCGCGAGGCGGCGAAGCTCGCGATCGCGGAGGGCTGAGCCGTGGCCATTTTCCTGGACGAGAACAGCCGGGTCGTCGTCTCCGGCATCACCGGTTCCGAAGGCGCGAAGCACACGCGGCGGATGCTGGCCGCCGGGACGAACGTCGTCGGCGGGGTGAACCCGCGCAAGGCCGGGCGGCACGTGGACATCGGTGCGGCGTCGTTGCCGGTGTTCGGCAGCGTCGCGGACTCCATGGCGGCGACGGGCGCCGACGTCTGCGTGTTGTTCGTGCCGCCGCCGTTCGTTTCCGACGCGGTCATCGAAGCGGTGGACGCCGGGATCGGCCTCGCCGTGGTGATCACCGAAGGTGTCCCGGTGCACGACACCGCCAGGCTGTGGGCGCACGCCGTCGCCGCGGGCGGGCGGACCCGGATCATCGGCCCGAACTGCCCGGGCATCATCTCCCCCGGCAGGTCGAACGCCGGGATCATCCCGGCCGACATCACCGGGCCGGGCCGGATCGGCCTGGTGTCGAAGTCCGGCACGCTGACCTACCAGCTGATGCACGAGCTGCGCGACATCGGGTTCTCGACGTGCGTCGGCATCGGCGGCGACCCGATTATCGGGACGACGCACATCGACGCGGTGGAGGCGTTCGAAAAGGACCCCGAGACCGACCTGATCGTGCTGATCGGCGAGATCGGCGGCGACGCGGAGGAACGGGCCGCGGAGTTCGTACGCGCGAACGTCTCGAAGCCGGTCGTCGGGTACGTGGCGGGGTTCACCGCACCGGAAGGCAAGACGATGGGCCACGCGGGCGCGATCGTCTCGGGGTCGGCGGGGACGGCCGCGGCCAAGAAGGAAGCCCTGGAAGCCGCGGGAATCCGGGTCGGCCGCACCCCGAGCGAAACCGCGGCCCTCGCACGCGAGGTCCTCGGCTGATGCCGTCCGTGCGCGGCGAGGAGCCGTGATGGAGCTGCGCCAGCTGGCGGTGGTGGTGGCGGTCGCCGAGGAGGGCGGCTTCACCGCGGCCGCCCAGCGGCTCCGGACGGTGCAGTCGACAGTATCCACGGTGGTCCGGGCGCTGGAGCGCGACCTGGGCACACCGCTGTTCCAACGCACGACGCACCGGGTGGTCCTGACGCCCGCCGGCGAGGCCTTCGTCCCCGCCGCGCGGGCGGCCCTCGAAGCGGCGGAGCGAGCCCGCGCGGCGGTCTCCCCGTTGACCGGCCGCGTCCGGCTCGGCGTGTGCCCTGGCCTGTTGGCCGACCTCCACTGTGTACTCGCCAGGCTCCGGCAGGCGCACCCGGGCTTGGCCGTCGAGGTCAGGCAACTGCCGGATCCCGAGGTTCGGCGGGCGGTCGCGGAGTCCACTGTGGACCTGGCGTTGACGCTCGCGCCCGGCTGCGCCGACGAGCCGATCGCCGAAAGCGTTGCGGACGAGTACACAGCGGCAGGTGACTTCGCTCCCGCGACCGGTCCGGTCACCGCCCTGCTTCCGCGCCAAGACCTGGTCCTCGCCACCGCGCCTGACGGGTCCCGCTCGACCCCCGCCGACCTCACCGGACTGTCCCTTGTGGACTTCCCGGCCGGCTGGGCGATCCGCGCGGCCGTCGACCGGGCCTTTCCCGGCCGCCCGGTCAGCCTCGAAGTCGATGATCTCGCCGTCGCGGCCGGGCTCGTGCGGGCCGGGCTCGCCGCCTGCGTGCTGCCCGCCTCGGCCGCCGCCCGGTTTGCCGAGCTCACCGTGCGACGGTTCGGCCGGGCGCCCTCGTGGCAGCTCGCCGCCGTGCACCGGGGCCGGCTCTCGGCCACCGTGGCCGCGGTGCTCGCTCAGCTCGGCTGAAGACCCAGCCGGTCCGGCCGCGTCGTGTGCCCGCCGTCGTGGACGCGCAGCACCCGGCGCCTGCTGGTCATCCGCCCCATGTCACGCCGCCGGCAGTAGCGATTTGGGCCGGCCCGGCTGGGTAAGCCGCCCGGACAGGACCGCGCCGGCGAGGCTCAGCGCCCCGGCCGCGGTGAACGCGCCCACGAACCCGTGCGAAGTGACCACGAGCGCGGCCAGCCCGATCCCGACCACCGCGCCGACGGCCTTGGCGGAATACAGGATCCCGAAGTTCTGGGCCGCCGACTCGTCGCCGAAGTACTCGCGGACCAGGCCGACCAGCAGCGTGTAGCAGCAGCCGTTCCCCAGCCCGGCCAGTGCGACCCCCAGCAGCAGGCCGACGGCGTGCCGATGCTCGCCGGAGTAGCACAGCACGAACTGCGCGACGCCGCCCGCGAACAGCGCGAAGCGCAGGATCCGGTGCCGGCCCAGCCGGTCGGCGAGCCGTCCGATCAGGACCCGGCCGCTGCCGGTGGCCGCGGCGAGCGAGGCGAGCGCGGCCGCGGCGAGCCCGGGCCCGCTGCGGGCGGTGACGAACGTCGCCAGGTAGGCCAGGTCGAACAGCAGCACGGCGGCCGCGAGGACGACCACGAGGTAGAGCGAAAGCGTGGTGCCGCACCGGAACAGTTCCGCCGGCCGGTAGTGCCGGACCGCCGGACGCCGGTTGTGCGCCCGGTCCAGTGCCCAGGCGCGGGGCTCGGGCGTGGCCGGCCACCAGTGCCGCGGCGGGTACCGCAGCGCCGCGCCACAGCCGGCGATCACCGTGAGCACGACGGCGGCGGTGACGTCCAGGAGCACCGGCCGCGCGGCCGGCAGCGCGGCGGCGAGCACGACGAAAGGCACGCTGCCGTAAGCGAAGGCGCCGCTGACGACGCCGGCGCGGGAGCCCGTGCGGTCCGGGAACCAGGCGAGCACCGCACCGACGCAGGTGGCGTAGACCAGGCCAGTGCCGAGGCCGCCGAGCAGCGAGTAGCCGAGGAAGACGGCGAGCAGGCTGCTCGCGTGGCCGAGCGTCACGAGGCCGGCGGCGCACAGCACCGCGCCGGTCGCCATCGCCGCCGGCGCGGGGAGCCGGCCGCGTTCGCGGAGCCAGGCGGCCGGGAAGGCCGCACCGGCCTGGCAGATCGCCCACACCACGAGCGACAGCACGATCCCGCCGAACGTCCAGCCGTGCGCCCGGCTCAGCGCGGGCACGATGGCGCCGAAGCCGTACTGCTGCACCCCGGCGGCGAGCATGGCGGCCGTGGCGAGCCAGGCGATCCGGCTCCTCGGCCGGCCGAGCAGGTCGCGATCGGACTCTCCGACGCGGTAGCGCCGTCCGTAGACGTCCCGGAGCTCGCGGACCTCGGCCATGGCGACCGCCTCCTCGACCAACTGAAGATTGTATGCAGTATTCAGTAGTCCGAGTGTGCGCGTGTTCGCCGGGGAAGTCCACCGGAATGTCGGATGAGCCGCCCGGACGGACCTGCCGCAGGTCGATCGACGGAGGAAAGGGAGGCGGCCCGGTGGCCATCGAGGGAGGAGGCGGCCACCGGACCGGTGCTCCGGCGCGGTACCGGCCGCGAGGAGCACTGACAGTCTGGCGACCCGAGCCCCCGCCGACAAGCTTTGACCGTGCGATTCGCGCTCGCCCGAACCAAAACCGTCAGCCGGACCCCACGCAGACCCCGCGCGGGGCCCGTTCCCGAAACCCAGTTTCGCGACACCCGGAACAGAGGGGAACAAACGCACCGGACGCCGGACGGGTGCACGGGAGCAGAACCGGTCCGGGCGTCGCCGGGCGGCGAGCACTCACCGCAACGGCCCGGCTACCCCGGACGCAACAACAAAGGCGACCCCGGAGAGGTCGCCGGGCACAGCACGCGAGTACAGCGGCCGCGCCATCCACTTCGACTCGCGCCTCGCTGACGAAGCCGCGCCCAGCGGCACAGCTTCGTCAGCGCGCTCGGGCACGACAGCGCGGCTTCGTCAGCACGCGTCCGCGAACACGGCTCAAGACTTCTTGCGAGTCGCCCGCCTGCGCGCCGGCTTGGCCTCGACGGGCTCGGCCTGCGCGGCCTGGTCGGCTTCGAAGCCGGCGATGATCTCGCTGGACAGCCGGCCTCGCTCGGCGACGTCGTAGCCGTTGGCCTGGGCCCATTCCCGGATCTGCCGGTTGCGCTCGCGGTCGGTGCCCGAGCCGGCCGGCCCGGCCAGCGTCTGGCCGGTCGCGAGGCGGACCTTGCGGCCGCCGATGCGCCGCGCGGCCGAGACGTAGCGGCCGAGTTCGTCCCGCAGCGCGGAGGCGTTGTCCTCGGACAGGTCGATTTCGTAGGTCACGCCGTCGAGACTGAAGGGGACGGTCTGCGAAGCCTCGCTCCCGTCGAGATCGTCCACCATCTGGACTTGCACCCGTTGCGCCATGGTTCTTCGTTCCTCATCTTCTCCAGAACACGGTCGGACAGACCCTAACCTGTCGAATCACGTCCGGCACGCGCGACACCCGTGAAGCGTCCACAATGGCCGCCCGGGCGAGTGGGTCGCCCGGGTCCAGGGTGACCGCAACCGAGCCGAAATGCTCGCTGTCTTGTAGAATATTTGTATTTGTGATATGCTCGAAATCAAATCGGTACCGTGGTGACATGACGACCGGCGATTTTTCCGCTAATGCTCCCCATGTCAGCCGCACCGCCTTCACCGCGGCCGCCGCACGGGCGGCACATTTGCTCGTCGACGCCGAGCCGTTCATCTTCTCCGACACCCTCGCCGCGACCCTTCTCGGCGGGCAGGCCGAGGAACTCTTGGCCTACCACCGGCTCCACGGTACACATCCGGTCCTCGCCGGCGCCCGCGCCGAGGCGGCGTGCCGCAGCCGCTTCACCGAGGAACGGCTCACCCGCGTCAATTCTGGTATAGACCAGTATCTGATTTTGGGCGCCGGCCTCGATTCCTTCGCCTATCGGACCCCGCCGGGCCGATTCCGGGTGTTCGAGGTCGACCGCTCGGCGACCCAGACCGTGAAACGGGAACTGCTCGACGGCGCCGGCATCGCCGTTCCGCCTTCGGTCACCTTCGTCCCGATCGACTTCGAAACCGATCCACTCCGGGAATGTGTCGTCCAGAGTGGACTCGACCCGTTTCGCCCCGTGTTCGCGAGCTGGCTCGGTGTCACCATGTACCTGACGCGCGAGGCGGTCGCCGGCACACTGGCCCAGCTCGGCGGTTTCGCGCCGGGATCGGAAATCGTGGCCGATCACCTGCTGCCCGCACAGCTGCGCGACGCGGCCGGAAACGGCTACGCCGAGGCGGTCGGGCCGGTGGCCGCCGAACAGGGCGAGCCGTGGCGCACCTTCCTCTCCCCCGCGGACATGGCCGGGCTCCTGCGCGAAGCCGGGTTCGACGTCGTCGGCCAAGCCGGGCAGCGGGAGAGCGTCGCCCCGCGGCTGTGGCACCGCACCGACGCGCTGCGGCCCGCCACGCTTTCCGCGCTGACCCACGCGCGCATTCCTTGCCACTCCGGCGGCGGGAGCTGAACAACGTCCCGCTCAGTCGGGCAGCATCGGCATTTCGAGGTCGTCCGGGCGGCCGAGCAGGACCGCCCGGGTGACCGCGGCCTTCCCGAACCGGTCCCGTACCGCGTCCAGCGCGGTGTCGAGCTCGCTCGCCCGCTGCCGTTCGAACGGCAGGGCCGGCTGGAACGGGTTTTCGTCGGCCAGGTTGGACAGCGCGGCGCCCAGCAGGGTGATCCCGCGGTCGGCGATCAGCGGCAGCGCGGCGACGAGCAGTTCCCGGGCCGCGGCGAGCAGCACGCCGGTGCCGGCCGTCGGGTCGTTCAGCGTGTGCGAGCGGGTGACGCGGGAGAAGTCGGCGAAGCGCAGGCGGATCGTCACCGTCCGGCAGACGCGGCGGGCCGCGCGCAACCGGCGGGCTATCCGGTCGATCAGCGCCACCAGCACGACGTCGAGCTCGGCCGGCGTCCGCCTGCCGCGCCCGAGGGCCCGCTGGGCACCGATCGAGCGCCGCCGCCTGCCGATCTCGACGCGGCGCGGGTCCTCGTTGTGCGCCAGGTGGTGCAGGTGCGTCCCGGCGACCCGGCCGAGCATCCCGACCAGGTCCACCCGCTCCGACGCGGCGAGCTCGCCCACCGTCACGATGCCCCGGGCGCGCAGCTTCTCCGCGGTGACCTTGCCGACGCCCCACAGCGCCGAAACCGGCAGCGGGTGCAGGAACTCCAGTTCGGCGTCGTGCGGCACGACGAGCAGGCCGTCCGGCTTGGCCACGCGGCTGGCGACCTTGGCGAGGAACTTCGTCCTCGCCACCCCGACGGTGATCGGCAGCCCGGCCCGCTCGGCGACGTCGGCGCGCAGCCGTTCGGCGATGCGGCTCGGCCGCCCGCCGATCCTGGCCAGCCCGCCGACGTCGAGGAACGCTTCGTCGATCGAGAGGCCTTCCACCCACGGCGTGGTGTCGTGGAAGACGTCGAACACCGCCCGGCTGGCGGCCACGTACGCCGACATCCGCGGGCGCACGACGACGGCGTGCGGGCAGAGTTTCCTGGCCTGCGCGCCGCCCATCGCGGTGCGCACGCCGTAGGCCTTGGCCTCGTAACTCGCCGCGAGCACCACCCCGCCGCCGACGATCACCGGCCGCCCCTTCAGCGCCGGGTCGTCGCGCTGCTCGACCGACGCGTAGAACGAATCGAGGTCGGCGTGCAGGATGGGCCCCTCGTCCTCCATAGAACATATGTTCGCATACCCGAGGGCCGAAGTCCGCTCGTCCGCCCGCCGCGGGTGACCCGCCGCCGACCGAAATTGCGCGTTTTCCCGGTTGTCGACGCTCCGTGGCCGCGCTCACACTCGAAGCAGCGAACGACCCGACCACTGGGGGCGACATGACCGAGAAGTGCCGATGCGGCGATCACCACGCATGGGCCGCACCGAATCCACAGGACCGGCCCACCGCCGCGCGGCAGCCACTGCTGGCCTCGACGCTGGCGCGCGAAGACCACGTGGAAGACGCGGGCGGCCTCGACCCGACCGACCGCGTCACCTGCCGCACGCACCGCCGCTGGCTGCACGACTGCGTGGCGTCCCCGGTGCACACGAACCCCGCCATCGGGTACCGCTGGTGCCGCCGCTGCGACCACCAGGCGCTGGTCGCTGTGGACGAGCTGGCCGGCGAGGTGTCCATCCACTGCGGACTCTGCGGCCGCGTCCCGCGCAGCCGCGCGAACCGGGAGCTCGTCGAGTTGTGCCGGCGCAGCCTCGCCCTGGCCCGCTCGGGCCGGTTCCCGGAGGCCGCCGTCGCTTGACTGCCATGATGCGGCGGTGCCCGCTCCCGGAACCACCGCGCTGCTGATCCTGCTGCCCGCCGCCGAACCCGCACTGGCCGCCGCCCGGCGCGTCGACCCCGCTCTGGTCCGCCCCGGCCTGCCCGCGCACGTGACGGCGCTGTACCCGTTCCTGCCGGACGGCGAGCTGACCGAGAAGGTCGCCACCGCGGTCCGCGAGCTGGCGGCGGCCGTCCCGCCGGTCGACGTGCGGCTCGGCGAGTTCCTGACCCGGCCCGGGTTCGCGGCCATCCCGGCTCCTTCGCTGCAGCCCGTCACCGACGCGGTGTGCGCGCGCTGGCCGGAGGTCTCGCCGTACGGCGGCCGGTTCGGGGCGCGGCCGCCGGCGCACGTGACCGTCGCCTTGGGCGGTGACGAAGAGACCCTCGAGCGAGTGGCTCGCGAAGTCCGGCCGCTGCTACCGCTGACCGACCGGGCGGAGGCCCTTCGGCTGGTGGCACTCACCGAAGACGGCTGGGTCTCGCGGCTCGAGGCGCCGTTCGGCGGCTGAGCCGGCCGGCCGGCCGCGCAGTCACCGCGGCGAGCCCGGTGGTCCGCCCGCCGTGCCCAGGTTCCGGTACGCGTCGGCGATCGCCCGCAGCCGGGCCACGTCCGCGGCGAACGGTTCGCCCCCGGCGGTGGGCGGCTCGGCCGCACCCCGCTCGTCCGGGAGGTCCCGCACCAGCCTCGCCGCGGCCGACGGGGGCAGGTCCGGGGTCACCCCGGCGAGGATCAGGCCGTCGTTCGTCTCGCTCATCGCCGTCAGGAGGCGCTCGCGGCGGGATCGGCCGCCCGGGTCGATGCGGGCGATCTCCGGGAACCGCCGCGTCAGGTGCGCTCGCAGCGGACGCAGCAAGCGCAGCGTCCGGGCGTCGCGACGAGCCGCCAGCAGGCCCGGGACCGCCGGGATCGTCAACCCCACCACGATCAGGAGCACCGAGACCGCCGGGAAGCCGACGTCGAGGGTGCACGGCAGCGTCGAGAACGGCCCGCGGCACAACGCCTTCGCCGGGTGGTCGTCCTGCAGCGCGCGGATCGTCGCGACGACCTTCCCGCCGAGGTAGGCCACCGCGAACGCCGACGCCAGCAGCAACAGCGCCAGCCCCGCGCGCAGCGCGCCGCCGCTCGCGCGGATCGTCACCGCCGCCACCACTCCGATGTCGAGGACCGCGAACCCGAGGTAGACGGAGTAGGTGAAGACGTAGACGACCAGCGTCGGGTGGGTGCGGTACAGCTCGTCGAACACGCCGATGCCGCGCGGCAGGCCTGGTGTACTGAAGAACGTCACCACCAGCAGGGTCAGCGCCGCCCCCAGCGCCACCAGCCGGGTGCGCCGGCCGCGGTCGCGGGTGCCGCTGATCTCCGCGACGGTCGACCCGATGCCGTAGGCCGCGACCATCGTCGCCAGGTTCGACAGCAGCCGTCCGAGGCTGGGGTGGATCTCGCTCTCGACGAGCTGGGCCCGGTTGGCCAGGAAGCAGAACGCGGCGCCCAGTGCGATGAGCGAGACGGCCAGGCCCGCGCCCGCGCCGGTGCGCCGCGCGCGGACGGCCCGCCAGATCCCGGCGAACAGCGCGCACAGCCCGACGCCGAGGAACAGAATGTCGATCACGGGACGCGACTATCGCAGCAGCGCCGCCAGCCGCCTCGCCTGGTCCGCCGCCCGGCCGGACGCGCCCGGCCGGACGGCGGGCGGCTCGCTCGTCGCCGCGCTCATCAGCAGGACCGCGATCAGCTCGGCCTCGTACTCGTCGGCGCCGGACGTGACGCGGGTGAGCAGGTGCGACAACGCCCGCGGCGCCAGGTCCGGGGCGAGCTCGGCGGCTTCCCGCTCCGACATCAGGCAGGTGCCGGTGTGCGCGCACAGCAGGTGGGCGAGCTCGTGGGCGATGATGTGGTCCTGGTGCAGCGCCGACGTTTGCCCGGCGTAGGCGATCAGGTCGTAGCCGGGGCGGGCCTGCCAGGCACCGGAGGGCTGACCGGGCCGGTGGGCGACCGGCACGAGGTCGATCTCGCGCCCGCGCCAGGCTTCGAGGCGGTCGACCCAGGCGTTCATCGACCACGGCCGCGGCAGCGGGACGGCGGCCAGCACCGCCCGCACGCGTTCCCGGGCCCGTTCGCGGAGCTCCGCCAGGCCGCGCTCGTCGATGGGTCCTCCCCGCTCACCGGGCGCCAGCCGGGTGCACCGGGGCGCGATCACGGACGGCATCATCGTAGCCGAGGCGCCCGGGTCACTCCGGCTTCCGGCGCCGGCCCTCCCGGTGCCGGGTGTCGTCGTAACTGCTGAGCTGGTCCAGCAGCGCCGTCACCGTTTCGCGGTCGCGGGGCGAGAGCCGCATGGCCCGCTGCGCGAGGTTGCGCGCCTCGCTGTCACGCCAGGCCACGACGTCTTCGACCTGCCGGTCGACCTGCCCGGCGACCTGCTCGTCGAAGAAGTACGTCACCGGCACGCCGAAGAACTGGGCGAGGGCCTGGATGTGCGAGCGCTTGGGGTCCTTGCGCGCGCCGACGACGAGCTGCTGCACGTGGGTCGCCGACATCGTCACGCCGGTCTGCTCGGCGACGCCGTGCGCGATCTCCCGGTAGGAGTAGGGCTTGCGGTCCGGTGGGTGCACGGTCGCGATCAAGTGCGCCAGCCGTTCGGCGAAACTGCGCTCTTCGCTCACCACACCCCTACTTTCGTCTATGAAAAGTGACACCCGACAGCGTAGCTGTTCCGAAAACTTGACACCGCGCGTGCCGGAAAGACTACGATACTCGCGTTCGGTGTTTCGGAAACATGACACGGAACCCGGGGTGGCGCAGCGGCCGCGGGGTGACTCACGTGGCCGCTGGGGGTGGCCACGCGCCCATCCCCTTTGTCCCGCCGCGCCACCCTGTCCGAGCACGCTTCCCCAGGGTTCGTCTCGCGCACGCCGGGAACCGCGACGCGAACATCCGCCGCCCGCGAAACCGTGCCGCGGGAAACGCCGGTGGAGCGGCCGCCTTTGTGCCCCGGCTCAACCAGCCGGCAGCCGGCGTAGGACCGCGGGAGTCTCGCCGACGTACTCGCGCACTGTGCGCGTCAGGTGTGCCTGGTCGGCGAACCCCAGGTCCGCCCGGTGGGCCTCGGTTTCCAGCGTGTCGACGGCTACCGCGGCCCGGGCTGGCCGGACGGCCGCACGAAAGTCCGTGAATGGCACATTGAGAGACTTGAAGTCTCTCAATGTGCCATTCACGGCAGTGGGCTCAGTACGTGACCGTGACCGGTGCCCAGCCCGGGTGGGCGGGGGACTTCACCGTCAGCGTCTGCGTTGCGGCGTCCCACTTCCAGCTCTCCGACGGCGCCCAGCCTTCGCCGACTCGCACCCGCGAAGGCGCCGACGTCACGCCGAGGAACTTCACCGTCCACTCCCGCGAAGCGACCTGGCCCCGGAACCCGCCGCACGAAGGCGCCACCGTCACCGTGTGCGCCCCGTGGCGCTCGGAGTACGTGACCCGGGTGGTCGAGCTGCGGGCCGAGGAGGTCCCGTCGTCTTCGTACAGCGTGAAGGAACCGGACGCGCCCGGCGCGACCGTCACCGTGAGCCGGTTCAGCGGGTTCTGGACGTCGTTCGCCACGTCCGCCGTGCGGGTCACCGCGACGCCGCCCGCGCGCAGGAACACCGGCATGGTGCCGAGATCGGTCGTGACCTGCTGGGTCGTCCCGCCCGCGTAGGTCTTGCCGGTGAAGTAGTCCGTCCACTGTCCCGGCGGGAACCAGACCGTCGTCGCCGCGGACGTCCCCGCGGTCGTCACCGGCGCCACGAGCATGTCCGGCCCGTAGAAGTACTCACTGCCGGCCGCGTCGTAGGCGGCCGGCTCGTCCGGGTACTCCAGGTACGTCGGCCGCACCACCGGGACGCCGGTCGTCGCGGCCTCCTGCGCCAGTGTGTAGGTGTAGGGCACCAGGTTCTCGCGCAGGTTCAGGAACTTCGTCGCCGACGCCTTCGCCGCGCCGCCGTACTGCCAGGGCAGCCGGTCGCTGTGGTTGCTGTGCAGCCGGTCGATCGGCTGGAACGTGCCGAGCTGCACCCACCGCGCGTACAGGTCGTCGGGCAGCTTGAACGTCTGGCGCTGCTGCCCGCCGGAGGTGTAGGTCTCGCTGCCGCGCAGGCCCGTCGTGTCGTTGTGGCCGCCGATGTCGTGGCTGATCGCCGACATCCCCGTGGCGGCCGACTCCGCCGGCGTGATGCCGACCTCCATCCGCAGCGTGCCCCAGGTCGAGGACGTGTCGCCGGTGAAGTGGAGCGTGCTGCGCTTGTCCGCCCACGGCCCGGTCGCCAGCCCCGTGGGACCGCCGTAGCCGCCGGCCTGCAGCGACCCGTACGCCCGCGAGATGACGAACCCGCGGCCGGTCGCCGGCGCGGCGAGGTCCGCGTACTGCTGGTTGATCCAGGCGTCCGGAGTGACGCCGGGCAGGCTCGAGCGTGAGGCGTCGCAGCACCAGTCGAGCCACCAGAAGTCGTTGCCCTGCTTCATCATCCCGGCGTGCAGGTCCAGGTAGGCCTTGAGCTGGTCCGGGTCGCCCCAGTCGAAGACGTAGCAGTCGGTCCCGCAGTTCGACTTGACCAGCTTGCCCTTCGCCGTCGCCTGGGCGCGGGCGAACTGCGGGTCCGAACCCATGATGCTGGGGTGGATGTTGAGGTTGTTGTGCAGTCCCTGTGCCTTCGACCAGGCGAAGAACCCGGCCGGGTCGGGGAACTTCGCGGTGTCGAACTGCCAGCCGTTCCACGTGTCCGGCGCCTTGAAGTCGGTGTCGGTCACCAGGACGTCCAGCGGGACGCCTTCACTGCGGAACCGGGGCAGGATGGTGTCGCGGTAGTCGGCCGCGGTGCGGTCGATGTACTCGGAGTACCAGACGCCGTAGGCCCAGCGCGGCAGCAGCTGCGGCGGCCCGGTCAGCGTCGCCAGGTCGCGCAGCCCGGCCTTGTAGTCGTGGCCGAAGGCGAAGACATAGCCGTCCTGGTAAGGGTTTCCGCCGTGCGACGGCCGCTGCGTCACCGCGCGGGTCCGCGTGTCGTACAGCGCGGACGGGCTGTCGTCGAGCAGGTACCAGCCGTCCTGGTGCAGGAGCCCTTCGGTGGTCGACGGCGCGCCGTTGTCACCGTTGACGCCGTCGAGACCGCGCCGGTAGCCGCCGAGCGTGAGGTGCGGCGGCGGTGCCGTGCCGCCGGCCGGGGTGACCGCGACGGTGTCGATGTTGACGTGGCAGCTGGTGTCGTCGGGACAGCCGAGCACGACGTCGTTCGTGCCGGCCTTCAGGTCGACCGGGACCGACGCGCTCCGCCAGGCGTCCCAGCCGTCGGTGACCGGGAGGGTCAGCGTCCGGGTCACGCCGTTCGCGGAGACCGGCGCGGTCCTGGTCTCGTGACGGCCGTCGCCGCCCGTGCCGTTGGCGTAGCGGACGTGCAGCAGGTACGTGCCGTCGGCCGGGACGTCCGCCGCGCGGTGGGTCAGCGTCGAGCCGCGGTTGAGCTCGGCGACGAACCCGCGCCCGGCATACCCGGAGTGGTCGGTCGCGACGACGGCGGAACCCGACCGCAGCCCGGCTTCCGCCTCGCAGCTCACGCCGGCCGGGCAGCCGGTGAAGGCGCGGGCCGACGCCGGCGGGAAGGACGCGCCGGAGGTCAGGACGGCCAGGCCGTCGAGGTTGACGTCGCCGGAGTCGCCCGCGGTCCGTTCGAGGCGGACGCTGTGGTGACCGGCGCCCAAGGTGACCGGGACCGAGGCGAGGGCCCAGGCGTTCCAGTCGGCCGTCACCGGCAGGGTGAGCTTCTGCGCCGCTCCCCCGTCGACGGAAACGCTCAGCGTGCGCGTGACGTGCTGGCCGTCGCCACCCTGGCCGTTGGCGTAGCGCGCGGTCAGCGAGTACGTTCCGGCGGCCGGCGCGAGGACGTCCGCCGTCACGGAGTTCCCGGTGCTTTCGAACCCGGCGAGGAAGCCTTCGCCGGTGTAGCCCGAGTGGTCGGTGGCGACGCCGAGCCCGTCGGCCATGAGGTCCTCGGCCTCGCAACGTGCGCCCGCCGAGCAGGTCAGGTGCCGCCAGGGCGCCGCGAGCACCGGGGTCGCGCCGGCGGTCGTCCGGAGCTCGAGGTTGCCGCCGTCGAACGGGCCCGAGTCCAGCCGGTAGGTCAGCGTCGCCGCGCTGGTCCGGATCGTGAGGACGCCGCCGGAAACCGTGCTGGTGTACGACGTCGGCGTGAAGGCGCCGCGGCCGACGGCGTTGAAGGTGGCGGCGTCGGTGAACCGGCCGTCGCCGGCGTACTCGGTGCGGATCAGGGTCGGGGACAGCACCTGGAAGCGGGCGTTCCCGGCGGTGACGGTCTGGCGCGCGGGCCCGGCCACCGCGGGCGTCGCGACGGTCACGGCCGCGACGGCTGTCCCGGCGACGGCGAGGGCACACGCCCGCCGGATGGTTCTCGCTGTTCTGCTCCGCACGGCGGAACTCCGTTCCGGTGAAGGGACTCGGCAGTTTTACAACGTTGGAAAAGCCGTTCCGATCTGAGCACAGCGGACGCGCAGATGTCCAGACCACTGAGCGGAACTGTCCGGACAGATCAGCGCGTCGCGGACGACGATGACAAATGTCATGGGCGGCCCCTGCGGGACGGCACTGCCGGGCGATCTCCCAGGTCAGCCACCATTTTCTCCATGACGACCACACCTCGCACCGCCGCCGCCGGCTTCCGGCCCGTCCTGTTGCTCACCGGCGCGTACGCCGCGCTCTCCGTCCTCACGCTCGTCGTGATCGTCCTGTTCCGGAACCACCCCGCGATGGTGACCGACGCGGTCTGGGTGCGCGCCACCATCGTCTTCGCCAGTTCGCTGCTGACGTTCGCCTTCGCCCGCAGCGCCGCCCGCGGGTCGAAGAAGGGCCTCCTGAGGCTGCGGATCGTCTCGGCGGTGATGCTCGTGGCGATCGTCGTCATCGTCGTGCTGCCCGGTTTGTTCCCGCCCTGGCTGCGGATCGAGCAGGCCGCCTGCGGGCTGTTGCTGCTCGGCGTGGCCGTGCTCGTCAACGGCAGGCGACTGCGGGCGCGGTCGCGGTAGCGTGCCGGTGATGGACGGGACGAGCGACGTGCAGCGCTGGGTACGCGGCTGGCGGCTGAGGCTGCTCGACGCCGGGATGCTCGTCTACCCGGCGGTGACGGCCGCCTCCATACCCCAGCACTCCTCGGGCGCCGACGTGGTGCTGGGCTGCGCGGTCGTCGCCGCCTTCGCCGTCTGCTACCTCCTGGCGGCGGCCGCCGCGGCCCGCCGGGCCGTACGACCGTTCTGGCTGCTGCTGGGCGGCTGCGCCGTGCTGTTCGTCCTCGCGCTCCCCTTCGCCCACGCCGACGCGTTCTTCCTCACCGCCGTCGTCGTTTCGCTGGCCGCGCCGCGTCTTCCGCGCTCCGCAGCCGTCACGCTCGTCGCCCTCTCGGCGCTCGCCGCGGTCGTGGTGCCGTGGGCGGTGCCGCCGTGGCGGACCGGGCCGGGCTGGACGCAGGCGGTCGCGCTCGTGTTCACCGTGCTCGTCGTGACCGTCTTCGCCGAGGCGATCCGGGCGAACGCCGCGCTCGTGGAGGCCCGCGCCGAGGTCGCGCGGCTGGCGTCCGAGGCCGAGCGCAACCGGATCGCCCGCGACCTGCACGACCTGCTCGGCCACTCGCTCACCGCGATCACGGTCAAGAGCACTCTCGCGCGGCGGCTCGTGACGGCCGACAGCACTCGCGCGGGCGAGGAGATGTCCGCCGTCGAGACGCTCGCGCGTCAGGCGCTGGCGGACGTGCGCGCGGCGGTGTCGGGCTACCGGGACGTCACCCTCGCCGGCGAGCTGGCCCGTGGCCGCGAACTGCTGCGCGCGTGCGGGGTGGCCGCCGACCTGCCGACGGCCACCGACGTCGTCGGCCCCGCGCGGCAGGAGCTGTTCGGCTGGGTGGTCCGGGAGGGGTTGACGAACGTGGCCAGGCACGCGCGCGCGACCCGGTGCACGGTGACGCTCTCGGCGTCCACTGTGGAGGTCGTGGACGACGGCGCCGGCGGGTCACCGGGCGAGGGTTCCGGGCTCGCGGGGCTACGCGAGCGCGTCGCCGCCGCCGGGGGAAACCTCGAGGCCGGGCCGGTGCGGCCACGCGGCTGGCGGTTGCGGGTGACGGCATGACCATCCGGCTGCTGCTCGCCGACGACCAGGCCCTGGTCCGGGAGGCGCTGTGCGCGCTGCTCGCCCTCGAGGACGACTTCGCGGTGGTCGCCTCGGTCGGCCGCGGCGACGAGGTCGTCGACGCCGCCCGCGAACACCGGCCCGACGTCGCGCTGCTGGACATCGAGATGCCGGGCCTCGACGGGCTCGCGGCCGCCGCGGTGCTCGCCGCGCAGGTGCCGGACTGCCGGGTCATCATGCTCACGACGTTCGGCCGCGCCGGCTACCTCCGCCGCGCCATGGAGGCCGGTGCCGCCGGGTTCGTGGTGAAGGACGCGCCCGCGGACGTGCTCGCCGACGCGATCCGCCGGGTGCGGGCCGGCGAGCGGGTGGTCGACCCGGCCTTGGCGGTCGCCACCCTGGCGGCGGGCGAGTCACCGTTGACCGCCCGGGAACGAGACGTGCTCATCACGGCCCGGACCGGGGCGACGGTCGCCGAAATCGCGTCCCGGCTCTACCTGTCCGAAGGAACGGTCCGCAACTACGTCTCCGCGGCGATCACCAAAACCGGCGGGCGTAACCGCGTCGAGGCCGTCCGGATCGCCGACGAACGCGGCTGGCTCTGACCCCGCCCAAGTCCGTGAATGGCACATTGAGGGACGTAGAGTCCCTCAATGTGCCATTCACGGCTTTAAGCAGGAGTGGTCAGGAGGTGAGGCGGGATTCGGCCGCGTCCCAGCCGGTGGTGCCGGACGGCTCGTAGTGGCGCACCTCCTGGGTCTCGCGCACCAGAGCGCGCATTGCCGCCAGGTCCGGCAGGTCCTCTCCCAGCGCGCGGGCCTGGATCAGCACGTTCCCCAGCGCCGCCGCCTCGACGGGACCCGCCAGGACCGGCACCCCGCACGCGTCCGCCGTCGACTGGCACAGCAGTTCGTTGCGGGCGCCGCCGCCGACGATGTGGACCACGTCGACCCGCCGGCCCGTGACGGCCGCCGCCTCGCGGATCGTGCGGCGGTGGGCCAGGGCCAGGCTGTCCACGACGCACCGGACGACCGCCGCCCGGCCGGAGGGCGGACGCTGGCCTGTCGCCCGGCAGGCCCCGGCGATCCGCGCGGGCATGTCCCCGGGCGGCAGGAACTCCGGCGCGTCGATGTCCACCACCGCGGCCAACGCGGGCGAGGAAGCGGCGGCGGCCAGCAGCGCGGGCAGGTCTTCCGGGCATGACCACGCGCGCAGTGTCTCCGACAGCACCCACAGCCCCATCACGTTCCGCAGGAACCGGATGGTGCCGTCGACGCCGCCTTCGTTGGTGAAGTTCGCGGCCAGCGCGGCGTCGCCCAGTTCCGGCGCGGGCAGTTCCAGCCCGGCCAGAGACCAGGTGCCCGAGGAGATGTAGGCGAAGTTCGTCCCCGGCGAGGCCGGCACCGCGACCACCGCGGACGCCGTGTCGTGCGAGCCGACCGCCACCACCGGCAGCCCGGACAGCTCTCGCGCCTGACCCAGCACCGTGCCGGGGTCGCGCAGCGGCGGCAGCAGCCGGGGCGGGATACCGACGCGCGAAGCGAGCGAAGTGGCCCAGGTCTGTTCGCGGACGTCGTACAGCTGCGTGGTCGACGCGTTCGTGCGCTCGGCCCCGATCGACCCCGTGAGCCAGTAGTTCAGCAGGTCCGGGATGAGCAGCATCGTCGCCGCCGCGTCGAGCCGGTCGCCTTCGGACACCAGCTGGTACAGCGTGTTGAACGGCAGCTGCTGCAACCCCGTGACGTCGTACAGCTCGCGCGCGGACACCGTGGCCGCCACCTTCGCGGGCACGCCGTCGGTGCGCGAGTCGCGGTAGTGGACGGGGTTGCCGAGCAGCGCGCCACGCTCGTCCAAGAGCCCGTAGTCGACAGCCCACGAGTCGATGCCGACGCCGTCCAGCGGACCGGCTTCCCCGATCCCGGCGAGGGTTTCGCGGTACAGCCCCAGGACGTCCCAGTACAGCGACGGTCCCGCGCGGACGCCGCCGTTCGGGAACCGCCGGACCTCCTCGACACTCAGCGTGGCCGGGCCCACCGTCCCGGCCATCACCCGGCCGCTGGACGCGCCGAGGTCGACGGCCGCCACCCGCTTCACGGGTTCACCACGGTCAGCTCCAGGCCGAGCAGGTCCGCCACGGCCGTCAGCTCGGCGACGCGGTGCCCGGTGCCCAGCGCCCAGTGGTGCGCGATGCCGCTGGCCGACCAGGCGTCGGTCCACTCCCCCGGGTCGCAGCCGAAGTCGACCCGGGACGTCGTGTTGCCGATCCGCAGCAGCGGTCCGGGCACGACCGTGCCTTCGGACGCGATGAGCGTGAACGTCCCGTCGCGGCGCTGCCCGAGCCCGCACAGCGTCACCGGGCCGTGCTTGACGTCGAACTCGACCGACACGCCCCAGCCGCGCTTGCCGTGGTAGACGCCGAGGCCGCGCAGCAGCGGCTTGCGGGCGCTGATCCCGAGGTGCGCCGGGCCGTCGTGGCCCATTTCGACCACGGTGTCGCGGAAGTTCAGGGCCTGCAGCTCGGTGAACGAGCCGCCCGCGCCGAGCCGGTCCATGACCAGCATGGCCAGGGACGTCCGCAGCTCGTACTCGCCGACTGCCGGGATGCCGCGCGCGGTGAGCAGGGACGCGCCGAGGATGAACCCGGCGCCGACGCGTTCGTGGGTTTCGCCGTCGAGACCGCGGTGGTAGTACGCCAGCGAGTCGAGAGCGAAATCCGAAACGAGCCGATCCAGAGCCACCGAAACCCGGGCACCCCAGGCGAAGTCTTCGTCCACAACGGACTCGTCCACAGTGAACACTTCGCGGGCCAGGGCGACCCGCGCGGCGGTCTCGTCGTCGGAAACCTTTTCGACGCGGACCCGCAGGTCGTCGATCTCCAGGATCTCGACGTGCCCGCCGAGCTGGGCCGAGACCAGCGTCGGGTCGGTCGAGACGTCCATCATGCCCGGGTAGAGGTGGCCGAGCAGGCCGTGGCGGCCGTGCCGCAGCGCCGCGCGGACACCCGCGGCCTTGATCCAGCGAGAAATCCGCGTCCACGCGCGCTCGTCCTCCAGGTACCCGGACACCGAGCGGAACTCGACGCCGAGGCGGCGGAAACTGTTGGCCATCTCCGGCAGCGGGCACGCGCCGCAGTAGGCCAGCCAGGCGCCGGTGTCGAAGGCCTCGTGGTCCATCGCCTCGGTCGGCTGCAGGTTGAGCAGCAGCACCGGCGCACCCGAGCGCTGCGCGACCGGGGCCAGCATGCTGGACGTCAGGTAAGTCGTCAGGAAGCCGATGATCAGGTCGCACCCGGCCACCCGCAGCTTCTCGGCCGCGGCCGCGCCTTCGGCCGCGTCCGAGACGAACCCGGCGTCGACGACCTCGCAGTCCATTTCGGACAGTCGTGATGCGACGCGCCGGGCCGAGGCCTCCAGCTGGGGCAGCAGCGAGGGGAACTGCGGCCAGTACGCGCCGAGCCCGCCGGAAACGAGGCCGACGCGGGTGCGGCGCGGGGTGATGCGGTCGAGCGTCATGGGTTCTCCTAACGCAGGAACGCGGCGGCCACCCCGGCGTCCACCGGCACGTGCAGGCCGGTGGTGTGGGTGAGCTCGCCGCCGGTCAGCGCGAACACCGCGGCGGCCACGTGCTCGGGCAGCACTTCGCGCTTGAGGATGGTGCGCTGGGCGTAGAACTCGCCGAGCTTCGCCTCCTCCACGCCGTAGACCGCTGCGCGCTGGGCGCCCCAGCCGCCGGCGAAGATGCCGGAGCCCTGGACGACGCCGTCGGGGTTGACGCCGTTGACCCGGATCCCGTGCCCGCCCAGTTCGGCCGCCAGCAACCTCACCTGGTGCGCTTGGTCGGCCTTCGCCGCGCCGTAGGCGACGTTGTTCGGGCCCGCGAAGACCGAGTTCTTCGACGAGATGTAGACGATGTCGCCACCGATGCCCTGGTCGATCATCGCCTTGGCGGCCGCGCGCGCGACCAGGAACGAACCCTTCGCCATGACGTCGTGCTGCAGGTCCCAGTCGCGTTCGGTGGTCTCCAGCAGCGGCTTCGAGATGGACAGCCCGGCGTTGTTGACCACCAGGTCGATGCCGCCGAAGGCGAGCACGGTGGCGTCGATCGCGGCCTGCACCGCCGCCGCGTCGGTGACGTCGGCGGTGACGGCCGTGCCGCCGATCTCCGCCGCGACCTCCGAAGCCGCGTCCCCGTTGAGGTCGGCGATCGTCACGCACGCCCCCTCGGCCGCGAGCCGCTGGGCGATGGCCTTGCCGATCCCTGAGCCTGCCCCGGTGACCAGGGCGATCCGCCCCGCTAGGGGCTTGGGCTTCGGCATCCGCTTCAGCTTGGCCTCTTCCAGCGCCCAGTACTCGATCCGGAACTTCTCGCTCTCCGGGATCGGCGCATACGTCGAGACGGCCTCGGCGCCGCGCATCACGTTGATCGCGTTGACGTAGAACTCGCCCGCCACCCGCGCGGTCTGCTTGTCCTTGCCGAAGGAGAACATCCCGACCCCGGGCACCAGCACGATCGCCGGGTCGGCGCCCCGCATGGCCGGAGAGTCGGGCGTTGCGTAGCGCTCGTAGTAGGCGCGGTACGCGTCGCGGTACTCCCCGTGCAGTTCCTTCAGCCGCGCGACGACATCTTCCAGGGGCGCGGAGGCCGGGAGGTCCACGACCAGGGGGCGGACCTTGGTGCGCAGGAAGTGATCCGGGCAAGACGTGCCGAGCGCCGCCAAGGGCGCGAGCTTCTCCCGGGAGAGGAATTCGAGCACGACCTCGCTGTCGGTGTAATGCCCCACCACCCGCTGGTCGGTCGAAGCCAGCCCGCGGACCACCGGCGCCAAGGCCGCCGCACGGGCGTGCCGTTCCTCCGTCGGGAGGACTTCGAAGCCGGGGACCGCCGGGCCAAAAGGCTCAGCCTTGCCGCGATCGGCAAGGAACTTCTCCGCCGTGCGGATGATCTCCAGGGAATTCCGCTCGCACTCCTCCGAGGTGGCACCCCAGGCGGTGATGCCGTGCCCGCCGAGGATCACGCCGATCGCCTGCGGGTTCGCCGCCTTCACCGCGGCGATGTCCAGGCCGAGCTGGAACCCGGGCCGCCGCCAGTCCACCCACGCGACCCGGTCGCCGAAGCACTCCTTGGTCAGTGCCGGGCCGTCGGCCGCCGTCGCCAGCGCGATGCCCGAGTCGGGGTGCAGGTGGTCGACGTGCGGGGCCTCCACGAGACCGTGCATCGCCGTGTCGATCGACGGCGCCGCGCCGCCGCGCCCGTGCAGGCAGTAGTCGAACGCCGCGACCATTTCGTCTTCGCGCTCGACACCCGGATAGACGTCGACCAGGGCGCGCAACCGGTCCAGCCGCAGCACCGCCAGCCCGGACTCCTTGAGCGTCCCGAGGTCGCCGCCGGAGCCCTTGACCCACAGCACCTCCGTCGGCGCGCCCGTCACCGGGTCGGTGACGTCGCCCTTGGCGGAGGTGTTGCCGCCGGCGTAGTTGGTGTTGCGCGGGTCGGCCCCGAGCGCGTTGCTGCGCGCGATGAGCTGCTCCGGCACGGTCATCCTCATGCTCCCCATCCGGCCTGCGTGCCGCCGGCGCGCTCGGCCACGATCTTTTCCTGATACCCACTGCGGTGATACGTCGCGATCGGGTCCGGGTCGAGCCCGGCTTCCGTGCGCAGCTCGGCCAGCAGCGGCCGGACGTCGGTGTTGTAGGCATCCATCAGCACGGCGTTCGCGGCGAGCACGTCACCCGACTGCTGGACCGCGCGCAACGCGTCGCGATCGACGAGCAGTGCCTTCGCGGTCGCTTCCTGGACGTTCATCACCGACCGGATGATCGCCGGGATCTTCGCCTCGATGTTGTGGCACTGATCGAGCATGAACGCGATCCCGTACGACGGATCCAACGCGTCACCGCGGACGATCTCGTACATGATCCGGAACAGCTGGAACGGATCCGCCGCCCCGACCATCAGATCGTCGTCGGCGTAGAAGCGGGAGTTGAAGTCGAACGCGCCCAGCTTCCCCGCCCGCAGCAGGAACGCCACGATGAACTCGATGTTCGTCCCCGGGGCGTGGTGACCGGTGTCGATGCACACCGTCGCCCGCTCCCCCAGCTCGATGCAGTGGGCGTAGGACGTCCCCCAGTCCGGGACGTCGGTGGCGTAGAAGGCCGGCTCGAAGAGCTTGTACTCCAGCAGCATCCGCTGGTCCGGCCCCAGCCGGTCATACGCTTCGCGAAGGGCCGCCGCCAGCCGGTCCTGCCGGTCCCGGATGTCGTCCTGGCCCGGGTAGTTGATCCCGTCGGAGAACCACAGCTTCAGGTCACGCGAGCCGGTCGCGTCCATGATGTCGATGGCTTCGAGGAGGTGGTCGGTCGCCTTGCGGCGGATCCCGGCGTCCGGGTTCGTCACCGAACCGAGCTTGTAGTCCTCGTCCTGGAACACGTTGGTGTTGATCGCCCCGATCTCGACACCCAGGTCCCGCGCGTACGCGGTCAGGGCGCCGTAGTCGTCGACCTTGTCCCAGGGGATGTGCAGCGCCACGCTCGGCGCGACCCCGGTGAGCTTGTGCACCACCGCGGCGTCGGCGATCTTCTCCTCGGGCGTGCGCGGCACGCCCGGTTGCGGGAACACCTTGAACCGGGTGCCCGAGTTCGCGTACGCCCACGACGGCGTCTCGATGCGCTGCGCCCGCAAGGCCTTTGACACATCCACGGCGATCACTGTCCTTCCGCGACGGTGGAGGGTTCGAGGTGGAAGACCTCTTCGAGGAGCTGGAAACCCTCATCGGGCGGGCCGCCGTCGAGGCCGGTGAAGAACTCCGCCATCTCCGCCTGCCAGCGGGCGTTGACTTCGGTCTTCGCCATCGCGGCCCGCGCGGCGGCGAGGTCGTCCGCCTCGGTGTAACCGATCAGGAGCCCGTCTTCGCGCAGGAAGAGCGAGTAGTTGCGCCAGCCGGTGTCGTGCAGGGCGTGGCGCATCTCCGGCCAGACGGCGCGGTGGCGCTCGGCGTACTCGGCCTTCCGGTCGGGTCTGACCTGCAGGCAGAAGCAGTATCGGGGCACGGTCCGTCCTTGGTGGAACCCGGCCGGGCCGCCCGTCGCGACCCGGCCGGGAATCTCAGAAGTTGAACTTGTCGATGTTGTTCGTGTCGAACGTCGTCGGCGGGCCGAGCACGATCTCGCCGCTCGCGCCGATCGTGTAGTCACCGAGCTTGCCCGCCTTGAACTTCTCGCCTTCCTTGCCGGTGATCTGGCCGGACTTCAGCGCGACACCGGCGTAAGCGGCGAGGTAGCCGATGTCGGCCGGGTTCCACAGCGCGAACTGCTTCACGGTGCCGTCCTTGACGAAGGCGCGCATCTGGTTCGGCGTGCCGAGACCGGTCACCGCGACCTTGCCCTTGTAGCTCGACGAGCTGACGTACCGCGCGGCGGCCGCGATGCCGACCGTGGTCGGCGCGACGATCACCTTGAGGTTCGGGAACGACTGCAGGAGGCCCTGGGCCTCCTGGAACGACTTCTGGTCGTCGTCGTTGCCGTAGGCGACCTTGTCCAGCTTGAGGCTCGCGTACTCCGGCTTGGCCAGTTCCTTCTTGAAGACGTCGATCCAGGCGTTCTGGTTGGTGGCGTTCGGCGTCGCCGACAGCACCGCGACCTCGCCCGAGCCTCCCGAGAGGTCCTTCGCCTGCTTGGCCAGCGCCTCGCCGATGCCCTGGGTGGTGGCCTGGTTGATGAAAACGTCGCGGCAGTCCTTCGCGGCGTCGGAGTCGAACGCGACGACCTTGATGCCGGCGCTGCGGGCCTGGTTGAGCGACGGGCACACGGCGTTCGGGTCGTTCGCGGCGATGCCGATGACGTCCTGCTGCTGCTGGATCAGCGTGTTGATGTAGCTGACCTGCGACGACGCGCTCGCGTCGTTCGGCCCGACGAGCTTGTACTCGCCCTTCAGCTCGCCGAGGGCCGCCTTGCCGCCGCTGACCTCGATGTCGCTGTAGGGGTTGTTGAGCTGCTTGGGCAGGAACGCCATCTTGACGCCCTCCTTCGCCGCGGCGTTCGGGTTCGCCGCGCCGGTGGACTGCTGGGCGCCGGAGCCGGCGCTGTCGTTCTTGGTCGTACCGCTGCACGCGGCCAGGACCAGCACCAGCCCGGCCGACACTGCGCCGATGAGGAACCGTCGGGACATCTTCGTCACCTTTCCGGAGTTACCAATCTGACCGAAAGTAGGCGGACACGGTCCGCAGCCAATCCGCACGACGCAACGGTTTCCGCCGTAACTGCCGTCGGATTGGTAACTAATGGCGCAGTACGGCTTGCCGACGGCGACGCACTGCCGTGCGGGCCGAAGTCACGATGTTGGGGAGCAGGACCGACACGATGAGAAGCACGCCGGTCACGATGTTGAGCGCCTCGTTCGACACGTCCTGCAGGCGCAGCGCGTTCTGCAGCGAGGCCAGCAGGACCACCCCGGCGAGCACGCCGGGGAGCGTGCCCTTGCCGCCGAAGATGGACACGCCGCCGAGCAGCACGGCGGCCACGACAGCCAGTTCGATGCCGAACCCGTTGTCCGCGCGGGCGCTGGAGTACCGCAGCGTCCACAGCACCCCCGCGAGACCCGCGACCGCGCCGCTCACGACGTACAGCCAGAACTTGAGCCGTCCGGTGCGGATGCCGGCGAACCGGGCCGCCTGCTCTCCCGCACCCGCGGCGAACACGCCACGGCCGATCGGTGTCGCGTGGAGCACGATGCCGAAGATCAGGGCCACGACGATCAACGGGATGAGGACGTTCGGGATCGGGCCGTCGCCCATCGTGCCGGTGACCCAGCTCGTGTAGGCCCGCGGGAAGTCGGCGACCGCGCCATCGCCCAGCACGACGAACGCGAGCCCGCGGTAGAGGGCCAGGGTGCCGATCGTGACGGCGAGCGACGGCAGCTTCAGCACGGTGACGAAGAAGCCGTTCAGCGCGCCGAGGACCCCGCCGAGCACGATGCAGAGCGGGATGATCATCTCGATCGTCAGGCCCGCGTCCCACAGCGAGCCCATCACCGCCGACGTCAGGCCGAGCGTGCTCGCCACCGACAGGTCGATCTCGCCGGTGACGATGACGAACGTCATCGGCAGCGCGACCAGCGCGATCGGCAGCAGGTCGAGCAGCAGGAAGGTGAAGTTGCGGCTGGTGCCGAAGTTCTCGACGGCCCCGGAGGCGACGATGAGCACGACGACCGTCACGAGCACGACGGCGGCGTCCCAGCTGAGCAGCCTGCCGAGCCGGTTTCCCTGGTCAGACATGGGAATCCCTCTTCTTGAGTGCCTTGGCGACCCGGACGGCGACCAGCCGGTCGGCGCCGATCGCCAGCAGGATCAGCGCGCCGACGATCGCCTGCTGCCAGAACTGGTTGATGTCGAGCACGGCCAGGGCGCTGCCGATGACCGTCAGCAGCAGCGCGCCGAGGCCGGCGCCCCAGACCGAGCCGCTGCCGCCGAACACCGCCACCCCGCCGACGACGGCCGCGGCGACGACGTTGAGCTCGTAGCCGGTGCCGGCCGCCGCGTCCACGGTGCCGAACCGGGCGGCGAACAGCACCCCGGCCAGCCCGGCGAGCGCGCCGCTGACCAGGAACGCGGCACTGGTGTTGCGGCCGACCCGGATGCCGGCCAGCTGCGCGGCCTGCGGGCTCGACCCCATCGCGTACAGCTCGCGCCCGGCCGGGTAGCTCCGCAGCACGATCCCGGCGAGCACCAGCACCAGCAGCGCGATGAGCACCAGCCACGGGACGCCGAGCAGCGACGCGGTGCCGAACTCGAGGAACGACGCGGGCAGCTTGTCGGCGTTGATCTGCTGGCCGCCGGCCCAGAAGTAGCTCACACCGCGGTAGGCGTACAGCGTGCCGAGGGTGACGACCAGCGCGGGCACCTGTCCGAAGCGCACCAGGGCGCCGTTGACCAGCCCGCAGACCGCGCCGACACCAAGCCCGACGAGGATCGCGACGATCACCGGCAGGCCCGGGCTGTCCTTCATCAGCGTGCCGACGGCGAACGCCGACAGGCCGAGCACCGAGCCGACCGAGAGGTCGATGTTGCGGGTGATCATCACGATCGCCTGCCCGACGGCGAGCACCGCCAGGATGGCCGTGCCGAGCAGGATGTCGCGGATGCTCTGCCCGGACAGGAACCGGGAGTTCTGCGTCGCGGTGAACGCGACGAGGACGATCAGGGCGAGCAGGATGCCGGATTCGCGGGCCTTGAACACGTTCGCGGTCCACGAGCGTCCGGAGTGGACAGTCGTCTGGCTTGCCACCGGCGCCTCCTTCGTCGCGGTCATGCGGCGGCTCCCTGGCCCATCGCGGCGAACATGACGGTGTCCTCGGTCGCCTCGGCGCGCGGGAGCTCGGCGACGATCCGGCCCTCCCGCATCACGAGGACGCGGTCGGCCATGCCGAGTACTTCAGGCAGTTCCGACGAAACCATCACGATCGCGACGCCTTCGGCGGCCAGCGACGACATCAGCCGGTGCACCTCGGCCTTCGTGCCGACGTCGATCCCGCGCGTCGGCTCGTCCACGATCAGCACCTTCGGCGCCATCGCCAGCCACTTGGCCAGCACGACCTTCTGCTGGTTGCCGCCCGAAAGCGTGCCGACGGGGTCGCCGAGGCGGCGGTACTTGGTGCGCAGGCGCTCGGTCCAGTGCCGGGCCTCCTGCCGCTCGCTCGCGCCGGTCAGAAAGCCGAGTTTCGAGAGCGCGCGGGACCGCGGCAGGGTCACGTTGCGTTCGATCGAGAGGTCCATGATCAGGCCCTGCTGGCGCCGGTCCTCGGGCACGAGGGCCACGCCGGCGGCCATCGCGGCCCGTGACGAGTGCGGCTTGAGCTTCTTCCCGCTCACCTTCACGACTCCCGCGTCGCGTTCGTCGACGCCGAACACGGCCTGGACGACTTCGGAACGGCCCGAGCCGACCAGCCCGGCGAACGCGACGATCTCGCCCGCGCGCACCGAGAAGGAGATGTCACGGAAGACGCCTTCCCGGGCGAGGCCCTCGACCTCCAGCACGGTCGCGCCGGGTGCGACGTCCTGCTTGGGGAACAACGCGTCCAGGTCGCGGCCGACCATGCGCTTCACCATCTCGTCGACGGTGACGTCTTCTAGGGCGTCGGTCGAGACGTGCCTGCCGTCGCGCATGATGGTCACGCGCTGGCAGAGCGCGGTGATCTCCTCGAACCGGTGCGAGATGAACATGATCGCCGCGCCTTCCTGGCGCAGGGCCCTGGCGACGGCGAAGAGCCGTTCGACCTCGATCTGGGTCAGCGCAGCGGTGGGCTCGTCCATCACCAGTACGCGGGCGTCGGCGCTGAGCGCCTTCGCGATCTCGACGATCTGCTGGTCGGCGATGGACAGCCCGCGCGCCGGGCGGGCCGGGTCGATCCGGACGCCGAGACGGCCGAAGAGGCGGTCGGCCTCGGCGCGGATCGCCGCCCGGTCGATCCGGCCGAGGGTCTTGCGCGGGTGGCGGCCCATCACGATGTTCTCCGCGACGCTCAGGTCGGGGAACAGCGTGGGTTCCTGGTAGATCACCGCGATGCCGGCGGCCTTCGCGTCGGCCGGGGAGCCGAACTCGACCGGCTCGCCGTCGAGGAGCAGCGTGCCGTCGTCGGGCTTGTGCACCCCAGCGAGCATCTTGACGATCGTGGACTTGCCGGCACCGTTCTCGCCGACCAGCGCGTGGGCCTCCCCGGCGTGCAGGCCGAAGCTCACCCCAGCGACCGCCGCGACCGCGCCGAACGACTTCGACACGCCGCGCACCTCCAGCAGAGGGGCTGGGCCCGGGTCCTGCCGCGTCATCGCGACCTCCGGATTGAAAGGTTTCACAAATCTGGTGCGGTGAAGCTACTATGCGACGGAAGAAGAAGTCAATGCATCGGCGAAGCCGTGGCCAAACGGCATCTCCACCAGGTCGTTCGCGGTGGTGTTACGTTTCAACAGTGCTCATCGAAGAGGGGTATCGATGGTGGTCAGGGAGCCCGGTGCCGAGCCGCGGGCCGCCGGCATGAAGGAAGTCGCGGCAGCCGCCGGCGTCTCCCTCGGCACGGTGTCCAACGTCCTCAACCAGCCCGACCGGGTCAGCCCGGCGACGCGCGCGAAGGTCGAGGCCGCGATGGCCGAACTCCGCTTCGTGCGCAACGAATCCGCGCGGCAGCTGCGGGCCGGGCGCAGCCGGGTGCTGGCCTACGTGATGCTCGACGGCAGCAACCCGTTCTTCACCGACGTCGCCGCCGGCATGGAAGACGCCACCGACGCCGGCGACCTGTCCCTGTTCCTCTGCAACAGCGCGCACCAGCCGTCGCGGGAGGCGGCCTACCTCGGACGTCTCGAGCAGCAGCGGGTCCAGGGCATCCTCATCACACCGGTCGACCCGGACGCCCCGCTGCTGCGGGAGATCGCCCGCCGCGGCACCCCGGTGGTCGTCGTCGACCGCACGCCCGGGGGCACCACGCACTGCTCGGTCGCGGTCGACGACGTCTACGGCGGGGAGATCGCCGCGAGGCACCTGGTGGAACAGGGCCACGAGCGGATCGCCTTCATCGGCAACCACACCAAGGTGGGCCAGGTCCGCGACCGGCGGCTCGGCGCGCTGCGGGCGCTCGAGGCGGCCGGGCTCGGCCCGGACCACCTCGTCGACCTGACGACGTCGGCGCTGACCGTGGCCGACGGCCGCGGCGCCGGCGAGCGGCTGGCCGGCCTGCCCGCCGCGGTCCGCCCGACGGCCGCCTTCTGCGCCAACGACCTGGTCGCGCTCGGCCTGCTGCAGAGCTGCGCGAACCTGCGCATGCGCGTCCCGGAGGACCTGGCGATCGTGGGCTACGACGACATCGAGTTCGCCGCGGCCGCCGCGGTCCCGCTGACGTCGGTCCGCCAGCCGCGCCGCCGCCTGGGCCGCACGGCCGCGGAGCTGCTGCTGGCCGAGACCACCGAGACCGAGCACGAACACCGCCAGGTCGTGTTCACCCCCGAGCTGGTGGTCCGCGCCTCGACCCTGCGCTAGTGTCGCGCGTCGCAAGTTGTTCGACGCTCGGACCGCTGGAGTCAGGGCGCTCGCTCAGCCCCAGCGAGGCTCGCCAGCCCCGGCCACAGGTCTTGAATGACTCATTCAGGACCTCCGAAGACCTGAATGAGTCATTCAGGACGCTCACCCACGCAGCCGCGCTGTCAACGAACCTACGACGCCAACACTAGAAGCCGTGTAACCCGCAGCGCCCCACAGGTGATTCACAGGGGGAGACGCATGATCTGGGCGGGACAACACGGAGGTCGTCATGACCGGCGAGTGGCGGCTTTCGCGGCGGCGGTTCCTCGCCGCGGGCGGGGCCGCGCTGCTGGGCGCCGCCGTCACGGGCTCGGCCGGGCTCGCCGCGGCCGGCCCGGAAACCGTGCGGCTGTCCGATTTCTGGCTGTTCGGCCGGTACGCCGAAGGCAGCACGGACGCCGACTTCGACGAGACCGACCTCGACCCGGTCCGGCTGCCCCACTGCGTGACGCCGCTGTCGTGGACCGGCTGGCAGCCGTCGTCGTGGCAGGAGCAGTGGCTCTACCGCAAGCACTTCACGGTGACCCCGGCGATGACGGAGGAGCGGGTCCGAGCCCGCTTCGACGGCGTCATGACGAACGCGGCCGTCTACCTCAACGGCCGCGTCGTCGTCACGCACGAAGGCGGCTACCTCCCCTTCGAGGTCGAACTGCCGGAGGTCGTGGTCGGCGACAACGTCCTCGCCGTGGTCGTCGACGGGCGGTGGGCGCTGGATGTCCCGCCCAACCTGCCGCGCACCGCGGGCCCGTCGGTGATCGACTTCTACCAGCCGGCCGGGATCTACCGCCCGGCGACGATCGGGACCGTGCCCCGCACCCGGCTGGCCGACGTCTTCGCCCGCCCCGGCGACGTCCTCTCCCCCGCCCGGTCACTGCACCTGACGTGCGAGCTGGACACGACCGTCGCGCTCGGCGAGCCGCTGCAGGTGACGGCGTCGGTGCGCCAGGCCGGCCGGGAGCTGGCGCGGGGCGCCACCGACGTCGCGCCGATGCCGGTCGGGACGAGAACCGTCGAATTCGACGTCGGCGGGCTCGGCGCGGTCCGCCTGTGGGACGTCGAGGATCCGGCGCTCTGCGACGTCGTGGTCACCGTCCGGTCCGGGCCGCGGGCGCTCGACCAGCGGGTGGTGCGGACCGGGTTCCGTGAGGCGCGGTTCACCCCGGGCGGCTTCTTCCTCAACGGCAGGCGGCTCAAGCTGTTCGGCCTCAACCGCCACCAGTGGTACCCGTTCGCGGGCGGCGCGCTGCCCGACCGCGTCCAGCGGCGCGACGCCGAGATCCTGCGCCGCGAGCTGAACTGCACGATGGTCCGCTGCTCGCACTACCCGCAGTCGAGCGCGTTCCTCGACGCCTGCGACGAGCTGGGCCTGCTGGTGTGGGAGGAGATCCCGGGCTGGGGCCGGGTCGGGGACGACGCCTGGCAGCGCCAGAACCTGAGGGACGTCGCCGGGATGGTCGTCCGCGACCGCAACCACCCGAGCATCGTCGTGTGGGGCACGCGGGTCAACGAGGCCGCCGGGTCGACCGAGCTGTACTTGCGCACCGGGAGGCTGGCGCGGCAGCTGGACCCGTCACGGCCGACGAGCGGGGCGCTGGCCACCACGACCGGCGCGCGGCTCGCCCTGCCGCCGGGCACCGACGAGCAGGTCCTGGCCTACAACGACTACACCGCCCGCCGCGGCGCACCCTTTCAGCTGCGCCCGCCGCGGGCCGGGGTGCCGTACCTGGTGACGGAGTCCATCGGCACGCTCGCCGGGGCCCGCACCTACCGCCGCACCGAGGCCCCGGCCACCCAGCACCTGCAGGCCGAACTGCACGCGAAGGCCCACGACCTGGCCGCCGCCGACGACCGCTACTGCGGGCTGCTGGCCTGGTGCGCGTTCGACTACCCGTCGGGCTGGCAGCGGTCGGTCGGCGGGTCGAAGTTCCCCGGAGTGTCGGACATCTTCCGGATCCCCAAGCCCGCGGCGGCCTTCTACGCCTCGCAGGGCGACCCACGGGTCCGGGCGGTCGCCGAACCCGGCTTCGCCTGGGACTTCACCGCCCAGCCCGCCGGGCCGGGCCGGGGCGCGACGATCTGGTCGAACTGCGACCGCCTGCTGCTGTTCCTCGACGACCGGCCCGTGGGTGAGGCCTCCAGCCGCCGCGCGGACTTCCCGCACCTGCGGTACCCGCCGTTCGCCGCCGACCTGACGGTCCCGCGCGGACGGCAGCCGCAGCTGCGCATCGACGGCTACGTGGGCGAGCGGCTGGTCCTCAGCCGCCGGTTCAGCGGCGACCGGAGCCACGACGTGCTCAGCTGCGTCCCCGACGACCGGGAACTGCGCGCCGACGGCACCGACGCGACCCGCGTGGTCATCGCGGCGACGGACCGCTTCGGGACGCTGCGGGCGGGCACGACCGGCCGGGTGACGCTGACGCTGACCGGCCCCGGCGAGCTGGTCGGCGACGAGACACTGGACTTCGGCGCGACCGGCGGCGCGGCCGCGGTGTGGCTGCGGCCGTTCCCGGGCCCGGCCGGAGCTTTGACCCTGACCGCCCGGCACGACATGCTCGGCTCCGCCACGGCGACGGTGACCACGACTGCCGCGGGCCCGGAAACCACGCCCCGGCTGTGACATCAGTTCCCGGTCGGCACCGCCGGACCATCCCGCGCCGGCCACCACGAGTGCCACGGTCTGACCTCACTCCCCCGTCAGCACCGCCGCCAGCACCGCCGCCTGGCTGATCGACGGCGACCCGCTCGCCGTCAGCAACGTCACCGGCCCCTCACCCGCCAGCTCCCGCAACCGCGTCAGCGCCGCCGCCCGGTCCGGCTCCCGCAGCTCCGCGCGGTACCGCTCGGCGAACTCCGCGAAGCGGTCCGGGTCGTGGCCGTACCAGGTGCGCAGCTCGTCGGACGGGGCCAGTCCGCGGTACCAGCCGTCCAGGACGATCGCCGTGCGGGCGGTGCCGCGGGGCCAGAGCCGTTCCACGAGCACGCGGACACCGTCGGCGGGCCCCGGCGGGTCGGACAGGCGCGCCACCCGGACGACCGTGGGCTGCATGCGCGCATTCTGCGTCGAGGCCGCCTGCGCCGCCACCGGAGAACGCGGCCGGGGCTACCGCACAGGACGGCAGCGCAGCTGCTCCGGGCAGGAAACGGCAAAGGGCCACACCGGCGATCGCGGAGGGATCGCCGGGGTGGCCCTACCCCCAGCTCGTGCCGCTGGTGAAAGCGACAGCCGAACCACCGGTCACACCGGCGGCCGAGCCGGCCGTGGACATCGTCGGGGTGATGTCCCGCGGCCCGGCCAGGATCGCCGACCGGGACTGCACAACGCTTGCAGTACGCTTGCACGCCACGACCGGGTGAACGCGAACGGGAGGTACCGGGGGTGGAGTTCCGCGTCCTCGGCGCCGTCGAGGCGACGGCGGACGGCGCCCCGGTCGACCTCGGCTCCCGCAAGCAGCGCCTGGTCCTCGCCGTCCTGCTCCTCGAAACCGGCCGCCCGGTCTCGCTCGACCGGCTCGTGGACCTGCTGTGGCCGGCCGCTCCCCCGGCCAGCGCGCGCAACACCGTGCAGGCGCTGATCTCGCGCATCCGCGCCGTCTTCCGCACCGCGGGCGGCCCCGAACTGGTCAGCGAAGGGCACGGCTACGTCCTGCGCGCCGACCCGGACACGGTCGACGCCCACCGCTTCACCGCCCTCGTCCGCCGCGCCCGCGCGGCCGGGGACGAGACCGCCGTCGCGCTGTTCGACGAGGCCCTCGCGCTGTGGCGCGGCGACGCCCTGGCCGGCGCCGCCGACGCCGACGTCGCCGAGCGGCTCCTGGCCGGGTTGCACGAAGCCCGCTGGAGCGCGCTCGAAGACCGTATCGACGCCCAGCTGCGGCTCGGCCGGGGCCGTGACGTCCTCGCCGAGCTGACCACGCTGGTCGCCGCGCACCCGCTGCGGCAGCGGTTCGTCGGCCAGCTGATGCTCGCCCTGCACCGCGAAGGCCGCACGGACGCCGCCCTCGCCGCCTTCCGCGGCCTCCGTTCCCGGCTCGCCGGCGAGCTCGGGCTCGACCCGGCGCCGGAGCTGATCCGCCTGGAGGCCGCGATCCTGGCCGCCGACCCGGCGCTGGAGCCGGCGCCCGAGCCGGCCCCCGAACCGGTGCGGCCGGCCCAGCTGCCGCACGACGTCCGCGGCTTCACCGGCCGCGCCGCCGAGCTGGCCCGGCTCGACGAACCGGCCGGCGCCGGTCCCGGGCCGGACATCCGCGTGGTCACCGGCACCGCGGTCGTCGGGAAGACCGCGCTCGCCGTGCGGTGGGCGCACCGCGTCCGCGACCGGTTCCCCGACGGCCAGCTCTACCTCGACCTGCGCGGGTTCGACGCCGACCACGAGCCGCTCACCCCGGCCGCCGCGGCCGCGCAGCTGCTGCGGGCGCTGGGCACCGACCCGCGGGCCATCCCACCGGACCCGGACGGGCGGACGGCGCTGTGGCGCTCGCTGCTGGCCGACCGGCAGGTGCTGGTCCTGCTCGACAACGCCCGCGACAGCGCGCAGGTGACGCCGCTGCTGCCGCCGTCGGGCACCGTGCTCGTCACCAGCCGCCAGCGGCTCGGCGACCTGATCGCCCGTACCGGCGCGCGTCCGGTGCCGCTGTCCGTGCTGCCGGCGGACGACTCCCGGGAGCTGCTGGAGACCGTGCTCGGGCCGCCGGCGGTCGCCGCCGAGCCGGCCGCGGCCGCGGAGCTGGCCCGCCTGTGCGGCCACCTCCCGCTGGCCCTGCGGCTGGCCGCGGCGAACCTCGGCGCCGGCGAGGCGTCCGGGATCGCGGAGCTGGCCCGGGAGCTGGCCGACGGCGACCCCCTGGCCGGGCTGAGCGTCGACGGCGCCGAGGAAAGCGCGGTCACGACGGCGTTCTCGGTGTCGTACCGAGCGCTGGCGGCCGAACACCGGCTGCTGTTCCGGCGGCTGGCGCTGGTGCCGGGCCAGACGTTCACCGCGCCGGTGGCCGCGTCACTCGCGGACGTCACCGAAGGACGCGCGAGCCGGCAGCTCAAGGCCCTCGCCGCGGCCAACCTCGTCGAACGGCACCTGCCCGGCCACTACCGCTTCCACGACCTGCTGGGCAGCTACGCGACCGGCCGCGCCGACGCCGACGACTCCCCCGGCGACCGGGACGCGGCGCGGCGGCGGCTCTTCGAGCACTACCTCGCGACGGCCGACGCGGCGGGCCGCCGGCTCATCCCGCACTTCCTCCGGTTGCCCCGGCCCGAACCGGAGCAGCCCTTCGAGGGCACCGACGACGCGCTGGCCTGGCTGGACACGGAGTGGCCCAACCTCGCCGCCGCCGTCGAGCACGCCGCGGCGCACGGCCCGCGCGAGTACGCCTGGCACCTGACCGACGCGCTCCGGGCGTTCTTCCACCACCGCGGCCACCACACGGAGTGGATCGACACGGCCACGACGGCGCTGGCCGCGGCCCAGGCCGCGGGCGACCGTCAGGCGCAGGCGGCGATGCGGCTGTCCATCGCGCTCGCCGGCGTCAACAGCGGCCGGTACGACGACGCGCGCACGCACCTGACGACCGTCCTCGCCGACGGGCTGGCGGCGGACTGGCCAGCCGGGCGCGCCGCGGCGCTCAACAACATCAGCGCGGTGCACCAGCGGCTCGGCGACGCGCACGAGGCGATCGCGTGCGGCCTGGAGGCGCTGCGGCTGTGCGAAGAGCTGGCCATGCCCAGCGTCACGATGGCGCTGGCCAACCTCGGGTTCGCCTGCGGCCAGGTCGGCGACTTCGACGCGGCCCTCGGCCACTTCGGCCGCGCGCTGGAGATCGCCGAACGCGACGGCGCGCGGTTCAGCGTCGCCGTCCTGCTGGTCGACCTCGGGCACGTCCACCGCGACCTGGAGAGCCCGCTCGCCGCCGGGTTCTACGACCGGGCGCTCACGGCCAACCGCGAACTCGGCTACCAGTACGGCGAAGCGGCGGCGCTGTCGGGCCGCGCGGTTCTGGAGGCCCGCGCCGGTGACGCCACGCGCGCCCTCGCCGACGCCGCCGACGCGGTGGAGCTGACCCGGCGCATCGGCGACCGGGGCACCGAGGCGTCGGCACTGGCCGCGCTGGGCGAAACGTGCCTCCGGCTGGGCCGGGCGGCGGACGCCGTCCCCCACCTGACCGCGGCGCTGGACATCGCCCGGGAGACGAGCTTCACCTGGTGCGAAGCGGCGGCGCTGACCGGCCTCGCCGAAGCCGCGCTCGCCCTCGGCGACCGCGACCAGGCCCGGACGCACGGCGAGGCGGCGGCCAAGCTCGCCGCCGCCTCGGGCTACCGCCCCCTCGAAACGCGAGCCGCCCAGGCCCTCGGTACCGCAGGTCCGTGAATGGCACATCGAGGGACTTGAAGTCCCTCGATGTGCCATTCACGGACTTCCTCAGCAGGTGCCGGTGGGCGGGGCGGAGCACTTGGCGCGGGCCAGGATGGTGCTGAAGTTGTCCTGGTAGGCGGCGCTGATCGCCGCGTTCTCCACCTTGATCAGGATCTCGTCGTTGTCGCGCAGGGCCGCGCCGGAGACGTTGTGCGAGCCGGTGAAGACGAGCGACCGGCCGGCTTTCTCGCTGTAGTTGCCCGTGTAGAGCATGTATTTCGAATGCACGGTGATCTCGCGGTCGTTCACGGTCGTGCTGAACCGCTTGAGCGTCACGTTCGGCTTGCCCTTGAGGGCGGCCAGCGCCGCCGTGCCCAGGTCGTCGTAGACGATCCGGACCTTGCAGCCCAGCTTTCCGATCCGGATCAGCTCGTCGACGACCGGGGTGCGCGAGTCGGCGATGTTGGCCTGCACGACGTTGAGCGAGCAGCCTGCTTCGTACTTGGTGATGTATTTCAGCAGCTGCGCCCACGTGTCGGTGGCGAACTCCTCCGACGTGCCGCCGTTCGAGTCGGCGCGCGGCGAGAGATAGCTGGTGACCATGCTGGTCAGCGTCTTGTGGTAGCCGGCGTTCGTGAAGTAGTTGTTGTCCTTCTTCTGCGCCAGCATCTTCTGCATGTGCCCGGCGTAGAAGCCGTACAGATCCGGGTCGCCGTACATCAGCAGAGCGTTGTTGAACATGTTGCCCTGCACAGTGGTCAGGTTGTACGACCCGACCACTACGACGTCCTTCTTGCCCTCGGTCTCGGAGAACATCCACAGCTTGTCGTGGTTGATCGAGTGCGGGCTGCCGTCGTGGGCGATGCAGCCGGTGTTGTCGCCGCCGGTGCCGCAGAACACCAGCTGGGTCAGCCCGGCCGACTTGAGGATCGGCATCGCGGTGTTCGCCGGGTCGTCGTCCGCGCCGCCGTCGAGGGCGATCCGCACCCTGACGCCGCGGGCCTGCGCGGCTTTGATCGCCTCGGCGAGCGCGGGCCGGGTCCAGCTGTAGAGGGAGATGTGGATCTCCGCTCCGGCCGGGGTGCCGTCGGTCAGCTGGACCAGCCGCGTTTCGATGGAGTGGTCGCGGTCGCCGTTCTCCGGCGGGTTGTTGAAGATCGCTTCCATGCCGTTCCCGGCGGCGGCCGCGGGCGCGGCGTGCACGATCCCGCCGCCGGACAGCGCGAGCAGCGCGCCGGCGGCCACGATGAGCGCCTTGATCTTGGGGACCATGTCTGCCCTCCTGTCGGAAGCTGCCAAGCTCGCAATGCGGTGTACAAGTTCCGTACAAAGTGGATGTCCATCACGACACCGTCCACAGTGGATATCTCAGCGCAGCGCGATTGATCGGTCACGCTGAGACACGTCGTGCGGGAAATTTCCCATTCCCGCACGGGCCGTGCGACACCGGAAAACCTGTTGCGGAACAACGCTTCCTACGAATACCGTTGGCCGCTCCCGGCGGGATTCCGAGGAACGCCGGACGCGGCGGCCACCAGGGCCGTCCGGCCCGGAAATCCGATTCCGATATGCCATGGCGCCCGCCGTCCGTCGGGTCTAGAAAAGGAGACCGTCCACCGTTCCCGATCCGAAAGGGATCTCTCGTGTCCGTTTTCATCGCCGTTCTGCTCGCGCTCGGCGCCGGAATACTCGTCGGCGCCCGGGTCCACACCGCGAAGGAGGCCCGCTCCAGCTATTCCGCCTACCGGTCCCGCACCGCCAAGGGCTTCGGGGAGTGGATCAAGAGCACGGTCTCGGCCGTCCTCGCGGTCGCCGGCACCATCGTGCTCCTCGTCATCCTGCTCAACGTCCTGCAGCAGGCCTGATCCCGAACCCGACTCATGGCGGGTTGTTGCGGCCCAGCCCGCAGAGGACGCTTTTCGTGGCTCCCACGGGCGGAGCCGGGAAAGGACTGCCTCCATGAGATCGAGGGTGCTTTCTGCTGCGCTCAGCGCTGCCATCGGGCTGCTGGGCACAGTCGCCGTCGCCACGCCGGCCTCGGCCGCCGCGGTCTGCGGTGACCAGATCGTCGGCAACGGCGGGTTCGAAAGCGGCACCGCGCCGTGGACACAGAGCAGCGGGGTCATCACCGCCGCCACCAGCGCGGAACCCGCGCACGGCGGCACGATGGACGCCTTGCTGGGCGGCCACGGCAGCACGCACACCGACACCCTGTCCCAGTCGCTGACGCTCCCCGCCGGCTGCGCCTCGGCGACGCTGTCCTGGTGGTCGCACATCGACACCGCGGAGACGACGACCCGCACCGCCTACGACAAGCTGGTGGTGCAGGCGGGCTCCGACACCCTCGCGAGCTACTCGAACCTCGACAAGAACACCGGGTACGTCCAGCGCACCGTGGACGTGTCGCGCTACCTCGGCCAGACCGTGACACTGAAGGTCACCGGCACCGAGGACTCGAGCCTGGTGACCAACTTCGTCCTCGACGACTTTTCGCTGACCACGACCGGGACGAGCAACCCGCAGTCGCCGGTGGTCACCTCGCCGGGCGCCCAGTCCGGCGCCGTCGGCCAGGCCGTGGCGCTGCAGATCCAGGCGAGCGACCCGCAGGGCGACGCCCTGACCTACAGCGCGACCGGGCTCCCCGCCGGGCTCGCGATCGGCGCCGCCACGGGCAAGATCACCGGTACGCCGACCACGGCCGGCACATCGTCGGTGACCGTGACGGCGAAGGACCCGGCCGGCAACAGCGGCAGCGCAACCTTCGCCTGGACGATCTCGCCGGCGCCCGCCGACTCCACACGCACGCCCATCAACCCCACTTACACGGTGAGCCTGACCTCGAACACCGCGGGCGACACCTGGACCGGGCACCAGAGCGCCAGCTTCACCAACGGGTCGGCGACCGCGCTGCCCGAGGTGTACCTGCGGCTTTGGGACAACTACCACGGCTCCTGCCCGACGACGCCGATCACCGTCACGAACGTCACCGGCGGCACGCCGTCCGCGCTGAGCGTGAACTGCACCGCGCTGAAGATCACGCTGCCCGCCCCGCTCGCGCAGGGCCAGTCGGCGACCATCGGGTTCGACCTCAAGATCGTCGTGCCCAGCGGCGCCGACCGCTTCGGCCACGACGGCGCGTTCAACATGATCGGCAACGCGCTCCCGGTGCTCGCGGTCCGCGACGGGGCCGGCTGGCACCTCGACCCGTACACGAACAACGGCGAGTCGTTCTACACGGTGATCAGCGACTTCGACGTCACGCTCGTGCACCCGACGTCGCTGCTGACGCCGGCCACCGGCACGTCGACCGAGACGGCCAGCGGCAGCACGACCACCACGCACGCGGTGGCGGCCAAGGTGCGGGACTTCGCGTGGGCCTCGGGGCCGTTCGCGAAGATCACCACCACGTCCGGCAAGGGCGTGCGCGTGAACGTCTACTCGGTCAGCGGCATCTCGACGAGCAGCGCCAACTCGATGCTCTCGCTGGCCGCGGACGCCATCGACGTCCACTCGGGCCGCTTCGGCGACTACCCGTACGGCGAGGTGGACGTGGTGCTGGACAACAACTTCTGGTTCGGCGGCATGGAGTACCCGGGCTTCGTGATGGACCTGGTGTCGAACGTGGCGCTGCCACACGAGCTGGCGCACCAGTGGTTCTACGGGATCGTCGGTGACGACGAGTACAACTCGCCCTGGCTCGACGAGAGCTTCACCGACTACGCCACCGACCTCTACCGCGGGATCACCGGCAGTGGCTGCGGCATCACCTGGCAGTCGAGCGCGGAGAAATTGACCAACTCGATGGCCTACTGGGACGCGCATTCGTCCCGCTACTCCACGGTGGTCTACAACTACGGTAAGTGCACGCTGCACGACCTGCGGCGGCTGATCGGCGACACGGCGATGGCGAACCTGCTGAAGTCGTACGCCCAGTCGCACTGGTACGGCGTGTCGACGACGGCCGAGTTCAAGGCCGCGGCGCAGGCGGCGGCCGGCTCGACCGACCTGACGTCGTTCTGGGCTTCGCACCGCGTGGAAGGCTGAGAAATCCGGTTGGAGTTCCCCGTCCGTGTCCGCCACTGTGGGGACATGGACGGGGAACGCCTTTTCTGCGACGTCGCGCTGGCGGAGCGGATCGAACGCGCCGAAGCCCGGTGGGTCGCCGATTGCAGCGACGCCGCGCGGGCGCGCCGCGGTGACACTGTGGGCTTCGCGCGCCCGCTCGCCGGCGGAATCGCGAGCTTCGCCGAGGCGGATTCGCCGTTCGACAAGGTCGCGGGCCTCGGCTTCGAAGGCGTTCCGGACGCCGATGCGCTCGATGAGGTCGAGCGGGCCTTCGCCGAGCTGGGCGCGCCTGTTCAGATCGAGCTGTGCCAGCTGGCGGACCCCGAGGTAGGGGCCTTCCTCACCGATCGCGGCTACCGCCTGGAGTCGTACGAGAACGTGCTCGGCCGACGGCTCGGCGACGCCGTGGACGAGGTGAGCGGGGACGTCCGGCCGTGCCGGGACGACGAGCTGGAAACCTGGCTGGCCGCCGTTGCCGACGCCTCCTTGGTCGTCGACACCGAAGGGCTGCCGTCCCACGAGGACTTCTCCCGCGAGACGCTCGTGACCGTGTTGCGGGACATGGCCGGAGTGCGGCGGTTCCTCGCGGAGCGGGACGGCGAGTTCGCCGGCGGCGCGAGTTTCCGCGTCACCGACGGCATCGCGCAGTTCGCCGGCGCCGCGACCGTGCCGGCCCACCGCCGCCGGGGCGTGCAGACGGCGTTGCTGCGCGCGCGGCTCGCGGCGGCGCGGGCGGCCGGGTGCGACCTCGCCATCGTCACGACGCTGCTGGGGACGAAGTCCCAGCAGAACGCCCAGCGGCAGGGGTTCGACCTGCTCTACGCCCGGGCGATCCTGGTGAAGGGCACCTCCGCGACGAGGTCTTCCGGCGCCGAGAGCCGCCAGGCCTCGTAGACGAGCTCGGCGAGCTCGTCTACGTCGATCCGGTCGAGGTACACGACCACCCAGCCGAACCCGCCCGCGGTGAACTGCACCTCGAACACGTCCGGCCGTTCCGAGACCAGCGCCAGCTGTTCGGAGATCGTCTGCTTGAGGCCGACGGTCCGGGTCCGCGGCCAGTGGTAGCCGAACCGCTTGCCGCGCACGCTGAACGACGAGTAGTCGCGGGCCTCCGACCGCTGGACCTCTGCCAGCGCGCCGAGCACGCGTTCGAACTCGTTCACCCGCACAGTCACTTTCGCTCCCCTGCTCTTCGGCGACCACCGTAGCGCGCCGGTACGGTGCGGGACATGAGCGAGCCCGCGACCCGGCTCACCGGGCACGCCGTCACCGGGACGCGCCGGCTGTCCGGGGACCTCACCGAAGCCGTTTTGGACGACGGCCGGGTGGTCGTGGTCAAACGCGGGCACGGCACCGGCGCGACCGCGGCCGAGGCGGCCGGCCTGCGCTGGCTGGCGTCGGCGGCGGCGGTCCCGGTGCCGTCGGTGCACGGTCAGGACGAGGACTGGCTGGTCATCGACCGTGTCCCGGAGGGCCGGCCGACCGCGGCGGCGGCCGAACGGCTCGGGCACGGCCTCGCGCGGCTGCACGCGGCCGGTGCCCCGGCGTTCGGGGCTGCTCCCCCGGGTGGCCCGGCCGAGGCCTGGATCGGCCGGGCCCCGATGGCGAACGCCACGGGCGAAGACTGGGCGACGTGGTACGCCGAGCACCGCGTGCTGCCGTACGTCCGGGAGGCGGCCGACGCAGGAACGTTCGGGCCGGCCGAAGTGACGCTGTTCGAGCGGGCCTGCGGCCGGCTCCCGGCGCTGGCGGAACCGCCGTCGCGGCTGCACGGCGACCTGTGGAACGGCAACGTCCTGTGGGACGGCCGGGACGCCTGGCTCATCGACCCGGCCGCCCACGGCGGGCACCGCGAAACCGACCTGGCGATGCTGCACCTGTTCGGCTGCCCGCACCTCGACCGCGTCGTGGCGGCCTACCAGGAGGTCAGTCCCCTGGCCGACGGCTGGGCGGAGCGGATCGGCGCGCACCAGCTGTTCCCGCTACTGGTGCACAGTGTCCTGTTCGGACAGTCCTACGCCGGGCAGGCGGTGGCGGCGGCGCGTTCGCTGCGCTAGCAGTGCTGCAGCATGGTCTCCAGCGCCTTCTTCTCCGGGACGGTGATCGTCAGGCCGTAGTTGGTTTTCACGACGACCCAGTCGGTGGCATAGGTGCACCAGTACGAGACGAGCGGCGGTTTCCACTGGTCGGGGGCCTTGTCGCTCTTCTGCTCGTTGACGTTGTCGGTGACGGCCTTCAGCTGCGGGCGGACGAGGTCGTTCGCGAACTGCTCGCGCCGCTGCCGGGTCCAGCTCTTCGCGCCGCTGATCCAGGCCTGCCCGAGCGGCACCATGTGGTCGATGTCCACATCGGTCGCTTTGTGCCAGGTCTGGCCGTCGTAGGGGCTGACCCAGGTGCCGGACTTGGGGGCGCACTGCGCGTCGGTCTTGACGTCCTTGCCGTCTCGCTTGAGGACCTGCTCGCGGGTGTCGCAGTTGGCGTCGACCTTGTCCCAGTGCGGGAACTCGTCACGGGAGTAGCCGTCCATGGTGCCGCGCACGGCGATCTTGAGCGCCGCCAGCTGGGTCCGCGCCTCGGCGGCCGAGATGGGCGGGGCGGCGGCCGTCCCGGTGGACTGGGTACCGGAGGCCAGCTCGTCCGGCACCTTGCAGCCGGAGAGGGAGGCGCCCGCGAGGACGGCCAGCAGGACGAGCGCTCGGGTGCGCGGCATCGTGAACCCCTTTCACATCTACCGGGAGGTGCCCAGCGGACCCGCCAGGGAAACGGTGCAGATGGCGTAGTTGACGCGAACCGTTCGGGGCAGCTCAGGAGCCGTGGAAGACCTGCGCGACGAACACGGCGGCGATCACCCCGATCGTGACGAGCAGCCCCAGGACGAACAGCAGCCCCCACGGCACCTGCCGGATCGGCCGCGGCCGCGGGAAAACGGCGGAACCGGGCCCGCGCGCCGGCGGGTTCCCCGGGCCGGGCCCGTCATCGGCCCCGGCCGGCGCCGGTTCCGGCGGCACGGAGATCACGGCGGGGAGTTCCGGCAGCCGGGAGAGGGTGGGCAGCCGGGCCGGAAAGCCGTCGGCGAGGAGGGCCGCCCGCGGCGGGGCGAGGTGCGCGAGGGAAAGGGCGTAGCAGGCGTCGAGGACGTCGTCGGCCGACCAGACGGTCCGCCAGCGGTTGTGCTGGGCGATGATGCGCCGGAGACCGCGCGGATCCGCGTGAACCACGGCCACGCCGTGCACGGGCTGCGGCTCCGGCCAGTGCGGCGCCGGTCGGTCGTTTCGGGGAGGTTCCCGCGCAGGCACTCCTGCGACCTGGCTTCCCGGCGACGCCGGTTCCGGCTCGTACTCCGGCACGGCGCCGGGCCCGCTCCCCCGCGAGCCGGCCGCCGACGGGACGACCGCGACCAGGCCCGTCACGTACCGGCCCCCGTCGTGCCCGGCGAGCGCGCCCTTCGCCGCCGCCACGGCCGCTCCGGTCCGGTCGCCGGGGCCGGGCCACCGTGCCGGGCCCGGTTCGTGCGCCGCGAGCACCACGACCCCGCTGCGGGTGAACACCAGCGCGTCCACCGAACGGGGTCCCAGCCGGCCCGGCAACGTGATGCCCGCCAGCGCCAGCCCCGTCAGGTGGTCCGGCCCCGGCCCCCACGATCGCAGCAACCCCACCAAGTACTCCGCCGCCGCGGGGAGCGGCCGGTCTTCTCCCGTGCGCTGGAGGGCCACGAGCACGCCGGTCACACCTCCCACGACGAAGCGGCGAGCGCTCCCTCGACGGTAGGAGGAGACCCGCCGCCACCCCAGCGGCCGAACGAGTGGTCGATCACCACCGTGCGTAGCCAGGGCATCCTGGAGCCGCACCCGCCCACCGACGAGGGAGACCGCCGATGGCTTCACCCCCAGCCGCCTACCGGGGCCCTGCCCTCGACGTCGACCGGCTCTTCTACCGGCGGCTCGCCGGGGAAGAGGGCCGGGAACTCGTCGAGGCGTTCGAGGTCCCCATCCGCTCGGGACGCGCGTGGCGGGTGCCGCGCGGGCACCTGTGCCGCCTGCGGACCATCGACGGACCGCAGGTCGGCGACCTCAACCTGTGGCACGCCGACGACCCGCGCGAACGGTTCTGGGCGGCGCGCACCCGGCAACTGCAGCGCGCCCACGTCAGCACCTTCGACCGCCTGTGGTCGACCCTGCCGTTCCTGCGCCCGCTGGCCACGATCACCGCCGACACCCTCACCGGTCACGGCGCCGACGGCGACGGCGGCCGCGTCCACGACCTGCTCGGCACCCGCTGCGACCCGTACGTCAACCGGGTGCTCACCGGTGAGGACTTCGACTTCCACTGCCACTCGAACCTGGTCCGCGCCGTCGCGCCGTTCGGCCTGACCGAGTTCGACGTGCACGACGTCCTCAACGTCTTCCAGTGCACCGGCCTCAACGACGACGACCGCTACTTCATGAAGGCCAGCCCGGCCCGCCCAGGCGACCACTTCGAGTTCTTCGCCGAGGTCGACCTGCTGTGCGCGCTGTCCGCTTGCCCGGGCGGCGACCTTTCGGTGCCGCTGTGGGGCCCGGACGCCCGCGACCCGATCGGCACGTGCCACCCGCTCGGCGTCGAGGTCTTCGCGCCCCGGGCGGAACTCCTCGCGGATTGGCGCCCGCCGGAGCGCGCGGCCTACCGCGGCCTGCACGGCGTCCGGTTGCCTGAGTGGACCGGGGAATCCCCTCGATAGTCCACAATGGACTTCCGCGTTCCGGCGCCACGGCCGCGGGATCCTCGACACCGCGTCCGCCCGTCCACAAGGGACGATGTGAGAATCGCCTTACGGGAACGCGGAACCACCGCCGGTGTGCGAGGGTGGAGGCATGGCCGCACTGAGATCCTTCCTGCTGTCCTGGACCTCCGTCACTCCCCTGCTCGGCATCCTCGTCCTGGCGCTCGCCTGGGGCCGCGACCTCGGGCCGGTCTTCGTGGCCCTCGTCGCCGTCGCACTGGGCGCCACCGTGCTCGCCGCGGTGCACCACGCCGAGGTCGTCGCGCACCGCGCCGGGGAACCGTTCGGGTCGCTCGTCCTCGCGGTCGCGGTCACCGTCATCGAGGTCGCGCTGATCGTCACGATGATGGTCTCCGGCGGCCCGGAAACCGGCTCGCTGGCGCGGGACACCGTGTTCGCGGCGGTGATGATCACGACGAACGGGATCGTCGGCATCTCGCTGCTCGTCGGCGCCCGGCGTTACGGCGCGACGCTGTTCAACCCGGAGGGCAGCGGCGCCGCGCTGGCCACGGTCGCGACCCTGGCCACGCTGAGCCTCGTGCTGCCGGCGTTCACCTCCAGCACGCCCGGACCGGCGTTCTCCCCGACGCAGCTGACTTTCGCCGCGCTCGCGTCCCTGGCGCTGTACGGGACGTTCGTGCTGACCCAGACGGTCCGGCACCGCGACTTCTTCCTCCCGGTGGCCGCCGACGGCGCGGTCAAGGAGGACGACCACGCCGTCCCGCCGTCGAACCGGGCGGCACTGGGCAGCCTGGGGCTCTTGCTGGTCGCACTCGTCGCGGTCGTCGGGCTGGCCAAGGTGGAGTCGCCGGCGATCGAAGCCGGCGTGCGCGCCGCGGGGTTCCCGCAGTCGTTCGTCGGCGTGGTGATCGCGCTCCTGGTACTGCTGCCGGAGACCCTGGCCGCGGTGCGCGCGGCCCAGCGCGACCGGATGCAGATCAGCCTCAACCTGGCCTACGGCTCGGCGATCGCGAGCATCGGCTTGACGATCCCCGCCATCGCGCTCGCGTCGGTGTGGCTGCCGGGACGGCTGCTGCTCGGCCTCGGCTCGACGCAGATCGTCCTGCTGGCACTGACGGTGGTGGTGAGCGTCCTGACGGTCGTCCCCGGCCGGGCGACCCGCCTCCAGGGCGGCGTGCACCTGGTCCTGCTGGCCGGCTTCCTCGTCCTGGCCGTCAACCCCTGACAAAGTTCGTGATGCCACCTTGAGGAACTTGTAGTTCCTCAAGGTGGCCATCACGAACTTGCGGGGAACGCTGTGGTGACCTCGATGCCGACCACGCACGTGTCGTCGTCGGTGTCGGCCGTGCTGTAGGTCAGCAGCCTGTCCAGCTGGTTTTCGAGACCGCCGTCGTGGCCGTCGACCAGGGTCACCAGGCGGGACACCGATTCCTGGACCGGCCGGTCGCGGCGCTCGATCAGGCCGTCGGTGTAGATCAGCAGGATGTCGCCCTCGGCGAGCTGCAGCTCCTCCTCCTGGTAGACGACGTCCTGGACCGCGCCGAGCAGGGAACCGCGGATCAGCGGCAGGGTCGTCGCCTCGCCGTTGCGGTGCCGGACGATCGGCGGCAGGTGCCCCGCCCGCGCCCAGCGCAGCTTCCGGTGAGCCGGGTCGTAGACGGCCGCGACGGCGGTCGCCGTGACGTGGTCGGTGAGGTGGTAGGCCACCAGGTTCAGCCAGGTCAGCAGCTGCGCCGGCCCGGCGCCGGTCGCCGCGAGGCCGCGCAGGGCGTTGCGGAGGCTCACCATCCCGGTCGCCGCGTCGATGCCGTGCCCGGCGACGTCGCCGACGCACAGCAGCACCTCGCCGGTCGGCAGCGCGACCGCGTCGTACCAGTCGCCGCCGACCAGGTGCTCCTTCTCCGCGGGGCGGTAGCGGACCGCCGCCCGCAGGCCCGGCATGTCGATCGGGCCCTTGGCCGGCGGCATGATCGCGTGCTGCAGCTGCAGCGCGAGCCGGTTGCGCTCCATCGCGTGCTGCTCGGTTTCGGCCAGCCTGTCCCGCGTCGCGGCCAGCGCCACCTCGGTCCAGTGCTGCGACGAAACGTCCTGGTAGGCACCGCGGACCGCGACCAGCTCGCCCCGTCCGTCGGCGACCGGCTCGGCGACCACGCGGATGTGCCGGGCGACGCCGTCGGAGCGCTGCAGCCGGAACGCCGTCGACGACGGCCTCTTGTGGTGCAGCACCGCGCGCAGGAACCGGCCGATCGCCTGCGCGTCGTCGGGGTGCGCGTGCGCGGCCAGTTCGTGCAGCGACAGCGGCGTGGCGTTCAGCGGCAGGCCGTACAGCGCGAACAGCTCGGTGTTCCAGGTGATCGCGCCGGTGACGACGTTCTCTTCGAAGCCGCCGATGCGGCCGAGCCGCTGGGCGTGCTGCAGCAGCACGGCGAGCTTCGCCGCGTCGTCCTGGATGCGCAGGATCATCAGCACGTTGCCGGCGAAGCGCGTGACGCTGATGTCGGTGAGCACGGTCAGCGGCACCTGGTCGACGAGGGTGGTGACCGCCATGTTGTCCGCGCGGAACGGCTCGCCGGTGGCGTAGACGCGGTGGATCTTGTCCAGCAGGCCGCTTTCCTCGGCCGCGAGCGGGTACGTCTCCAGCAGCCGGGTGCCGACGATCCGGCTCCGCGGCCGCCCGCCCGGGTCGGCGAACCGGACGTTGGCGTGGTGGATGCGGAAATCGCTGAGCCTGCCGCCGTCGAGGCACGGCGAGAGCAGCACGGCCGGGTCGTGCAGGCCGTCGACGAAGTCCACCAGCTCCCCGAGGAAGTCGCCCGAGCCGTCGGCGGCGACCGGGGCGACCACGCCGTCCCAGGTGTCGAGCGTGTGCGCGCACAGCTCGGCCAGCGCTTCCAGCTGCCGCCGGAGCCGCCCGGGTTCGGCGGGCAGCGGCTGCGGCCAGCACATCTCGACGACGCCGATGATCCGGCCGCCGGTCCCGGTGGGCACGGCGACGCGCCCGCCTTCGGCCAGCGTGTGCTGCCCGATCGACGGCAGGCCCGCGCCGGCGAGGGTCGGCTGCCAGACCGTGTCCCGCTCGATCAGCGCGCTGCGGGCCGGCGTCGCGACGCCGGGCGGGACGTAGCGCCAGCGGGCCGCTTCCTCGGCCGAAAACCCGGCCGAGCCGGCCAGGGTGAGCGATCCGTCGGGACCGGCGAGCCACACCGCGACGGCGGTGGCGCCGAGCGGCCGTAGCGCGTGCTCCAAAATGGACTCCGCGACGCGCTGGGTGTCCCCCGCCGCGAGTACGCCGCTTTCCGCCGTGCGCAAGCGGACCGCGACGGAGTCTTCACCCTCGGCGCGGGCCAGGAACTCCTGGGCCACCTCGCTGATGCGGTCTTCGGCGGCCTCGCCGACGATCTCGGCCGCGAACTCCAGCGACGTCAATCCCGAGCGTCCGGCGAGGCTTTCCAGCTGCTTCGCCGCGTCCGACGGCGTGCAGCGCAGCCGCTCCATCAGCACGCCCTTGGCCAGCTCGATCAGCGCGCGGCCGTCGGCGACGGCGTGCGCGTGGTCGACCTCGCCGCGCAGGCGGGCGACGGTGCCGGCGAGCCGGGCGAGGTTGGCCGACACCTCGGCCGGCGGGGCGAGCACCGGAACGCCCTGGTCCTCGGCAGGCAACTGCCCGTCGCCGATCACGCCGTCACGTGCCGCTTGATGCGGGCGATCAGGTCGTCCGCGTCGACGGGTTTGGTCACGTAGTCGGTCGCGCCGGACGCGAGGCTCTTCTCGCGGTCGCCCGGCATCGCCTTCGCCGTCACCGCCACGATCGGGATCCGCGCGTGTTCGGGCATCGCGCGGATCTTCGCGGTGGCGGTGTAGCCGTCCATCTCCGGCATCATCACGTCCATCAGGATCAGGTCGATGCCGGGGTGCGCGGCGACGGTTTCGACGCCCTTGCGGCCGTCCTCGGCGTGCAGCACTTCCATCCCGTGCAGTTCCAGGATCCCGGTGAGGGCGTAGACGTTGCGCGGGTCGTCGTCGACGATCAGCACCGTGCGCCCGGCCAGGGTGGTGTCGACGTCGGCGGCCCGCACCGGCGCGGCGGGCTCGTCCGGTCTGACCAGGGGGAGCACCGCGCCGGGTTTCTCGGCCGAGAGGTGCAGCGCGATCCGCTCGCGCAGCTCGTCCAGCCCGGACAGCACTTCCAGTGACTGGACGTCCGCGCGGGACTGCACCAGCTGCGCCAGCTCGACGTCGAGGCGGCGGCTGTTGTGCGCGAGCACCGGCACCAGCCGCAGCGCGCTGTCGCCCTGCATCGCGTCGAGGAAGCTGAACGCGGTCCGGTCCGGCAGGTCCAGGTCCAGCACCACGCAGTGGTAGGCGTCGGTGGCGAGGGCGGCCGCCGCCTCCTGGGTGCCGACCGCCGTGACCACTTCGACGTCGGCGGGCGAGAGGCCGATGTCCCGGCTGTCGGCCAGGTCCGAGGCGGCGCTTTCGGCGACGAGGGTCAGCAGCCCGTGCTGGCGCTCCTCCACGACCAGCAGCCGCCGGTACGCGCGCGGCCCGGACGCCGTGACACCGGACTCCCTCGTCGTGACGGCGGTCGAGGCCTGCTCGCCCGTGGGGAGCGTCGCGAAGTCCGGCCGCGCGACCGGCAGCGAGAAGGTGAACGTGCTGCCTTCCCCCAGGGTGCTCTCGGCGGTGATGAACCCGCCGAGCAGCTGGGCGATCTCGCGGCTGATCGACAGGCCGAGCCCGGTGCCGCCGTACTTGCGGCTGGTGGTGCCGTCGGCCTGCTGGAACGCGCCGAAGATCGACTCCAGCTGGTGCTCGGCGATCCCGATCCCGGTGTCGGTGACCCGGAACGCGACGGCGGGCCCGTGCGCGCGCAGCGGCCGGGGCAGCGTGTCGGGGTCCACCGGCTCGATGTGCAGCTCGATCCCGCCGACCTCGGTGAACTTGACCGCGTTGGACAGCAGGTTGCGCAGCACCTGCCGCAGCCGCGAGTCGTCGGTGAGCAGCTCGGCGGGCGAGCCGGGGGCGATGGTGATCCGGAAGTCGAGGTTGCGCTGCGACGTCATCGGCCGGAACGTCGCTTCGACGTAGTCCAGCAGGCCGCGCAGCGACACCTGCTCCGGGGTGACGTCCATCTTCCCGGCCTCGACCTTGGACAGGTCGAGGATGTCGTTGATCAGCTGCAGCAGGTCCGAGCCCGCGGAGTGGATGATGCCCGCGTACTCGACCTGTTTCGCGGTGAGGTTGCGGGTCGGGTTCTGCGCGAGCAGCTGGGCCAGGATGAGCAGGCTGTTGAGCGGGGTGCGCAGCTCGTGGCTCATGTTGGCCAGGAACTCCGACTTGTACTTCGACGCCAGCGTCAGCTGCTGGGCGCGGGCCTCGAGCTCCTGGCGGGCCTGCTCGATCTCCAGGTTCTTCGTCTCGATGTCGCGGTTCTGCGTGACCAGCAGCGCCGCCTTCTCCTCCAGCTCGGCGTTGGAGGACTGCAGTTCTTCTTGCCGCGCTTGGAGTTCTTCGGAACGGGCCTGCAGCTCCGCCGTCAGCCGCTGCGACTCCCCCAGCAGTTCGTCGGTGCGTGCGTTGGCGACGATGCTGTTGACGTTGACGCCGATCTGCTCCATCAGCAGTTCGAGGAACGCCCGGTGCACCGCGGTGAACCCGTGCACCGACGCGAGTTCGAGCACGCCGAGCACCTGGTCCTCGACCACGATCGGCAGCACGATCAGGCTGGCGGGCACGGTGGCGCCGAGGCCGGAGGAGATGGTCGCGTAGCCGGGCGGCACGTCGTCGACGGCGATCGGACGGCGGCTGCGCGCGGCCTGCCCGACCAGCGACTGGCCGATCCGGAACCGCACCACCGGGCCCTCGCCCTCGGGGTGGCCGTACGCGCCGACCAGCCGCAGCTCCGGCACCTCGGCGGTGTCGTCGGCCAGGTAGAAGGCGCCGAACTGGGCGTTGACCAGCGGGACGAGCTCGTCCATCACCGCGGCCGCGACGACGGCGAGGTCGCGCCGGCCCTGCATCAGCCCGGTGATGGTGGCCAGGTTGGACTTGAGCCAGTCCTGTTCCTGGTTCGCCCGCGTGGTCTCGCGCAGCGACTCGACCATCGAGTTGATGTTGTCCTTCAGCTCGGCGACCTCGCCGGAGGCGTCGACGGTGATGGAGCGGGTCAGGTCGCCTTCGGCGACCGCACTGGTCACCTCGGCGATCGCGCGGACCTGCCGGGTGAGGTTCCCGGCCAGCTCGTTGACGTTCTCGGTGAGCCGCTTCCAGGTGCCGGACACGCCTTCGACCTCGGCCTGGCCGCCGAGGCGGCCTTCGCTGCCGACCTCGCGCGCCACGCGCGTGACCTCCGCGGCGAACGCGGAAAGCTGGTCGACCATCGTGTTGATCGTGGTCTTCAGCTCGAGGATCTCGCCGCGGGCGTCGACGTCGATCTTGCGGGTCAGGTCGCCCTGCGCGACGGCGGTGGTCACCTGGGCGATGTTGCGGACCTGCCCGGTGAGGTTGTTCGCCATCGAGTTGACGTTGTCGGTCAGGTCCTTCCACGTGCCGGCGACGTTCGGCACGCGCGCCTGCCCGCCGAGCATGCCCTCGGTGCCGACTTCGCGCGCCACTCTCGTGACTTCGTCGGCGAACGCGGACAGCGTGTCGACCATCGTGTTGATGACGTCGGCCAGGGCCGCGACCTCGCCCTTGGCCTCGACGGTGATCTTGCGGGACAGGTCACCGCGCGCGACCGCGGTCGCGACCTGCGCGATCGAGCGCACCTGGCCGGTCAGGTTGGACGCCATGACGTTGACGTTGTCGGTGAGGTTCTTCCAGGTCCCCGACACGCCGCGGACGGTGGCCTGGCCGCCGAGGTTGCCCTCGGTGCCGACCTCGCGCGCCACCCGGGTGACCTCGTCCGCGAACGCGGACAGCTGATCCACCATCGTGTTGATGGTGTCCTTCAGCTCGAGGATCTCGCCGCGGGCGTCGACCCGGATCTTCTGCGACAGGTCGCCGCGGGCGACGGCGGTGGTGACCTGGGCGATCGAGCGGACCTGTGCGGTGAGGTTGTCGGCCATGACGTTGACCGACTCGGTGAGGTCCTTCCAGGTCCCGGAGACGCCCTTGACGTCGGCCTGGCCGCCCAGCCGGCCCTCGGTGCCCACTTCGCGCGCCACCCGGGTGACCTCGTCCGCGAACGCGGACAGCTGATCCACCATCGTGTTCAGCGTGTCCTTGAGCTCCAAGACCTCGCCGCGGGCCGTGACGTTGATCTTCTGCGAGAGATCGCCGCTCGCCACCGCGGTGGCGACCTGCGCGATGTTGCGGACCTGGTCGGTCAGGTTGCCCGCCATGAAGTTCACCGAGTCGGTGAGGTCGCGCCAGGTCCCGGAGACGCCCTTGACGTCGGCCTGGCCGCCCAGCCGGCCCTCGGTGCCCACTTCCCGGGCGACGCGGGTGACCTCGTCGGCGAAGGACGACAGCTGGTCCACCATCGTGTTGATCGTGTTCTTGAGTTCGAGGATCTCGCCGCGGGCGTCGACGGTGATCTTCTGCGACAGGTCACCCTTCGCCACCGCCGTCGTCACCTGCGCGATGTTGCGGACCTGGTCCGTCAGGTTCCCGGCCATGAAGTTCACCGAATCGGTGAGATCACGCCAAACCCCGCCGACGCCGGGCACCTGGGCCTGCCCGCCGAGGCGGCCTTCGCTGCCCACCTCGCGCGCCACCCGGGTGACCTCGTCCGCGAACGACGACAGCTGGTCCACCATCGTGTTGACGGTGTCCTTGAGCTCCAGGATCTCGCCGCGGGCGTCGACGTCGATCTTCTGCGACAGGTCGCCCTTCGCCACCGCGGTGGCGACCTGCGCGATGTCACGGACCTGCGTCGTGAGATTTCCCGCCATGGCGTTCACCGAGTCGGTCAGGTCTTTCCACGTGCCGGACACGCCGGGGACCTTGGCCTGCCCGCCGAGCTGGCCCTCGCTGCCGACCTCCCGCGCGACGCGGGTGACCTCGGAGGTGAACAGCGACAGCTGGTCGGCCATACCGTTGAAGACCGTGGCGATCTCGCCGAGCAGGCCGTCGGCCCCGCCCGGCAGGCGGATGCCGAAGTCTCCGTCGCGGACGGCGGTCAGCCCGGCCAGCAGCCGGCGCAGCTCCTGCTCCCCGGCCTCGCCCACACCCGAGGCGTCCGCCCCCGCACCCGGGCGCACACCGTCGACCATTGCCCCGCTCATCCGTCACCCGTTTCTTCGCCTGTCGGCACCTTGCGCCGTCCGCCGTGCACACCGGATGGCTCAGCATAGTGCAGTTGCACTATGCTGAGCGGCAACGGTTGAGCAACCAGCCGCGCCCGTGACCACGCGCGCTCTTCAGGCGGTGCTCGAAGCCTTTCCTTCTCCCCCAGGCCATCCGGCCGCATTGACCCGTTCGGCTGAACGTCGCCGGCGGGTCCGTCGGCCTGCCCACGGCCGCGGCTCCCGACGCCACGTGTCCAGCTTCGGTGTCCGAAGTGGACGCTCTATTGTGGAATGACGAAGATGGCGTGGATCACAGCCAATCCCTGCGTTTGAACAACGCGTACAACCCCACCGAAAGCACGAGAATGGCGACCGTCGAGGTCCAGAACCCGCTCGGCGCGCCGTTGCCCGGGTACGGCACGTTCTGGCCGTAGAACCCGGTCACCGCCGTGGGCACCGCGATCACCGCCGCCCAGCCGGTCACCTTCTTCATGATCAGGTTCAGCCGGTTGCCCTGCAGGTTCAGCTGGGTCTCCCGGACCGTGGCGATCAGCTCCCGCAGCGCCTCGGTCTGTTCGGCGGCCTGCCGGGCGTGGTCGTGGACGTCTTCGAAGTACGGGCGGGTGAGCTCGTCGGCCAGCCGAAGGTCGGGGCGCATCAGCGAGCTGATCACCTCGCGCATCGGCAGCACCACCCGGCGCAACGCGGTCAGGCTCTTGCGCAGCCGGAACGAGCGGCGTTGCAGTTCCGAGGAGTCGGGCCGGTCTTCGAAGACGAGGTCCTCCAGGGCCTCGACCTCGTCGTCGAGCGCCTGCACGGCCTCGAAGTGGCCGTCGACGACGCAGTCGAGCAGACCGTGCACCAGGAAGGGCACACCGGTCTTCGCCAGCTCGGTCGCCTGGTCCCACCGGCGCACGACCGCGTCGATGTCGAAGCGGTCGTCCTTGCGCACGGTGACCAGCGCCCGCGGCGTGACGAAGGCGGCGAGCTCGTAGGTGGCGGCACGGCCGGTCGCCTCGTCGAACCGCACGGCGTAGGTGGTCAGGAAGGCGTGCCCGTCGTAGCGGTCGAGCTTGGGCCGCTGGTGCTCTTGGACGGCGTCCTCCACCGCGAGCCGGTGCAGGCCCAGCTCGTCGGCCAGCTCGGCCAGGTCCGCTTCGGACGGCGCGCACAGGTCGACCCACACCGCGGTGTCCGGCTCGGCCAGGAAGTCGGAGACGTCCGCGAGCGGGAAGTCTTCCTTCTGCAGCACGCCGTCGCGGTATACCCGGGTTCTGGTCATCCACCCGGTTACCCGCCGCGTCGGGAGTTCACACGGGCTCGCTCATCCGTCCTGTTTGGACACCGGGCGTTCGGGGGCGAGCCACCGGGAAAACCACTCGCGCGTCCGACGCAGTCCGTCAAGCTGGTGGTCGCGTTCGCGGAGCGAGTGGCCCTCCCGCGGGTACACGACGTACTCGTGCTCGACGCCGCGGTCACGCAGGGCGTGGTGCAGCAGGTCCGCCTGGGAGAGCGGGACGTTGGTGTCGTCCTCGCCGTGCAGGATGAGGGTCGGGGTGCGGATGCGGTGGGCGTGGGTGATCGGGCTGGTGCTGCCGTCCGGTCCGCCCAGCGCGGCGTCGAACCGCGTGAGCTCACCGGTCGCCGCGAGGACACGCCAGTCGATGACGCCCGCGGAGACGAGTGCCGCGGCGAAGCGGTCCGTCTGCGAGACGGCCCAGGCCGCCATGAAGCCGCCGTGGCTGCCGCCGCCGATGCCGAGCCGCCGCGGGTCGGCGACGCCGTCGTCGACGAGGCGGTCGATCCCGGTGAGGATGTCGGTGAACTCCGCGCCGCCGACGGCCCCGGCGACGCTCACCGCGAACGCGTGCCCGTGGCCCCAGCCGCCGCGCGGGTTCGGCAGGAACACCGCGAAGCCGGCCGTCGCGAGCCACTGGCCCGAGGGGTACCAGTTCAGGTGGAACCGGTCGGCGTATCGGTCGTCCGGACCACCGTGGACGAGGGTGACCAGCGGGAACGGGCCGTCTTCCCGGGTCTTGCCGGGTGGGAGGATCAGGAGCCCGTCGAGTTCCAGGCCGTCCTCGGCGCGGTAGGAGAGGCGTTCCTGGGTACCCCAGACGATCCCGCGGAGCGGCGGCTCGGCCAGGTGGGTGAGCGGGCCCGCCGCGGATCCGGCGCAGACGACGTCGGGCTCGTACGCGGTGCTCGCGACGGCGGCGATCACCTCGCCATCGGCGACGGAGAGGGACTGCAGCGTGCCCGGCGCGCGGGTCAGCTCGGTGAAGGTTCCGGTCGCGGGTTCGAGCCGGCGGACCGTGGTGTCCAGGCCTTCGGAGAACAACGCCAGCGGCGGACCGTCGCCCGCCGGCACCAGTTCGGCCGGGCAGACGGTCAGGCCGGCGGTGAGATTGCGGTGCGCACCGCTCGTTTCGCCGGCCTCGAACACGGCCCGGCCACCGACCAGCCCGGGCGGGGTGAGGCCCAGGTAGCCCAGGTGCCAGCCGGTTTCGCCGCGCCACCAGGTGAGAGAGGACGCTTCGAGCGCCGGGGCGCCGAGGTCGCGCACCGCACCGGAGCCGGGATCGACGAGGTGCAGGCCGGGTTCGAACAACCCGGGATCACGATCGGCGACGGACCAGGTGAGCACGGCGAGCACGCCCCCGTCAGGCCGGGCGGCGACCTCGACGACGTGCCGCTCGCCGAAGTCCGCGAGCGAACGGACAGCGCGGGTCCGCGGGTCGAGCAGCCACAGCCGATCGGGCCGGGCGACGGTATCCCAAGCCCGGCCCGGTTCGCCGGCCCGGGAACCCTCTGCGGTGACAACGCGGACGCGGGGATCGGCAGGCCGGAAGTCCGGGTCCGGCGCGACGAACACCCCCAGGCTCCAGTCCGCCGGCGGGACGCGCGCCTCAACCTCGGCCGGCCGGGCGTTCCCCACCCCAGCCCAACCCGGCAACCACAGATGCGCGTGAACTCCCGGGGACCAGTCCGTCAGCTGCTCCGGACCACCACCCGCAAGACCCACCCGGTACAGCTGAGCCGTACCCCGCTCGACACGATCGGACAGAAAGAAAACCGAGCCGGAGTCGGGCGCCCACCGAGGCTCGTGGTCTTCCGCGTCCGAGGGGGCGAGTTCCCGGGGTGGTGCGCTGCCGTCGGCGGGAGCCAGCCACAGGCCGCTCACCGGATGCTTTCCCGTCCGGCCGACCGGGCTGCTCGCGAACGCGACCCACCGGCCGTCCGGGGAAAGCCGCGGCGTCCGCGGCACGTTCCGATCGACCACGGCTTCCGCCGTCAGTTCCGCCACCCCGGCCCCCTGTTCGCCACGTCCAGGCGGAACCCTATCGGCGATCGGCGCCCGCCATGTCCGGCAGCAGGGCCAGCAGCTGCTCGTGGTCGCCGGCCTCGCGGAGGACCGGGGCTTCCAGGCCGCCCGCGTCCGGGACGTCCGCGCGGACCGCCGCGAGGAACCTGACCACCGCGCGGGGCTCGGGGAACAATCCGCCGAGATGGACCAAGGCCGTTGCCGCTTCGCCGGTCGCGTTCTCGATCGCCGCCGCCCAGCCGTGGACCTCGTCCCAGACGAGTGCCAAGTCGTGTCCGGGGAACCGGGCCAGCCGCCAGTCGAGGGCGATGTAGGCGGCCGCTGGTGTTCCGACGTCCAACGTGCAGGATTCCAGCCCCACTCCGACGGCCCGGGCCACCGCGCCCACGTAACCGCGCAGCCGCCGCTCGAACGAGAACTCCGTGTCGCGCCCGAAGTCGATCAGAATGCTCAACGCCGCCTCGCTTTCCCCGTCTCGCCGCGGGATCCCCGCGGTCCGGAAGCGGATACCCCGCCCGCACGCTGCTCAATCCCGGCGAACCGGGCACCCGATGTCGTCCATCCGGCGACATCTCGTTGGTCATCATTTAGATGACATGTTAGAACCGAAGCACCCGAAGAGAAAGGCGATACACCCTTCCTGGCCGACGCCGAGACGCTCCTGGCGGAGGAAACCCCGCTGCGCGCGGTCGCCTGACCCGCCGCCGCGGGGTCGTCGGCGACCTCGCGGCGAGGCGACGAGTCCGGCGAGCTTCCCAGCGGCCGGGACGACGCGGACACGATCACAGGGACAGCACAGTGCGTCTGCCCACTCCGTGAGGCAGGATCAGGGGCGTGACCATTGATCAGGCCGGGGTGCCCGAAGCCCGTCCGGGCCCGGCGTTCCCCGAGCACGAAGCCCGCGTCGACGCCCTGAGACGGCAGCTCACCGCGATCAGCGGCGAAGCGACCGTCCGGCTGGCCAAACGCACGTCGAACCTCTTCCGCTCCCGCGCCGCCGCCCAGCACCCGGGCCTGGACGTCTCCGGGTTCACCCACGTCCTGCGCGTCGACCCGGACGGCCGCACCGCCGACGTCGAAGGGATGGTCACCTACGAACAGCTCGTCGACGCCACCCTGCCGCACGGCCTGATGCCGCTGGTCGTGCCGCAGCTCAAGACCATCACCCTCGGCGGCGCGGTGACCGGGCTCGGCATCGAGTCCTCGTCGTTCCGCAACGGCATGCCGCACGAGTCGGTGCTGGAGCTCGAGGTGCTCACCGGCGACGGCCGGATCGTCGTCGCCACGCCGGACAACGAGCACCGCGCCCTGTTCCACGGCTTCCCCAACTCCTACGGCACCCTCGGCTACGCGCTGCGGCTGCGGATCCTCCTGGAACCGGTCAAGCCGTTCGTGAAACTCCGGCACGTCCGCCACCACGACCGGGCGAAGTACTTCGAAGCCCTGCGCGAGATCTGCGCGACGAGCGAACACGAGGGCGAGCACGTCGATTTCGTCGACGGCACGGTGTTCGGCCCGGACGAGCTGTACCTGACGCTGGCCACGTTCACCGGCACCGCGCCCGCGACGAGCGACTACACCTGGCTGGACATCTACTACCGCTCGATCCAGCGTCGCGAAACCGACCACCTCACCGTCCGCGACTACCTCTGGCGCTGGGACACCGACTGGTTCTGGTGCTCCCGCGCCTTCGGCGTCCAGCACCGGCTGCCCCGGCTGCTGCTCGGCCGCCGGTTCCTGCGGTCCTCGGTGTACTGGAAGGCCGTCGCGCTCGACCGCCGGTTCAAGATCGCCCAGCGGCTGCTGAAACTCCGGCGCCTGCCGCCGGAAGAGACGATCGTGCAGGACATCGAGGTCCCGGTCGGGCGCGCCGCGGAGTTCCTCGACTTCTTCGAGCGGGAGATCCCGATCAGCCCGGTCTGGATCTGCCCGCTGCGGCAGCGGCCCGGCGACGTCCGCTGGCCGCTCTACGAACTCGACCCCGAAGAGCTGTACGTCAACTTCGGGTTCTGGTCCGCCGTGCCGCTGGATCCCGGCGAGCGCGACGGTGTGCACAACCGGATGATCGAAGCCGAGGTGACCCGGCTCGGCGGCCACAAATCCCTGTACTCGGACAGCTTCTACACCGAGGACGAGTTCTGGCGGCTCTACAACGGCGACGCCTACCGGGAACTCAAGCGGGCCTACGACCCGGCCGGGCGCCTGCTCGGCCTCTACGAGAAATGCGTCCGCCGCGGGTGAAAGGAACGAACGTGACCCAGGAAGAAATCACCGTCGGCGCCGTGTTCGAGCGGCTGCTCGGCCCGCGCGCCGAGGTGTCGATCACCGCCTACGACGGCAGCCGCAGCGGCCCGGCCGACGCGCCGGTGGCCTTCGAGGTGCGCTCGCCGCTGGCGCTGGACTACCTGATGTCCTCCCCCGGCGACCTCGGCCTCGCCCGCGCCTACGTGGCGGGTGCGCTCGAAGTCACCGGCGACCTCTACACGGCGCTGCGTGCGCTGGCCGCGCAGGTCGACCAGCTCACCGCGGCCGACCGGCTGTGGCTGCTGCGCAACCTCGGCCCGCGCCACCTGCGGCTGGTCAAGCCGCCGGCCGAGGAGCACCCGAGCCGGTTCCGGCGCGGGCTGACCGCGCTGCGGCACTCGAAGCAACGCGACAGCGAGGCCATCGCCAGCCACTACGACGTGTCCAACCGGTTCTACGAGCTGGTCCTCGGCCCGTCGATGGCCTACACGTGCGCGGTGTTCCCGCACGAGGGCGCTTCGCTGGAGGAGGCGCAGGCCAACAAGTTCGACCTGGTCTGCCGCAAGCTCGGCCTCAAGCCGGGGATGCGGCTGCTCGACGTCGGCTGCGGCTGGGGCGGCATGGTCGCGCACGCCGTCCGGCACTACGGCGTCGAGGCCATCGGCGTCACACTCTCGCGTGAACAGGCGCAATGGGCGCAGAAGAACATCGTCGCGCTGGGGATCGCGGACCGCGCCGAGATCCGCCACCTCGACTACCGGGACGTCACGGAGACCGGGTTCGACGCGATCTCGTCGATCGGGCTGACCGAGCACATCGGGGCCCGCAACGTGCCCGGCTACTTCCGCTTCCTCGCCGGCAAGCTCAAGCCGCACGGGCGCCTGCTCAACCACTGCATCACCAACCCGGACACCAGCGTCGCCCACCGCTCGCGCGGCTTCATCGACCGCTACGTCTTCCCGGACGGCGAGCTGGAAGCTCCTGGCGAGCTGATGACGGCCATGCACGACGCCGGGCTGGAGGTGCGGCACTCGGAGAACCTGCGCGAGCACTACGCGACGACGCTGGCCGGATGGTGCGCCAACCTCGACGAACACTGGGACGAAGCCGTCGCCGAGGCCGGTGCCGGACGCAGCCGGGTGTGGGCCCTCTACCTGGCGGCCTGCCGGCTCGCCTTCGAGCGGCGCGAGATCGAACTGCACCACATCCTGGGCGTCCGGACCGACAGCGAGGGCGGCATGAGCATGCCGCTGCGCCCCGATTGGGGAGTTTGATGACCGGGGGTAGCCTCTTCGGCCCGGTGATGGGATAATGGTCTTGAGACCGGGTGTCCGAACGGGGCGTCCAGGCTCACTACAAAGAGTAGGTATGGGTATGGCTCAGGGCAGTGTCAAGTGGTTCAACGGCGAAAAGGGCTTCGGCTTCATCGCGCAGGACGGCGGGGGTCCGGACGTGTTCGTCCACTACTCCGAGATCCAGGGCAGCGGCTTCAAGTCGCTCGACGAGGGTCAGCGTGTGGAGTTCGAAATCGGCCAGGGCCAGAAGGGCCCCCAGGCCCAGCGCGTCAGCGTCATCTGAGCCACGAGGCACCCGAAGGCCCTCGCCCCCACCGGGGCGGGGGCCTTCCTCATGTCTCGGCCACACTGCGCGTTCACAACGATCCGGTAACCTGGAAAGCGACGAGAGCACCTCAGTACGCCGGCGCCCGGTCGGCCCCACTCTCGCACCGTGGCCTCGAGGCCGATCGCCGGCAGGAGCGGCGACCCGCCCGGCCACCCTCCAGACCGCTGACCGCCGGGGTGTTCCCGCCCCCGGCTTTCCGCGCCAGGCTCGGTCCGGCGCGGCGTAGACCTCGAATCGAGTACTGCATGACCGCCTCCGTGAAGGCTGCCCCTCCGGCCCCGAAACCCGTGCTCTCGGGCAAGCAGACGATCCCCGAACTGATCACCATCCGCATCTTCCTGCTCGTCCCGTTCCTCGCGCTCGGTGCCGCCGTCCCGGTGTTCTGGGGCTGGGGCGTCAGCTGGCTCGACCTCACGATCGGCGGCGCGTTCTTCGTGGTGTCGACGCTCGGAGTGACCGTCGGCTACCACCGGTACTTCACCCACGGCTCGTTCCGCGCGAAGCGGGCGCTGCGGATCGCGCTCGCCGTCGCCGGCGGCCTCGCGGCGCAGGGCCCGGTGATCGGCTGGGTCGCCGACCACCGCCGTCACCACGCCTTCTCCGACCGTGACGGCGACCCGCACTCGCCGTGGCTGTTCGGCACTTCGCCGGTGGCGCTGGCCCGCGGCTTCTGGCACTCGCACATGGGCTGGCTCTTCGGCCGCGACAAGACCAACGTCGACCGGTTCGCCCCCGACCTGGCCGCCGACCGCGACCTGCGCGTCGTCGACCGGCTCTTCCCGCTGTGGGTGGTGCTGAGCCTGCTGCTCCCGCCGCTGCTCGGCGGGCTGATCACGCTGTCGTGGTGGGGCGCGCTGACCGCGTTCCTCTGGGCAGGCCTGGCCCGGATCTCCTTCCAGCACCACGTGACGTGGTCGGTGAACTCGGTCTGTCACATGATCGGCGAGCGACCGTTCGCCAGCCGGGACCGCTCGGCGAACTTCTGGCCGCTGGCCATCCTGTCGATGGGCGAGTCCTGGCACAACACCCACCACGCGGACCCGACGTCGGCCCGCCACGGCGCGCAGCGCGGGCAGATCGACATCTCGGCGCGGGTCATCTGGGCGTTCGAGAAGCTGGGCTGGGCGTGGAACGTGCGCTGGCCGACGGCGAAGCGGCTGGCCGCGCTCGCCCGCTGAAGTTCGTGAAGGCCACCTTGAGGAACTCTGTGTTCCGGAAGGTGGCCTTCACGAACTTGGCGCAGGTCAGGGGTTGAGCCGGTAGTAGGCCGGTTTCGGGTGCAGGTTTTCGTCGAAGAGGCAGGCCGCACCCTCGCCGGGGAACACGTCCGGCACCCACGAATGCCGGTCCGTGAAGCCCCACGTCGTGAACTCGACGCAGCGGGACACCGCGTGGCAGCCGTCCCACAGCTGACCGAAGTAGCTCGCCTGGGTGGCGAGCTTCGCCGGGTCGGGCGGGGTCGGGATCCGGACGTCCGCCTCCGTGACCGCGGTTTCGACGCCGATCCGCGCGAAGCGGGCCAGGTTGGCCCGGTATTCCCCCGGGAAGCCGTACTGGATCGACAGGTGCCCCTGGATGCCGACGCCGTCGATCGGCACGCCTTGGCGCCGCAGCGTCTTCACCAGGTCGTACACCGCGTCACTCTTCGGGTTGACCCCTTCGATGTTGTAGTCGTTGAGGTACAGCTTCGCCCCCGGGTCGGCCGCGTGCGCCCAGCGGAAGACGTCGGCGACGAAGCCGTCCCCGAGCTTCTGCCGGAAGACCGTGTCACGGCGGGTGCCGTCCTCGTTGAAGATCTCGTTGACGACGTCCCAGGCGCGGATCTTCCCCTTGTACCGCTTGACTTCCGTCGTGATGTGGTCGCGCAGGACGCCCCGCAGCTCGTCGGCGGGCAGCGCGGCCACCCAGTCCGGCAGCTGGGAGTGCCAGACCAGTGTGTGGCCGCGGACCGTCTTGTGGGTCCGCTGGGCGTACCGGACGATCGCGTCCGCGCCCGACCAGTCGTACTGGCCCCGGACGGCTTCGACGGTGCCCCACTTCATCTCGTTCTCGGGTGTCACGTTGTCGAATTCCCGCGTGAGCACGGCCCGGTAATCGCTTTCCGAAGCCAGATAGGTCGCGGCCACCGCGCTGCCGACGTAACGGTTGGTGATGTTTTTCAGCGGAACCGACGCCGCCGCGGCAGGTGCCTGCCACACGGCAATACCCATAGCGACCACAACCGCCATCAGGGCACGTTTATTCGGAATTCTTCTGAGCATCTTCACCCTCCACAGGACAATGGGGAACCGAAAGTATCGAGCATTTCAAATCAGGTTTCGATGTCCTAGAATCTCCTTCATGACAACGAGGTCTGACAATCTCGAACCGACCGCGTCCCGGGTCACCATCGCCCGGATCGCCGCCGAGACCGGCGTTTCCGTGCCGACCGTGTCGAAAGTGTTGAACGGCCGTCCCGACGTCGCCGAAACCACCCGCGCCCGCGTCGAAGCGGTCATCGGTAAATACGGGTACCGCCGCCGGGCCGACGAACGGTCGCGCCGTTCTCGCCTGTTGGAACTTATGTTCCACGAGCTCGAAAGCACCTGGGCGCTGGAAATCATCCGCGGGGTCGAGTGCGTCGCCCGGGAAAACGGAATGGCGGTCGTCCTCGCGGAATCGTCGGGGCGGCACACCCCGGGCCAGAGCTGGCTGGAAAGCGTGCTCGCCCGGCGTCCGGTCGGCATCGTTTCGGTGTGCTCGGACTTCACCGGCGGGCAGCTGGCGAAACTGCGGGCCCGTGACATCCCGCTGGTCGTCGTCGACCCGGCGGGCGCTCCCGGGCCGGAGACGCCCTCGATCGGGGCCACGAACTGGCAGGGCGGGCTGACCGCCACCCGGCACCTCGTGGAGCTGGGCCACCGCCGGATCGCGATGATCGGCGGGCCGGAGGGCGTGCTGTGCAGCCGGGCCCGGATCGACGGTTACCGCACGGCGCTGGAGACGGCCGGGCTGGCGTTCGACCCGGCGCTGGTGCGCCGCGGCGACTTCCACGTCCGGTCCGGCTACCGGGAGCTGGCATCACTGCTCACCCTCCCCGACCGGCCGACGGCGGTGTTCGCCGGCAGCGACCTGCAGGCACTCGGCGTGTACGAGGCCGCGCGCGACGCGGGGCTGCGCATCCCGGACGACCTTTCGGTGGTGGGTTTCGACGACCTGCCGATCGCCCGCTGGCTGACCCCGGAACTGACGACGGTCCGCCAGCCCCTGCAGGAGATGGCGGCGGCCGGCGCGCGGCTGGCGATCTCGCTGGCCCGCGGGGTCGACACGGAGAGCCACCGCGTGGAGCTGGCGACCAGCCTGGTGATCCGCCACAGCACGGCGGCGCCGGCCCACCAGGGCTACCGGGCGCTGACGGGCTGAGCGAGGCAACCCGGCGGCCGGCATGTGGCCGGCCGCCGTGCGAACACCCCCGGCCGCCGGCGACATGCCGTTCACCAGGGCCATCGCATGCTCTCCGGCGGCCCGAGGTAGCTCGCCCGCAGCCCTCCCGTGTCGACCACCAGCTTCTGCACGATCACCGCCGGGTCGACCATCCAGAACTTCAGCACGTGCTGCCCCGGTGCCGCGATCACGTGCCGCGTCGAGGTCAGGTTCACGTTGTCCGAAGTGGTCCGCTCCCACTGGCGGTTCATCGAGGTGTCGTCGGCGCCGGTGGCCGTCGTGATGTTCACGACCTGCGGGTTCGCGTCGTCGAACGACACCGCGTACCGCAGGCCGTCCCCCGGAAGCACGTTGCTGCGCGGAGACAAGAACGCCCACACCGTCACCGGTCCGGTCGTGAACAGCGTCATCCGGTACTCCAGCCGCGGCCCGGCCCCCGGTGCGCGGCTCGCCGCCGTCACCGGGAACGGTGTCATCCCCGCCCCCGTCCGGCCGATGTCCGGGATCCGCCGCCACGAGACGTCCGCCGCGCCGATCGTGGCGCTGCAGTGCTCGGCCTCCATCGACACGTACCCGCCGGCCTCGACGAACCCGCGAGCCGGCAACACCGGATTGCGCACGACGGCGTCCACCCCGACCGAACTGCCTGCGCCCGACACCGTGATCGGCACGGTCGTGGTGCCCTTCGGCGCCCGGGCCCAGTCGATCCGGACGGTCATCCGCAGCTCCTCGGTCACCCGGCCGCCGCGCGGCTCGACCAGAACCCACGGCGCCCCGGCGACGGAGACATGGCAGCGGAACGGTTCCCGGCCGCGGTTGAAGACGTCGATGTACTGCGGTGGTGCGCTCTGGTACGGGCTGAACTCCGGCAGCGCCGGCCGTCCCGCAGCGCCGGGCCACGCGTCCGGGGAGCCGTCGACGGCGACCCCGAGCGAAGCCGCGGCCGGCAGCTCGATCCGTTTCACCGCCGGGAAGATGACGTCCGGCAGCGCCACGTTGTTCAGCTCCGGCTGCTGCCAGGGCGCGTTCGGGCCATAGCGGGCGATGTCGCCGTAGTCGATGTGCGGCTGAGTCTGGAACCCCTTCCACTTTCCGCCGGCGATGCCGGTGTTGTACTTCTCCGCCAGCGCGAGGTCGTCGGCGAAGCGGGCCTCCGTGACAGCCGCGAGGCCATTGGCCGAGGCCCGGCCCTGCCCCGCGTACAGCAGGTTCGTGAACTCGGCTCGCCGCAGCGCGTACAGGTTCGCCGTCGCCTGGGTCGCGTACTGGACCAGCTCGTAGAAAGCGTCTTGGAAGGCCTTCGGCAGCCGCGCGCCGATCTTCGACGCCCGCGCCGCGAGGTCGTGCCACTCCTGGGTGACCCGGTCCAGCTCGCGGTAGTTGACCAGGCTGAACGGCGTCATCTGGTCGTCGTAGGTGATCGTCCCGGCGGTGTCCACCGTGATCCGCCGGTTCAGCAGCTCCGGCTTGCGGCGGGACTGCAGCCGCCCGTAGTCGTGCAGCACCCCGGCGATGTCCGCGGCCAGTACCGCGCCGAAGTTCTCCGAGGCGAACGAACGCTCCCAGGTGGACAATCGCTCGACCGGCAGGGCCGCCGGATCCCAGGCGTAGTCGAGGAAGAACTGCAGCGGCAGCTCGTTGCCCTTCATGTCGCCGACGTTGGCCACCCACAGGCGGTCGTTGCCGTAGGCGAACGCCTGGTGCAGCTGCTCCCACGTGTTCGCGAGCAGCGCGGTGTCGACCCACTTGTAGTTGCGGCCGCCGCCGACGTAGTCGAAGTGGTAGTACAGCCCGTAGCCGCCGGGGTGCGGCGGCAGCGACAGGTCGGGCATCTTGCGGATGTTGCCCCAGTTGTCGTCGGTGAACACGACGATGACGTCGTCCGGCGGGCGCAGGCCCTTCGCCCAGTAGCGCTGGACTTCCTTGTACAGCGTCCACACCTGCGGCACCGTGGTGAGGTCCCGGCCGGTCTCGCGGGCGAGGATCTCCCGTTCGGTGGCGATGATCTCCCGCATCAGCTCGATGCCGTCGCCGTCGGGCAGGCCGACGTCGCCGTTGCCGCGCATGCCGAGCGTGACGACGCCTTCGAAGTCCTCTCGGACCATCCGGCGGATCCCGTCGGTCCAGTAGGCCTTGATCGCCTCGCCGTTGCGGCGGAAGCTCCACTCGCCCGTGCCGCCGTACGGGTCGTGTCCCGGCGTCGTGATGTTCCCGGCCGCGTCGCGGACTGCGGGCACCGCGTGCCGGTTCCACTCCTCGATCCCGCGCATCATGGGCGCCTCGTGCGAGGTGCCCATGACGATGCCGTACTCCTTGGCCGTCGCGTGGTTGAGCGGGTCGTCCTCGGCGAACGCCCGCCCCCACACCGCCGGCCAGAGGTAGTTGGCCCGCAGGCGGAGCATGGTCTCGAAGACCTTGGCGAAGAACAGGTGGTTGAAACCGTTGGGGAAGCCCGGGGCCTTGCCGGGCCCGAAGTACGCCGGGGCCCAGGTGCCGAGCGCCGGGTTCTCGTCGTTGATGAAGAACCCGCGGTACTTCACGTGCGGGGTGCCGAGGCTGAACCGCCCGCCCGGCAGGTGCAGCTCCGGTTGCCGCCGCGGCGGGACATCGGCCCACCAGTACCAGGGCGAAACGCCGATGCGCCGCGAGATCTCGTAGACGCCGTAGATCACGCCGCGCTGGTCACTGCCGGTGAGAACCAGCCGTCCGTCGACGACCTGGCTCAGCGACGTCTCCCACTTCCCGGCGATCCCGGTCACGTCGAGCTTGCCCGCCGTGACCAGGCCGTCGACCAGAGGGCTGTGGCCCAGGGTGCCGACCAGCACCACCGGCCCCTGCGCGGGGACGACGTCGAACGACACCGCGGGCCGCACGCCGGTCACGCGCTCGACGTCGGCGGCCAGGTCGCCCACGACCCGCCGCACGCCGGGGAAGTCGGCCGAGCCGACCACGATCGTCGCGGCCTTTCCCCGCGACACCAACGGGAATCCGGTCCCGGCTTCGGCGAGGTCCGGGAGGGCCACGGACCCCGCTCCGGCCAGGGCGAGCAGCTGAAGGAAGGTACGACGGTGTACCTCGGACGGCACGGCAGACCTCCTGAGTCAGCCCTTCACGGATCCGGTCAGCCCGCCGACGATGCGCCGTTCGGCGAGCACGAAGAACGCGAGCGCGGGGATCGCCGACAACGCGGTGAACGCCAGCACCCGGGCGGTGTCCTGGGAGTAGGCGGACTGGAACATCGCGACGCCGAGCGGGAGCGTGAAGTGCCCGGAGTCGTTGAACACCAGCAGGGGCAGCAGGTAGGTGTTCCAGCTGGTGACGAAGGCGAGCACGGCGACCGTGGTGAGGGCCGGCGTCGAGAGCGGCAGCAGGATGCGCCAGAAGAAGCCGAGCCGGGTGGCCCCATCGAGCACGGCCGCGTCCTCGATCTCGCCGGGGATCGCGTGCATGAACGGACGCAGGATCACGATCGTCACCGGCAGCGAGAACGCCGCCTCCGGGATCGCCACGCCCCAGAAGCTCTCGAGCAGGCCCAGCTGGCGCAGCCACAGGTACAGCGGCAGCGTCGCCACGCCGATCGGGAACAGCAGGCCGAGCGTGAACAGCGTGTAGACCGCCTCGCGGCCCTTGAACTGGTAGCGCGAAAGCGCGTACCCGGCCATCGAGCCGAGCCCGACGGCGAGCGCGGTGGCGATCACCGCGATCAGCGCGCTGTTGCCGAGGAAGGTCCAGAACGCGCTCGAACCGAGCACCTTGGCGTAGTTGTCGAACACCCACGGCCCCGGCAGCCCGGCCGGGTCGGTGTTGATCTGCCCGTTGGTGCGGAACCCGCCGAGCACCACGAACAGCAGCGGCACGACGGTCACGCCGACCACCACGATCGCCGCGAGGTAGCCCATCGACAGGCCGAACTTGCCGGACCGCATCAGCCCACCATCCTCGTCAGGGCCCCCTGGGTGTCGCGGCGCAGCGCGAACCGCTGGTACAGCAGGGCGAACACGAAGCAGATGACGAACAGGATCACCGCCACCGCGGAGCCGAACCCGAACTCGTAGCGCTTGAAGCCGTGGTCGATCAGGTAGGTCGCCATCGTCGTCGACGCGTTCGCCGGGCCGCCCGTCGTCATGATCCACACCAGGTCGAACAGCTGCAGCGAGCCGATGACGGACAGGAAGATCCAGATCCGGATGGTCGGGCCGAGCAGGGGCAGCACCACGTGCCGCGTGGTCTGCCACGCCGACGCGCCGTCGAGCGCGGCGGCTTCGCGCAGTTCGGCGGGCACCCCTTGGAGCCCGGCGAGCAGCAGGATGATCCCGAAGCCGATGTACTTCCAGGTGATCACCGCGAAGAGCGTGTAGAGCACGATGCTCGGATCGGCCACCCACAGGTGGATGAGGCCGCCGAGACCCACGCCCTTGAGCACCTGGTCGGCGAAGCCGCCGGGCTGAAGCATGAGGAACCAGATCACCGCGGTGATCGCCTCGGAGAGCACGTAAGGCGCGAAGACGAGGGCGCGCAGCACCGCGCGCCCTCGCAGCTTCCGGTTCAGCAGCAGCGCCAGCCCGATCGACAGCGGCAGCTGCACCACGATCGACAGCCCGGCGATGATCAGGTTGTGCACGATGGCGCTCTGGAACACCTTGCCGCTGAAGGCGTCGACGTAGTTGTCGAAGCCGATGAAGTCGTCCAGCGGGCCGAAGCCGTTCCACTTGAACAGGCTGTAGAAGGCCGCGATTCCGATCGGCACCAGGACGAACCCGCCGAACAGCAGCAGCGCCGGCCCGAGCAGCAGTGTCAGCTCGAGCCGGGTGCGCAGCCGGGACCGCTTCGCCCGGGGCGTGACCGCCGGTGCGGACGGCTGCGCCGCCGTCCGCACCGGGGTCGTCGCCGTGGTCACTTGTTGCCCGCCGCGGCCTGGTTGACGGCCGTCACGATGCCTTCCGGGGTGCCCTGGCCGGCGAACATGTTGGCCACCGCGTCGTTCAGCGCCGCGCCGACCGCCGTCGGGAACGCCCGGTCGAAGTACATCTGCAGGTACGGCGCCTTCGTGCCGTAGTCGTAGACCTCGCGGAGCGTGTCGGTCTTCAGCGACTTCGCGGCGACGGTGTTGACGGGCAGGCCGGCCCCCTGCGCGGCGAGCTGCGTCTGCACCGGCTCGCTGCCCAGGTACTGCAGGAAGTCCGCGCACGCCTTCGACGCGCGGGTGGTGCAGGCGAAGCCGTCACCGCCGCCGAGCACGGCCGCCGGGTCGCCCGCGCCGCCGGGCACGGACGGGAACGCGAACCAGCCGACCTTCGAGTCGAGCTGCTTGTCCTCGGTCAGCGACGACATCGTGCCGGGCTCCCAGTCGCCCTGCAGCTCCATGGCGGCCTTGCCGTTGGCGACCAGACCGGCCGAACTGCCCGCGCCCTGCTGGGCGGGCGTCCCGGCGAACCCGGTCTGGAACGGCTGGGTGGCGAGGAAGTTCTTGAGGTCCTGCCCGGCCTTCGTCCAGCACGGGTCCTCGAGCTTGACCGCCTTCACCGACTGCTTGAGCACGTCGACAGAGCATTCGCGGACGGCGAAGTAGTTGAAGTAGAAGGCATCCGGCCAGCGGTCCTTGCCGCCGACGGAGATCGGCGCGATGCCCTTGGCCTTCAGCTGTGAGACGGCGGTGTTCAGCTCGTCCATGGTCTTCGGCGGGGTGGTGATCCCGGCCTGGGTGAACAGGTCCTTGCGGTACCAGAACCCGACGAAGTGCTGCTCGAACGGCACGCCGTACTGCTTGCCGTCGACCTGCCAGTTCTCCCCGAACTTGCCGGTGGTCTGGGTGATCCACGGCTTCGTGGCGTCGGTGATGTCGGCGACCTTGCCCGAGGTGATCTGCGAGGCCAGGTCGCCCGCGCCCCAGGACTGGTAGATGTCCGGCGGCTCGGCCGACTGCAGGGCGAGCGGGACCTTGGTGCCGAAGTCCTCGTTCTGCAGCGGCTGGGCCTTGATCGTGACGTCGGGGTGCGCCTGGTGGTAGTCCGCGATGACCTTTTCCCAGATCGACTTGATCGGGTCGGTGGTGCCGTTGTGCCACCAGGTCAGGGTGACCGGGCCGCTCGGCTGCGCGGGTGTTTCGTTCCCTCCGCTGCACGCTGCGAGCGCGAGCGGGACGACGGCTGCCAAGGCGGCGAGAACGGTGATCCGGCGTTTCACAAACATCGTGGGTCCACTCCTGACGACTTCGGCCGAGTTGGACGGGGCGGCTTGAGCGCCCGGGTTGGCGAAGAGTCTGCTCCCGGGACAAATGCTGTGTCAATCGTTGTCGATAACGTTTTCCATGGTTAGTCTGAGCCGATGCAGCCCAGTTCCAGGGTGACCATCCGTGACGTCGCCGCCCGGGCCGGCGTCTCGGTGGCCACGGTTTCGAAGGTGATCAACGATCGCTACGGCGTCTCCGCCGCGACGCTCGCGCGAGTCCGCGCGGTGATCGAAGAACTCGGCTACGAGGCCAGTCTCGTGGCGCAAAGCCTGAGAAACCACCGGACGAACGTCATCGGGATCCTGGTCGCCGACCTCGAGCCGTTCTCGACCGAGCTGCTCAAGGGGGCCGCGGACGCCATCCGCGGCAGCGGGTTCGAACTCGTCGTCTACTCCGCCGGCGGGCGTACCGGCGACCCGGTGGGCTGGGAGAAGCGCTACCTGTCCCGGCTGAGCGGGACCCTCGTCGACGGCGCCGTGCTGGTCACGCCGGCCGTGTCGCTGGAAGCCGTGCCCGGCACGCCGGTCGTCGCCGTCGACCCGCACACCGGGCCCTCGGACCAGCCGACCATCGATTCCGACAACCTGCGCGGTGCCCAGCTGGCGACCGAGCACCTGCTCGAGCTCGGCCACCGGCGGATCGCGTTCCTCTCCGGCCGCCCCGACCTGCAGTCCGCCGAACTGCGGAAAAACGGGTACCTGCGGGCTTTGACGGCCGCGGGCATCGCCCCGGACGAAGACCTGATCCGGATCGGCGCCTACGACCCGGAGGTCTCCGCGGCCTCGGCCCACGCCCTGCTGACCGGCCCGGACCGGCCGACCGCGGTGTTCGCCGCCAACGACATCTCGGCGATCGCGACCGTCGGCGCGGCGGCCGAGCTCGGCCTTTCGGTGCCCGACGACCTTTCCGTGGTGGGCTTCGACAACGTGCCCGAGTCCGCGCTCTGCAGCCCGCCGCTGACCACGGTGAACCAGCCGATCCGCGAGATGGGCCACCGCGCGATCGCCATGCTCATCGCGCTGATCAACGGCGCCGAGGTCGAGCACACGCACGTCACCCTCGACACCGGTCTGGTCGTGCGGCGCTCGACGCGCGCCGTCACCTGACCTCCTCTTCCGGCATCTCCTTCGAAGAAGGGCGGAAAGCCTTGACCACGCAGCCCACCACGGCCGGAGAGCCGTGGCGCGACCCCGCGGCCGACCCGGGCGAACGCGTCCGGGCCCTGATGGCCCGGATGACCCTGCGCGAGAAGCTCGCCCAGCTCTACGGGGTCTGGGTCGGCATCGACTCCGGCGGCGAAATGGCGCCGCACCAGCACGACTTCGTCGACGCCGCGGTCGATTTCGACGACCTGGTCCGGCACGGCATCGGGCAGCTGACCCGCGTCTTCGGCACCCGGCCGGTCGACCCGGTGATCGGGGCGCGCAGCCTGGCGCGCACCCAGCGGCAGATCGTTTCCAGCGGCCGGTTCGGGATTCCCGCGGTGGTGCACGAGGAATGCCTGACCGGGCTGGCCGCGTGGCAGGCCACGATCTACCCGGCCCCCCTGTCGTGGGGCGCGACCTTCGACCCGGACCTGGTGCGCCGGATGGGCGAACGGATCGGCCGGACCATGCGCGCGCTGGGCGTGCACCAGGGGCTCGCGCCGGTCCTCGACGTCGCGCGCGACCTGCGCTGGGGCCGGATCGAGGAGACCATCGGCGAGGACCCGTACCTCGTCGGCACGATCGGCAGCGCGTACGTCGCCGGCCTGGAGTCGGCGGGCGTGGTCGCCACGCTCAAGCACTTCGTCGGGTACTCGGCCTCCCGCGCCGGGCGCAACCTCGCGCCCGTTTCGGCCGGGCCACGCGAAATCGCCGACGTCCTGCTCCCGCCGTTCGAACTGGCGCTGCGCGCCGGGGCCCGGTCGGTGATGAACACCTACACCGACATCGACGGCGTCCCGGGCGCCGCCGACCCGTCGCTGCTGACGGGTTTGCTGCGCGACACCTACGGCTTCGACGGCACGGTGGTCTCCGACTACTTCTCGGTGGCGTTCCTGCACCGGCTGCACCGCGTCGCGGCCGACCGCGGCGACGCCGCCGCGCAGGCGCTGACCGCGGGCATCGACGTCGAGCTGCCCACCATGGACTGCTACGGCGAGCCGCTGCTCGCCGCGGTGGAAGGGGGCGCGGTCGACGCCGCCGCCGTCGACCGTGCCCTCGAACGCGTGTTGCGGCAGAAGTGCGAGCTGGGCCTGCTCGACGCGGACTGGGCGCCGGAGGTCCCGGAGGAGATCGACCTCGACGACGCCGAGTCGCGGGCGCTCGCCCGCGAGGTCGCCGAACGCTCGATCGTGTTGCTGCACAACGACGGGACGCTCCCGCTGTCCCCCGGCGCCCGGCTCGCCGTGGTGGGGCCGCGCGCGGACGCCGCCGGCGCGATGCTCGGCTGCTACTCCTTCCCGCTGCACGTCGGTGTCCACCACCCCGACGTCCCGTTCGGTGTCTCCGTGCCGACCGTGGTGGAGGCGCTGCGGACGTCGTTCGACGTGACCTACGCGCTGGGCTGCCCGGTCACCGGCGGGGACGACGACGGCATCGCCGAAGCGGTCGCCGCGTGCGCGGACGCCTCGGTGTGCGTGGCGGTGCTGGGCGACCGGGCCGGCCTGTTCGGCGGCGGGACGTCCGGCGAAGGCTGCGACGCGCCCGACCTGCGGCTGCCGGGCCGCCAGGAGGAACTGCTGGACGCCCTGCTGGACACGGGCAAGCCGGTGGTCCTGGTCCTGCTGTCCGGGCGGCCGTACGAACTTTCCCGGCAGCTGCCCCGGCTCGCCGCGGTGGTCAGCGGCTTCTACCCCGGCGAAGAGGGCGCGCCCGCGCTCGCGGATGTCCTCAGTGGACGGCTCGACCCGGCGGGCAGGCTGCCGGTGAGCTTCCCGGCGGCCGGGGCGAGCCAGCCGTCGACGTACCTGGCGGCGCCGCTGGGGCACCGCAGCGAAGTGAGCACGGTGGATCCCACTCCCCTGTTCCCCTTCGGGCACGGGCTGTCCTACGCGCCGGCGACGTGGCTGGACGTCAGCGCGACCGGTTCGCTCTGGCCGACGGACGGCGTCTGCCGGGTCCGGGTGACCCTGCGCAACGACCACCAGCGCACGACCTCCGAGGTCGTCCAGGTCTACCTGCACGACCCGGTGGCCGAGGTGGCGCGCCCCGAGCGCCAGCTGATCGCGGCGCGCCGCGTTTCCCTGGCGCCCGGCGAAACTTCGGTGCTCGAGATCGGCCTGCACGCGGACCTGACGTCCTACACCGGCCGCGCCGGGCAGCGGCTGGTCGAGCCCGGCGACGTCGAACTGCGGGTGGGGACGTCGAGCGAACAGATCGTCACGACCCTGCACTGCACGCTGACCGGGCCGCGCCGCACCGTCGGCTTCGACCGGGTCCTGACCCCGGAGTTCTCGTCGTGAAACGTCCTCTGGTGATCTTCTTCCTGGCCGTGCTGACCACCCTGTTCGTCGGGGCTTCCGCGCGTCCCGCACCGTCGCACTGGGTGGCGACGTGGACGTCGATGCCGCAGCTGACCGAGCCCGGCAACATGCCGCCGGCGCCGTTCACGGGCACCGACCGGGTGCTCGACAACGCGTCCCTGCGCGAGACGGCCCAGGTGACGGCCGGCGGGCCCCGGATCCGCCTGCGGTTCTCCAACGCCTTCGGCGGGGCACCGCTGCCGCTGACCGCGGTGTCGGTGGCTCGTCCGGTTTCCGGCGCCGCCGGGGTTTCCGCCGTGGTCCCGGGCAGCATCGTCCCGGTGACGTTCCACGGAAAGCCGTCGACGGTGGTCCCGCAGGGCGCGCAGGTCGTGTCGGACCCGCTGCCGTTCCCGGTGCGGCCGCTGGAGAACATCTCGGTGACGGCGTACCTGGCGAACGGCCAGGCGTCGACGTCGATCACCTCGCACCCGGGTTCGCGCACGACGTCCTACCTGCTGGCGGGCAACCAGGTGTCTGCTCTCGATTTGCCGGGCGCGACCCCGGTCGACCACTGGTACTTCCTCAGCGGCGTCGAGGTGCTGTCCCCGGCGTCGGCGGTGGCCGTGATCGGCGACTCGATCTCCGACGGCCGCGGCTCGACGACGAACGGCAACAACCGCTGGCCGAACGTGCTGGCTTCGCGCCTCCACGGTGTGTCGGTGGTGAACCAGGCTGCGGGTGGAAACCGCGTTTTGCAGGACGGCCTCGGCCCGAACGTGCTGGCCCGATTGGACCGCGATCTGCTGTCCACGAGCGGGGTTTCGTGGGCGATCGTGTTCGAGGGCGTGAACGACATCGGCACGGCCACCCCGGCGGCCGCGGCGGACGTCGCGGCACAGCTGATCGACGCGTACGACCAGATCCTGGTGCGAGCGCACGCGCAGGACATCCGGGTCTACGGAGCGACGATCACTGCCTTCGGCGGCAACACGGGGTATGACGCGCCGGAGCGGGAAGCGGCGCGCCAGCAGGTGAACGCGTGGATCCGCCAACCGGGCCACTTCGACGCACTGCTGGACTTCGACAAGGTGACCCGCGACCCGGGCGCACCGTCCCGGCTGCTGCCGGCGTACGACGTGGGCGACCACCTGCACCTGAACCCGGACGGCTACCGGGCGATCGGGAACAGCGTCCCGGAGCGGCTGTTCAGCGGGGACTGACCGGCGGCACCGGGATGACGATTCCACGAATTTTCGCTTTCGGACGAAATCGCTTCTGGTGGCAAATTCCTGTCCCGGAAAATTCCTTTTCCGCCGACGCGGCAAAAACAGGGCAGTGCGTGACCGTCGCTGACCGCTGATCCCGGTCTGACGGACGGTGACCGCAACCCGGCCGAGGTGAAGCGCGGCTGAATATCCGTTGGGGCACAGGCAAGTCTCGAACCCGAGCCCCTGTGATCCGCGTCATGTCCGTACCCCTATAGTGGCGCCGTCTGCTCGTCCCCACCCGAAGTCGTCGATCCCGGAAAGGGAACCCATGTCCGACGTCATCAACAGCATCTTCGGCCGCCCCAAGAACGAAACGCCCGGCTCCGGCGAGTACGGCTACGAACCGGTCGCCACCGAACCGGTCGCCGTCGCCGAGGAGCCGGCCGAACCGGCCGGCGACACCGGCACCGCCGTCGAGGACGAAGAGACGGATTCGTCGCCCGAGGCTGCCGCGGCCACCGAAACCGCCGACGACGACTCCATCGACGGTGACGAGGACGAAGACGGCACCGAGGACAGCACCGAGACCGTCGAAGCGGAGACGGCCGAGGACGACACCGACGCGGACGAAGACGCCGACGAGGAGTCCGTCGAGGAGTCTGCCGTGGACACCGACGCGGCCGTCGCCGAAGAGGACACCGACGGGGACGACGACGCCGACCAGGCACTGGCAGTGGTCGCGACCGAGGAAACCGAAGAGGCCCCGGCCGAGGTAACCGAAGAGACCTCGGCCCGCCCGGCCGCCGCCACGCGCGGAGCGACCACCGTGGCCGACGCGGTCGTCACGAAGGTCGTCACCGGCGTCGCCCGCAAGACCGAAGGCGTGCACGACCTTGCCGGGGACCTCACGGTCGTGGTCGACGGCGAGGTCGTCACGATCAGCGTGCCGCTGGTGATCGAGTTCGGGCACGCGGTCAAGCCGCTGGCCGAGCGCATCCGGGTCGACGTGATCGACGCCGTCGAGCGGCTTCTGGGCCTCGAGGTCGACAACCTGGACGTCCACATCGCGGACATCCACCTCGGCGACTGACCGCGCCGGCCGGGGCGTGGTCCCGCGGGCGCACCGGGACCACGCCCCGGCCGGACGTTCGTCCGCGACTTTCCTGGCAGGGCGCGGGAGGCGAACCAGGCCGCCTCCTCCGCCGTCGCCACCATCGGGGCCATCACCGCCGGCAACTCCGGGCGGTCGAACGCGATCCGCAGGCCACGGTCGACGCCCTGGCCGAGCTGATCGCCCAGGACCTCGACGCCTGACCGGTTCAGCCTGTCGTGAAGGCCACCTTCAGGAACTTCAAGTTCCTGAAGGTGGCCTTCACGGCGTTCGGCTCAGGCCGGGCCGAGCAGGGCGATCGAGGCACGCACCGCGAGCTCGGTGACGTCGCCGGCCCGGCCGCCGTCCTCGACGGTGGTGGCGATCAGCTCCCGCAGGCCGCCCAGCAGCATGATCGACAGCTGACGGGACGGTGGGCAGATGCCCGCCGCGCGCATCTCCGCCGTGTCCGTCAGCCGCTGTGTCATCGCGATGAATCCCTCCATCGCGTCGCGCTGCAGGTCGCGGGCCGAAGCGCCGAGCGCCGGTACGTCCCGGATCCAGCTCAACGTGATCGCCGGCTCGGACTCCGCGCACGCGATCCACGCTTCGATGGCCTGCCGCACTTGGACCGCCCAGGGGGCGCGCGGGTCGACGGCGTCGGAAATCTGCCGGATCATCGAACGGTTCGCCTCGGCCAGGAGCGCGATCAAGCACTCTTCACGGCTGGAGAAGTGTTCGTAGAACGTCCGGCGGGAGGTGCGGGCGCGGCGGACGATGTCGGCGACCGTCGTGTCGCGGAAGCCGTCCTCGGTGATCGACGCGGCCAGCCCGTCCAGCAGCCGCTGCCGGAACCGGCGGGTGTCGACGTCCACGGAAGTCACGCTATACCCCTCCCTTGAAACCGGATGGTACACCGGCGTACCGTACCGACGGTACGCTCGCGTACCACCTTCCGGGAGGGTCGATGACGACCATGACAAGCCCCACGACGCTGCCGCCGGGGCCCACCGCGCCCCGCGCCGTCCAGGGCGCCTACGCGCTGACGCAGCCCCTGCGCGGCATGCGGCGGCTCAAAGAGCGCTACGGGGACGCCTTCACAGTGAACGTGCCGATCTTCGGCAACGCCGTCGTGATCAGCGATCCCGCCGAGATCAAACAGCTGTTCACCTCGGGGCCCGACCTCGTCGACAACCTCGAGGTCAACCTCGGGCGCGTGCTCGGGTCGCGGTCGATGTTCGCCCTCTCCGGCGAGGAACACCGGAGGCAGCGCAAGCTCCTGGTACCGCCCTTCCACGGACGGCGGCTCGCGGCGTACGAGAAGATCGTCGAAGAGGAGACCGTCCGCGAGCTGGCGAGCTGGCCGGACAGGAAAGCGTTCGCGACGCTGCCGTCGATGATGCGGATCACCCTCAACGCCATCCTGCGCGCGGTGTTCGGCGCCGAAGGGGCCGAGTTCGCCGAGCTGCGCGAACTGCTGCCGCCGTTCGTCACCCTCGGCTCCCGGCTGGCCGTGCTGCCGATTCCCAAGAAGGGCCGCTTCAACCCGTGGCGCCGCTTCGAACGGATGCGCCGCGAGTACGACGCCATCGTCGGCCGGCTGATCGCCAAAGCCCGGCCGGACGGGGACGACGTCCTCTCGATGATGCTGCAGACCCGCTACGACGACGGGTCGAAACTGAGCCGCGAAGAGATCAGCGACCAGCTCCTCACCCTGCTCACCGCCGGCCACGAGACCACCGCGACGACGCTGGCCTGGGCCGTCGAACGCCTGCGCCGCCACCCCGCGCTGCTGGCGGAACTGGAAGACAACGGGAAACTCCTCGACGCCACCATCCTCGAGGTCCAGCGCACCCGCCCGGTCATCGACCTCACCGCCCGGCAGGTCAAGCAGGACGGCTACCGGCTCGGCCGCTGGACGCTGCCGAAGGGGTACGCGGTGCTCGTGAGCATCGCGCTGATCCACGACGACGACGTCGTCTTCCCCCACGCGGCCACCTTCGACCCCCACCGCTTCGAAGGCGCGCGCCCGGACCTCTACCAGTGGATCCCGTTCGGCGGCGGCACCCGCCGTTGCCTCGGCGCCGCCTTCGCGACCATGGAGATGACCGTCGTGCTGCGGACCCTCCTGCGGGACTTCACGCTGGTACCGACCGAAGCGCCCGGCGAGCGCTGGCACTCCCGGGGCGTCGCCTATGCCCCGGCCAAGGGCGGCCGCGCGATCGTGCGCCGCCGGATGACCGGAGGTGCTTCTTGACCGAGCGGATCGCGGACGTCGGCCGCGGGATTTCCCTGGCCTACGAACGGATCGGGGATACCGGCGCCGAACCCCTGGTCCTCGTCGCCGGGCTCGGCCAGCAGCTGCACAGCTGGCCGGACGCCTTCTGCGCCCAGCTCGCCCAGCGCGGCTACGAGGTCGTCCGGTTCGACAACCGGGACGCCGGGGGCTCGACGCACCCGCGCTTCCGGCCGCCGAGCCTCCTCGGCATGCTCGCGGGGCGGTTTCCCCCGCAGCAGTACGACCTGGCGGACATGGCCGCCGACACCATGGGCCTGTTCGACGCGCTGGACCTCGAGACCGCCCACCTCGCGGGTGTCTCCATGGGCGGCATGATCTCCCAGACCACCGCGGCGCGGTACCCGGACCGGATCCGCACCCTGACGTCGATCATGTCGACGACCGGGTCGCGCCTGCTCGGCCGCCCCGCGCTCTCGACGTTGCGGATGATGGGCGCGAAACCGCCGAAGTCCCGCGAAGAGGCCGTCGAGAGCGCCGTCCGGATGTTCCGCCACATCGGCTCGCGCGGCTTCCCGTTCGACGAGGCCTGGGTGCGCGAGACGGCCGCGAAGGGCTGGGACCGCGACCCGACCGCCGGTGGCGTCGGCCGCCAGCTCGCCGCGATCATGAAGTCCGGCAACCGGACGCCGCTCCTGCGGAAGATCACCGCGCCGACGCTGGTGATCCACGGCGACCGCGACCGGATGGTCCACCCCACCGGCGGCGCCGCCACCGCCCGCGCGATTCCCGGCGCCCGCCACGAAACCGTCCGCGGCATGGGCCACGACCTGCCCGAAGGCGCGTGGCCGGCCGTGCTCGACCTCATCGACCAGCACGCGAGGAGCAGCGATGTCCCGGCCCCGTAACCGGCACAGCATCACCGTGCACCCCGGCGGCATCACGACGAACATCGCGCGCAACGCCCGGATGCGCCGCGACCCCGAAGGGCTGGGCCGCACGAAGGAACAAATGGCCGCGCAGTTCGAGGCCATGACGATGACGTCGCCGGACAAGGCGGCGGCGATCATCCACGCGGGGGTCGACCGCGGCAAGGCCCGCATCCTGGTCGGCCCGGACGCCTACCTGTTCGACGCGCTCGCCCGCGTCACCCCCACTCACTACAACGCCGTGCTGACCCGCGTCATGCGGCGACGGCGGACGGAGGCCGTGTGACATGACCGAACACGTCGACGTGCTCATCGTCGGCGCCGGGTTGTCCGGCGTCGGCGCGGCCCACCACCTGCGGACGGCGTTCCCGCGCAAGACGTTCACGATCCTCGAGGCCCGCGACGCGATCGGCGGCACGTGGGACCTGTTCCGCTACCCGGGAATCCGGTCAGATTCGGACATGCAGACGCTCGGCTACCGGTTCCGGCCGTGGACCGACGCGAAGGCCATCGCGGACGGCCCGTCGATCCTGCGGTACGTCCGCGACACCGCGGCCGACGCCGGGATCGACCGCCATATTCGCTTCGGGCACAAGGTGGTTCGTGCCGCATGGTCCACGGAGGACGCACTGTGGACGGTCGAGGCGGTGCACGACGGGCAGCCCGTCGAGATCACCGCGAAGTTCCTCTACCTGTGCAGCGGCTACTACGACTATGAAGCCGGCCACACGCCGGAGTTCCCGGGCCTCGAGCGGTTCGGCGGCACCGTCGTGCACCCGCAGCACTGGCCCGAGGACCTCGACTACACCGGCAAGAAGGTCGTCGTGATCGGCAGCGGCGCGACCGCCGTGACGCTCGTCCCGGCGATGACCGATCGCGCCGCGCACGTGACCATGCTGCAGCGCTCCCCCAGCTACATCCTCTCGATGCCGTCGGAGGACGCGCTGGCCAACCGGCTCCGCGGCCTGCTCGGGCCGCGGCTGGCCTACCCGGTCGCGCGCTGGAAGAACGTCGCGGTCAGCACGCTGATCTACCAGCTCAGCCGGCGCCGCCCGGGTGTGGTCAAGGCGCTGATCCGCAAGGCGACGGCGAAGCAGCTGCCGCCCGGCTACGCCGTCGACACCCACTTCAAGCCGCGCTACCAGCCGTGGGACCAGCGCCTCTGCCTGGTCCCCGACGGCGATCTGTTCCGCTCGATCCGCCGCGGCGACGCCTCGGTCGTCACCGGCCGGATCGCGGAGTTCACCCCGGGCGGGCTGCGGCTGCAGTCCGGCGCCGAGCTCGAAGCGGACGTCGTCGTCACCGCCACCGGGCTGCGGCTGCTGGCCTTCGGCGGCATCGGGCTCTTCGTGGACGGCGCCCCGGTGAAACTGCCGGAAACCATGGCGTACAAGGGAATGATGCTCAGCGGCGTGCCGAACTTCGTCTTCACGATCGGTTACACGAACGCGTCGTGGACGCTCAAGGCCGACCTCGTCGCCGAGTACGTCGTCCGGCTGCTGCGTCACCTCGACCGGAACTCCTACGACCAGTGCGTGCCGGTCAACGACGACCCGGCGGTCGCCGAGCGGCCGCTGCTCGACTTCGACGCCGGCTACGTCCAGCGCTCGATCGGCGAGTTCCCGAAAGCCGGTTCGCGGGCGCCCTGGCAGCTGGGCATGAGCTACGCGCACGATGTCGTCAAGCTCCGGCACGGCCGCCTCGACGACGGCGCCCTGCGTTTCTCGCGGCGATCGGCGGGAGCGGGCAGACTGACCGCATGACGCTTGGTACCTCGCCCGCCATGGGCCACTGACATGCACTCCGCGGGACTCGTGCTGCACCCGCGCCGCGACTCGGCGGCCGCCGTCGAAGCCGTGCTCGGCTGGGCGGGCAACCGGGGCATCGAGATCCTCGGCATCGCCGACGAGATCGTCCGCCTGAACTGCGCGGCGGTCGGGGTGACGCCCGAAGAGCTCGGGCGCCGCTCCGACCTGGTGGTCAGCCTGGGCGGCGACGGGACGATGCTGCGGGCCATGCGGCTGGCCGACGGGCAGCGCGCGCCGGTGCTCGGGGTGAACCTCGGCAAGCTCGGCTTCCTGGCCGAGGTCGACGTCCCCGACCTGCCCGGCGCGCTCTCGGCCATCGACGAGCACCAGTTCACGGTGGAACCGCGGCTGGCCGTGGACGCCGTGCTGGAGGGGCGCCGGATCACGGCGTTCAACGACATCGCGGTGGTGCGCGTGCCCGGCGAAGGGAGCGCGGTGGTCGCGGTCCGCGTCGGCGGCCAGCCGTTCGTGAGCTACTCTGCCGACGCGGTGGTCGTGGCGACGCCGACCGGCTCGACGGCGTACAGCTTCTCCGCGGGCGGCCCGATCACCAGCCCGGCGGTCGAGGCGCTGCTGGTGACGCCGGCGGCGCCGCACTCGGCGTACAGCCGGGGCGTGGTGCTCTCGGTGCACGACGAAGTGACGCTGGAGCTGCTGCCGACGAGCGGCCGGCTGGCGGTGGAGGTCGACGGCCAGGTCCAGGGTTACGTGTCCCCGGGCGACCGCTTGGACCTGCGCGCCCGCCCGAGCGCGGCGCGGGTGGTCCGGCTCGGGATGACGACGTTCTATCAGCGGGCGCGGCGCAAGCTCCGGCTCACCGACTCGGCGGAAATCCCGCAGGACGGCGACCACTGACGGCCGTGTCCTGCGTCACATCGGGAACGTGTAGGCAATGGTCACGGAATGGTCACGGGTAGCGTCCGCTGCTTCGCCTGAACCAGCCGAGCCGTCCCGGAGTGTTTCACCGCATGCTCTGTCCCGCACCCGTCCTTCCGTCGCTGCGCGCCCGTCTGCTCGTGCCCAGCGCAGTGGCCGCCTTCGCCGGCGCCGTCGTCCTCCTCGCCGTGCTGCACCTCGACCGGCGGCTCGCCCCCCTCGACCCGGTCACCACGATGCTGAGCGACTACGCGCTGAGCCCCGGCCGGTGGATGTGGGACGGCGCGCTCCTGCTCACCAGCTCCGGCTCGGCGCTGCTGCTGGTCGCGCTCTACCGCCGTGGCCTGCTGGCCAATCCGGCGCTGGTGGCGGCGAAGGCACTGTGGTGCGTCAGCCTGCTGGCGGTCGCGATCTTCGCCAAGGATCCGCAGGGCGGCGCGATCACGGCCACCGGCAAGATCCACCTCTACGCCTCGGCCGTGACGTGCCTGAGCCTGCCGGTCGTCGGCTGGGCACTGGGCAGGCGGCACCGCGACGACCCGCGCTGGCGGCGGTTCGCCACCTGGTCGCGCCGCCTCGCGCTGGCCGCGATCCCGTTCTACCTGCCGTTCATCGTCCCGTTCGCGGTGAACGTCGTGCTCGGCGGCCACCTGCCGACCGTGGCGACCGGGCTGGTGGAACGTCTGATGATGGTCCTGGAGATCGCACTGCTGGCCGTGCTGGGCCACTGGGCCCACCGCGCGATGCGCCCGGCCCGGATCTCCTACGCCGCCACGTAACTCGCGTGATCCGGGCCGTATCCCGCGTGATCGGAGCCGTAACTCGTGAGTTCCGGCCCCCATCACGTCAGTTCCGGGTCCAATCACGCGAGTTCCGGCTCTGGTCACGCGAGTTACGGGGTCGGCTGGTCCTGGGTGCGGTGCAGGAGCCAGTCGCGGGCGGTGCGGATCAGGGCGTACCGCACCGCGCCCGCGCGGCCGTGCAACGTGAACAGGATCCGCTTGGCCGTCCGGTCGTGCTCCTCCCACCAGCCCGTATCGGCCACCTTCTTCGTCTCGTCTTCGTAGGCGAGGTGGTCGAGCGCGTGGTCGGGCACGGCGACCGCCAGCCGGTTCTCCGCGGGATCGGGTGGGAGGCCGCGCGGCACGGCCCACGACCGCAGCACGCCGTCCTCTTCCAGCCGGAGGTCGAAGTGGTGCCGCGGGCGCCAGTGCTCGTGCAGCACGAAAGCCGGTCGCCGCTCGCTCATGTCAGTGCGCCCGCTCGTGGCTTTCCTCGAGCGAAAGGCCGCGCTGGCGCGCTTCGACGATCGACCAGAACCGCGGGCACCTCACGGGCTCGCCTGCCGGACATTGCCGCCCGTGCTCCAAGGCGGTGCGGGCCACCTCGATGCGGTGCTGCTGCTCGGCCAGTTCGGCCAGCTTGCGCTCGATCAGCTCCTGCCGCGACGGCCCCGTGATGAACCGCTCGATCTCGGCCAGCGAGAAGCCGATCTCGCGCAGGAAAACGATCATCCCGACATCCCGGACCGCCGACGTGGCGTAGCGCCGACGCCCCGCCGCGCGGGCCGACGGCCGCACCAGGCCGAGTTCGTCGTAGTACCGCAGCGTGGTCGCCGGCACGCCGGTGCGCTCGGCGAGTTCGCCGATCGACAACGTCGCTCGCGTGGGCTCGGACATTGACTTCGAGCCTACTCGAAGTGGTTCGCTCGCCCCATGGAGATCGAAGAGAAGGTGCTGGGCCGCTTCCTGCCGTGGTGGGCCCGGCACGGGGGCCTGGCCCAGTTCCACCGGCCGGCCGGAGCCGCGGGGTACCTCGCCGGCTGGATCATGGGCCGTCGCTCGTCGAACGTCGCGCGCAACCGCTGGGCCGCGGAACTGCTCGACGTGCGGCCGGCCGGCCGCGTCCTCGAACTCGGCTGCGGTCCGGGCGTGGCCGTCGCCGCCCTCGCCGCGCGGGCGAGCCGGGGCCTGGTGGTCGGCGTCGACCATTCGCCGGTGGTGCTCAGCCAGGCGCGCCGCCGCAACCGGGCCGCCGTCCGGGCCGGGCGGGTCCGCCTCGTCTGCTCGCCGGTCGAAAACCTGTCCCTCGACGAGGAAGCGTTCGACGCGGCGCTCGCCGTCAACACCGTCGGCATGTGGCCCGAACCCGCCGCCCGGCTGCGCGAACTCGGCCGGCTGCTGCGGCCCGGCGGTCGCATCGCCTTGGTGTCCCAGCCCCGTTGCCCCAGCGCCACCGCTGCGGCCGCTGCCGAGGAGCTGACCGGCCTGCTCGCCGAAGCCGGGTTCGAAGACTTCCGCACCGGAACCCTCGACCTCGACCCGCCCGTCGTGTGCGTCCTCGCGCACGTGGCTAAGTTGGGTTCCTGACGGAGTTCAGGGGGAGGCCGGGTGAGCGTCGCCGGGAGTGTGCTGCCGGTCGCGGCCACCGTGGCGCTCCTCGTGTTCGCCGTGCGGCTGGCGAACGAGCCCCGGCGGCTCGGCAACGCCGTCTGGCTCGGCGTCGCGATGCTGCTCACCGCGTTGTGGCTGCTGCGTACGGCACTGCACCTGGACTGGCTGACACCGGTGCTGTTCGGTCTGCTCGGGGCCGTGGTCGTGGTCGTCGCGCTGGGGCTGCCGATCGCGTTGCTCTTCAACGGCGTGCGGATGTGGCGGCGGGAAGGGCACAGCGCCGGGAACCTGCTGTCGCTCGGCCTGGGCGTGGGGCTGATCGTGCTGGAGGCGCTGTTCTTCGTCCCGCTCGGCCGGTGGGGCTCGGCGCTGGTGGCCACCGCGGCGGTGCTCGCCTGCTACTTCGGGTTCCTGTTCGTGTCGCTGCTCGGCTATTCCGTGGTGTACAGCCGGATCGGCCGCCGCGGCGGGTTCGACGCGATCATCGTGCTCGGCTGCGGCCTCGACGGCGACCGCGTGCCGCCGCTGCTCGCCGGGCGGCTCGACCGCGCGATCCGGCTTCACCGCCGCGAGACCTCGCCGCCGCTGCTGGTCGTTTCCGGCGGACGAGGTCCCGGCGAGACGGTCACCGAAGCCGAAGCGATGCACGTCTACCTGCGGGAGCACGGCGTGCCGGAGGACCTGATCCGGCGTGAAGACCGGGCCCGGACGACCGAAGAGAACCTCCGGTTTTCGGCCGCGCTCCTCCCGGCCGAGAACCGGCAGGTGGTGGTGGTGACCAGCAACTACCACGTGTTCCGGACGGCGGTGGAGTGCCGCCGCCTCGGCCTGCCGTTCCACGCCACGGGTTCCCCGACGGCACGGTACTTCCTGCCGAGTGCGCTGCTGCGCGAGTTCGCGGCGCTCATCCTGCACTACCGCCGGACGACGATCGCGGCGTGCGTGCTGATCGTCGGTGCGGGTTTGCTCGTCACCATCCTGACCTGAGCGGCTGAGAGCCCGGACGTATAGGTCGTTATACACATGCCTCAGCCGGCCGGGTCTTTGCCGTCGTGGGCGGTCCAGCCGCCCTGGCTTTCGGCCGCGGCGACATCGGCGTCGGCGGTCGCGGTGTGGGTCATCGCGGCGACCGTGCGCTCGAGGCCCTGCTGGACCTCGTCCCCGTCGGCCTCGCGGACGCTGTGCAGCGTCACGGTGATCTCCGAAGAACCCGGGCCGTCGTCGCGGATGCGCAGTTCGCCGTGGTAGTCGTCGGGGCCTTCCGCGCCCCACGACAGCGAGCGGGTCGCCGGGTCGGTGCGCAGCCATGCCTCCCCCGCGACGCGCTCGCCGTGCACCTCGGCCTCGACGTGGACGCTGTCCCCGCCCTTCGGTTCGGCGACCTTCATCTCCGGGAAGTAGCGGGGCAGGTTTTCGGGGTGGCTCAGGAACGCGAACAGCTCGTCGGCCGGGACGTCGGCGGTCACGGTGTGGCGGTACTCGGTCATCGTCGGCTCCTCCTCGGTGGTCCGTGAAGGGGCCGGTTACCCGGGCCGGTCCGGCACAACCGGGCGTCAGTGCATCGAACGGCCGCGCATTAAACCGCCGCGCGCGGGGAACCCGGAAACCATGGCGCGCACCAAACCCGCAGCGCGGGTCCCCAAGCCGGGCCCCGCTCCCGTGCAGGGCCTGGGGATGCTCATCGGCCTGCTGTTCCTCGTGCTGGGCGCGTGCGAGCTGATTCCAGGGGTCACTGTCGGCGACGGGCCGGCCCGGGCCCTGTTCGGCGTGTTCGCGGTGTCCACGGCGTGGACGGTCGGGCACCTGCTCACCGGCGCCGCCGCGGTGTTCTGCACCCGCTCGTCCGGCCTGTCGAGCCGGTTCCTCCTCGTGGCCGGCGCCTGCTACGCCGTGCTGGGGATCGCCGGGCTGCTGCCGATGCCGGCGGCGTTCGACGACGTCCTGCCGATGAACACCGCCGGGGTGTGCCTCGCTCTCGGCCTCGGCACGGCGATGCTCATCCTCGGCGCGGGCTGGCTCCGGCGCCGGCCGGGACGGCAACGCTGACGACGTCGTCGGGCCGCGGGAACCGCACCAGCACCGCCGTGACCAGTACCGCCAGCCCGAACAGGACGTAGCCGTTGCCGGTGAGCTGCTGACCGAAGTTCCACCGGTTCTCGACCTCGCCGCCGCGCGGCCACCACCACTGCGGCCCGGCTGCGAACAGCACCGTGCCGATACCGGCCAGGACGGCGAACCCGCGCCGTCGCGTGCGCCGGGCCAGCTCCGCCCAGCCGAGCAGGACGACCACGGCCCAGACCCAGTGGTGCGTCCAGGAAATCGGGGACACCAGCAGCCCGCCGACGGCGTTGAGGCCGAGCGCGACGGTCGTCTCCCCCGCGGCCAGCGCGCGCCGCACGCCCAGCGCGGTCAGCAGGAGCACCACGGCCACCAGCGGCAGCCACCACGCGGTCCGCGCGTGGGCCGGCACCCCGGTTCTGGCCAGCAGCCCCAGCAGCGACTGGTCGCCGGCGTACGTCGGCTCGCCGACCCGGCCGGTGTCCCACAGCGCGCTGGTCCAGTACCGCACCGAATCCGCTCCGGCGAGCAGGAACCCCAGCGTCGTCGCCGCCACGAACGTGACGGCGGCGGTCAGCGCGGCCCGGCCGTCCCGGCGGAGCAGGAAGTACAGCAGGAACACCGCCGGGGTCAGCTTCACCGCGGCGGCGAGGCCGATCAGCAGGCCGCGCGGCCACCGCGGGGTGTCCACCAGGACGTCCAGCACGACGAGCGCCAGCAGCAGCAGGTCGAGCTGGCCCGCGTACACCGTGCGCAGCACCGGCTCCAGCACTTCGGCCGCCAGCAGCAGCACGGCCACCCGCCGCCAGTCGCACCGCTTGCCGAGCGCGCGCAGCACGGTCGCCAGGACCAGGGCCAGCACCCCGAGAGTGAGCAGGGTGAGCGTCAGGCAGGCGGCCCAGTACGGCAGCACGGCCAGCGGGGCCAGCACGATCGCCGCGAACGGCGGGTACGTGAAGAGCAGGAACTGGCCGTCACCGGTGGGCGGCAACGTCCCGTACAGCGCCCGGCCGTGCAGCAGCGCCGCCGACCCGAGGCGGTAGACGTCGAGGTCGACGCGGAAGGCCGGGAACCGCACGCGGCCGTCGTTGTACGACACGAGCAGCGCCGCCAGCACGAGCGCCTGGGCGCCCAGCAGCACGTACTTGTTCCCCAGCCAGGCCCGCACCCGTCGTCCCCCTCCGGTCACCACTGGCATTCTGTCGGCTCCCGGCTCCGGCACCATCCGGGTATCCCCCGGTATCGACCCCGGGAAAACCGGTTGCCCCCCGTGTCACCCTGGGCGCATGGGGACTCCGGGCGGCTTCGCCTACGACGCCGGCGAGCACGGCATCGTGACGATCACCCACCACGGCCGTCCGGCCGGGACGCTGCGCGGGACCGCCGCGGCGCGGTTCCTGGCCGCCGTGGCGCGGGGTGACGACCAGCAGCTACTGATGGCCCGCGTCACCGGCAACTACAAGCACGGCAACGAACGCCGGGCGCGCGAACACCCGCGCAACCGCGGACGCTGACTTTCTCCACCGTTCGGCGCAAGCGGCAGGGCCGGATGGGTTAGCATCTCGCTCCGTGCCGACCTCGCCAAAGATTCACGCCAATCCCAACATCGGCTTCGCGTGGCTGAGGATGATCGGCGCGATCACGGTCATCGTCGACCACAGCATGCCGCTGCTGCACCCGCAGCGGCTGACGATCTTCCCCGCGTCCTGGCACATGTCGCCGGGGTACATCGCGCTGATGGGCTTCTTCGCGATGAGCGGCTACCAGATCCAGGACAGCTGGACGCGCGACCCGTCGTGGTGGCGGTTCGCCGCGCGGCGGTTGCTGCGGATCATGCCGCCCCTGGTCGTGGTGCTGCTGGTGACGGTGTTCGTCATCGGCCCCCTGGTCACGACGTGGCCGGCGCACGACTACTGGACGCACATCCAGACGTGGCGCTACCTGGTCGGCACGACCGTGCTGTTCTACATGCAGCACGACCTGCCCGGGGTGTTCAGCGGCAACCCGTACCCGTTCTCGGTGAACGGCGCGATCTGGACGTTGCCGATGGAGATGCTCGGCTACGGGCTGGTGCTCGTGGTCGGCGTGATCGTGCTGATCGGCGTGCCGCGCCTCGTCCTGTTCCTGGTCCTCGGCGGCATGGTCTACACCGACAGCGTGCTGCGGGCGACGTTCGAGTACCACGGGGCCGGCGGCTCGCTGCTGGTCGTGCCGATCGGGTCGACGGTGTCGTTCCTGGTCCCGTTCGTGCTCGGGATGGTGCTGCACGCCTACCGCGACCGGATCCCGCTCAAGCCGTGGGTCGCGCTGGTCCTCTTCGGCGCTTACCTGGGGTTGAGCCAGACGCCGACGAGCCGGTACGCGCTGGCGCTGAGCGCGGCCTACGGCGCGATCACGCTCGCGACGCACTGGCCGCGGAAGCTGGAGGCCGCGGGGCCGTACGTCTACGGCAGCTACGGCACCTACATCTGGGGTTTCCCGATCCAGCAGCTGTTCATCCTCGCCGGGGTGCGGCAGGTGTGGCTGCTGATCCTGCTGGCCGTGCCGGCGGCCTATCTCGTCGGGCAGCTTTCCTGGAACTACGTCGAAAAGCCGACGCAGCGGCTGCGCCGGCACCTGCGGCCCCCGGCGCCGGTGCGGCAGCCCGTGCCCGCGCCACCGCAGCTGCCGGCCACCGCGGCCGCACCGCTGCGGAGATCTTGAGGTCCGCGGCCGGAGTTCGGCATGCTGGCGCCGTGACCTACGACGTACGGACGATCCGCAAGCACTTCCCGGCCCTGGCCGAGGGCGCCGCCCACTTCGACGGACCCGGCGGCTCGCAGGTCCCCGACGTCGTCGGCGAGGCGGTGGCCGGCACGCTGTGCGCCGCGATCGCCAACCGCGGCGTGGTCACCGACGCCGAGCGCCGGGCGAGCGCGGTCGTCGCCGAAGCCCGGCAGGCGGTCGCCGACCTGCTCGCCGCCGATCCGGCCGGCGTGGTCTTCGGACGCAGCATGACCCAGCTGACGTACGACTTCTCCCGCACGCTGGCCCGGAACTGGGGCCCGGGCGACGAAGTCGTGGTCACCCGCCTCGACCACGACGCGAACATCCGGCCGTGGGTCCAGACCGGCGCGACCGTGCGCTGGGCCGGCTTCGATCCCGCGACCGGCGAACTCGCGCCGATCGGCCCGCTGCTGTCGGAGCGGACCCGGCTGGTCGCGGTGACGGCGGCGTCCAACCTGCTGGGCACCCGCCCGGACATCCCGGCGATCGCGGCGGAGGTACACGAAGCGGGCGCGCTCCTGTACGTGGACGGCGTGCACCTGACTCCGCACGCGGCGGTCGACGTCGCGGCGCTCGGGGCGGACTTCTACGTGTGCTCGCCGTACAAGTTCCTCGGACCGCATCTCGGGGTGCTCGCGGCGGCGCCCGCGTTGCTCGAGACGCTGCACCCGGACAAGCTGCTGCCGTCGACCGACGCGGTCCCGGAACGTTTCGAACTCGGCACGTTGCCTTACGAGCTGCTGGCGGGGACGACGGCGGCGATCGACTTCCTCGCCGGGCTGGTGCCCGGTGCGGGCTCACGGCGTTCGCGGCTGGTGGCGTCGATGGCGGGGTTGGAGGCGCACGAGAACGCGCTGCTGGCTCGCCTCGACGCCGGTCTGGGTTCGCTGCCGGGAGTCACGCGGTACGGCGCGCCCGAGCGTCACCGGACCCCGACGGTCCTGTTCTCGGTGGACGGAGTCCCTTCGCGGGCGGTGTACGAACATCTCGGCACGGCCGGGGTCAACGCTCCGGCGGGCAGTTTCTACGCGATCGAGTGTTCGCGTCACCTCGGCTTGGGCGACACCGGTGCGGTCCGGGCCGGAATCGCGCCCTACACAACGGAAGCCGACGTCGACCGCCTGCTGGCCGGGCTGGAGTCACTCCCCCGCGACTGACAGTTCGTGAAGGCCACCTTGAGGAACTTGAAGTTCCTCAAGGTGGCCATCACGAACTTGGGCGAGGCCGGGTGCGGCACCGCATGTCGTGAACGACTCTTTCCTGACGTCGGACGAGGTGAACGAGTCGTTCACGGCACCGGGCGGGGTGGCGAGCCGGGACTTCTCCCGGCTCGCCACCCCTGACTCACGGCACCGGGGCGTAGCCCGACGGGCGGGCCGTGAACGTGCCCCGGCCCTGCGTGCGGCTCCGCAGCCGGTTCGCGTAGCCGAACAGCTCCGCCAGCGGCACTGTCGCCGTCACCACCGCGGTGCCCGCCCGGACGGCCGAGCCTGCCACGCGGCCCCGCCGGGCGGCGAGGTCGCCGAGCACGCCGCCGACGGCATCGGCCGGCACGGTCACCACGACTTCCGCCACCGGTTCGAGCAGCCGCAGCACGCTCGAGCGCAGCGCTTCCCGCAGGCCGAGCCGTCCCGCCGTCCGGAACGCCAGGTCCGACGAGTCCTTCGGGTGGGTGGCCCCGTCGGTCAGGGTGACGCGCAGCCCGGTCACCGGGTGCCCGCCCAGCGGTCCCTCGGCCAGGGCGTCCCGGCAGCCCGCCTCGACCGCGCGGACGTACTCGCGCGGCACCCGGCCGCCGACGACCGCCGAGGCGAACTCGAACCCGTCGTCCGCCGGCGAGACGTCCAGGACCACGTGGGCGAACTGGCCCGCCCCGCCGTCCTGCTTGACGTGGCGGTAGACCAGCCCGGTCACGCCGCTGACCACCGTCTCGCGGTGCGCCACCGAAGGACGGCCCACCGCGACGTCCAGCCCGCGGGCCCGCCGCAGCTTCTCCACCGCCACCTCCAGGTGCAGCTCACCCAGCCCGGACAGCACCGTCTGCCCGGTCTCCGGGTCGACCCGGACGACCAGCGACGGGTCCTCCTCGGCCAGCCGCGCCAAGGCCGACGTCAGCCGCTCGCCGTCGCCCGCGCGCCGGGGTTCGACGGCGACCGAGACCACCGGGTCCGCCGTCACCGGCGGCTCCAGCAGCACCGGCTCGCCGGGTGCGCAGAGGGTCGCGCCGACGCGTGCCGCCTTCGGCCCGGCCACCGCGACGATGTCGCCGGCCACCGCACTGTCCACTTCGGAATGCCGGTCGGCCTGCACGCGCAGGACCCTGGCGATCCGCTCGGTGCGCCTGGTGCCCGCGTCCCGCACCTGGTCCCCCTTTCGCAGCGTTCCCGAGTACACCCGCAGGGACGTCAGCCGTCCCGTGGCCGTCGAGACGACCTTGAACACCAGCGCGGCCAGCGGTGCGGCCGGGTCCGCCGGCCGGTCCGGCCGCACCGGCGCGACATCCGCCGGCGACGGCAGGTACGCGACGACGGCGTCGAGCAGGGGCTCGATCCCGCGGTCGCGGTAGGCCGCCCCGCACAGCACGACGAGCCCGTCGCCGCTGAGGGTCAGCTCTCGCAACGCCTTCTCCAGGGTCTCCGCCGACACCGTGCCGGTGGCACAGAACTCGTCGAGGGCCACCGGGTGCAGCTCGGCGACGGCCTCCTCCAGCGCCCGGCGACGGCGACGGGCCTCGGCGACGAGGTCGTCGGGAACGTCCGTCAGGCGCAGCAGGTCGACGACGCCGGTGAAGCCGTCCTCGCGCCCGATCGGCAGCTGCACGACCAGCGGTGCCGGGTGCAGCCTCGCCCGGATCGAGGCGACGGCGGCGTCGAGGTCGGCGCCCGCGCGGTCGAGCTTGTTGACGAAGGCGATCCGCGGGACGCCGTACCGGTCGGCCTGCCGCCACACGGTTTCGCTCTGCGGCTCGACACCGGCCACGGCGTCGAACACGGCGATGGCGCCGTCGAGGACCCGCAGCGCCCGCTCGACCTCGTCGGTGAAGTCGACGTGGCCGGGCGTGTCGATGAGGGTGAGCCGGTGGCCGTCCCAGGCGCAGCTGACGGCCGCGGCGAAGATGGTGATGCCGCGGTCGCGTTCCTGCGGGTCGAAGTCGGTGACGGTGGTGCCGTCGTGGACCTCGCCGGTCTTGTGGGTGGCTCCGGTGCGGTGGAGGATCCGTTCGGTGACGGTGGTCTTGCCCGCGTCGACGTGGGCGAGGATGCCCAGGTTGCGGACGGTGGACAGGGTGTGAGTGCGCACGGCACGGTCCTTCGGGAGGATCGGCGGGTCAGGACGGCGCGATTCCCCGCGACGCCGTGCGTCCACAGTGGAGGGAGCAGGGGTGCGTCACGGGTTCCGGTGCGGGCCGCGCGGCCGGCACCGGGCGTCCGGGGACACCAGGATCACCTCGGACCGCGACCGGGGAGCGACAGCGATGCGGTGACGCACGGCCGGCTCCCTTCGTTCGACGCGGTGTGGTGGTTCCGGGGCAGCGTAGCGGCGGTACGCCACCCGGCCAACAAGTTTTCCGGAGAGCGGCCCGCGTGTGCGAGCATGCCGTGGTGGCCGAGACGGACATGGGCAACCTGGCGGGTGCGACCGAAACGGCGCTGATCGTGCCGGTGCCGGCCGCGGACGCCGTGGTGGGGGCCTACCGGCAAGCACTGGACCACGCGGCGGTCTGGGGTGTCCCGGCACACGTCACGATCATTTATCCATTCCTCCCACCGGACAAGATCACCGAGGCGGTGATCGGCGAGCTACGAGACCTGCTGGCCCCGGCCGGCTCCTTCCCCTGCGTGTTTTCGCGGGTCTCCTGGTTCGCGCAGGACGTCGTGTGGCTGGCTCCCGACCCGGCCGAGCCCTTCCGGGCGTTGACCCGGCTGGTGTGGTCCCGGTTCCCCGAATGCCCGCCGTACGGCGGTGCGCATCCCGAGGTGATCCCGCACCTGACCGTCGGGAGCACCCGCCGCGGTGAGCTTTCCGCGCTGCGCCGGGCCGCCGCCGACGTGCGGGGGCAGCTGCCGGTCCGGGCCGACGTCGACCGGGTGCGCTTGATCGCCGGGACGATGGGCGTGCGGTCGTGGCGCACGGTGGCCGAGTTCGCGCTGGCGGGTGCGTAGGCGCCGAGTCCCGGTCAGCCCTCGGCGTGCCCGGCCGCGAGCCGCACCGCCGACTCGAGGTCGTTCACCCGCGGGAAGCCACGGTCGCCGAGGTGGTCCCAGCCGGGGCCGGCGGTGCCCACCGCGCGCCCGAGGCCGCGCACCCGGTCGGCCAGCAGGTCATCGGCCGTCGAGGGCGTCATGGACCACAGCAGCACCAGCACCGGGTCGAGCCGGACCGCCAGGTCCGCCAGCGTTTCCGCGGGCACCTGCCGGCCCGCGTACGCCACCGGGACGCCGGCCTCGGCCAGGGCCGCCCGCAGCGCCTCCATCGGCAGGGAGTGCCGTTCGGCGGGGCAGCAGGCCAGCAGCACCGGACGGGCGGGCACGGCCGCCGGGAACCGGCGGCCGAACCGTTCGAACGCCAGCGAGATCTCCGCCGTCAGCGCCCACTCCGGCGCGAAACACGGGTCGCCGCGCTGCCAGCGGTCGCCCAGGCCGCGCAGCACCGGCGCGAGGACGTCGGTCCAGGCGGCGGCCGGGCCCAGCGTGTCCAGTACGTCGTCGAGCAGCCCGGCGAGCGAGGCGTACCGGAGGTCCTCCGCGGCGTCGGCGAGCTCGCGGATCCGGTCGGCCGCCGGCACGCCGGGCTCGGCGGACGGCCGGCCGCCGAAGGCCGCGGCCGCGGCTGATCGCACGGGCATCCCCCGCGCGATCAGCCGCTGCATGTGCTGCAGGCGGCGGACGTCGGCGTCGGCGTACCGGCGGTGCCGTCCGGCGGCGGGCGGGCCGATCCCGTACCGCGCGCTCCAGCTGCGCAGGGTCACCGGCGACACGCCGAGCAGCTCGGCGACCTTGCCGGGCGCCCAGGCTCCGGCGACGGGCGGCGCGTCGTTGTCGGGTTCCACCGTGCCCCTTCGCCTCGCGGACCGCGAACTGCCGAAGTTTAGCGATGCCCGCGTCGGCCGACCGGCGAAGACACACAGGCCGCGGTGGGAGCCGGCGCCGGTGGTCCGGCCCTCGTCAACCGGATCCGGCCGGACTGCATCCGCCCTGCTCGCAGCAGCCGCGCGCGCCGGTCTTGATCACCCCCTCGGCCCCTGGTTTCGCGCCTTCGCGTTCGCTAGCTTGACGGTGATCGCAGTTTTCTGCGCCATCGCCGGGCGGCGCCGCGGGGAGCAGCCGGCCCGGCCGTTCCAGGGGGATACACCGTGTCCAGAACACCCCTGCGCGGGGTGAGACGGCTGTTCGCCGTCCTCGCCGCCGTGCTGACCACCGCCGCCCTCACCGTGCCGGCCGCCCACGCCGACGGACCGCGGCTGATCATCACCGCGTCGGCAGGCGGCGCGGCCCAGCTGGTCGGCAAGCCGTTCCCGATCACGCTGACGCTCACCAACACGACCGACCAGCCGCTGACGAAGGTCACGGTGTGGGACGAGCACCTCTCGGGCTCGTGGCTGTCGATCCAGGACTGGGCGGGCCTCGGCGGCAGCCCGCAGGCCGGCGTGACGCTCGACCCGGGGGCCACCCGGACGTTCACGATCACCGCCATCGTCTGGAGCTGGAACTCCGGTGTCCCGCAGGAGCGGTTCCGCAGTGACTGGGCCCAGGGCGGCGACCTGGTCGTGCCGCTGCTCGACCCGACGACGACCCACGGACCGGCCTCCGGTGTCGTCTACGGCGACCGGAACGAGAACGGCGCCTTCGACGCGGGCGAGGGCCTGCCCGGTGCCGTCGCGTACCTGTACGGCACAGGTCCCGGCAACCCGATCGAGGCGACCACCGACGCCGGCGGCCGGTTCACCTTCACCGGCCTGCCGGCTCAGCGCTACGGGGTCTCCACCCGTCCTCTGCCGGACGGCTGGGTGAACGACGGCCCCCAGCAGTACGTCGACGTCGACGGCAGCGCCCCCGGGCCCGCGGTGCAGGTGCGCGCGCTCCGGCCGTTCTCCGAGAAGGTGCACGCGACCGGCTCGTTCGACCGCGGCACCTACCAGGTGGGCGACACCGTCCAGGTCACCTTCACCCTGACCAACGTCAGCGGCGGCGACCTGCACGGGATCACCGGGGGTTGTGACCGCTTCGGGTCCTCCGACCACCTGCTCGGGTGGGACGGCTGGACCGACATCACCGCGCCCGGCGGGTTCGACCTGGCCGCGGGCCAGACGCGGACGTTCACCGAAACCGGCACCGTCCCCGAGGCCGCCACCACCTACGGCTCGTTCTACCTGGCCTGCGACTTCGGGCCCAACCCCGGCCCGGGCGACGGGCAGCCGAGGGTCGACCTCTTCGCCCACGTGCCGGCCCCGCCGGGTGCCACCGCGGGCGTGATCTACCACGACGACAACGGCAACTACACGGTCGACCCGGGCGAGCCGATCACCGGGACGGCGGTCGAGCTGGTCGACCGGGTCGACGGCTCGGTCACCGCGACCACCGTGTCGGACGCGCAGGGCCACGTGGCGTTCGTGAGCGTCCCGGCCGGCCCGTACAGCGTGCGCGTCGACGGCTGGCGCCCGGCCGACGACGCCGCGGACGTCGCCGTCGGCACCTGCTGGAACTGCGGGCAGGAGTGGGACCTCCGGTACCAGCGCTGATCACCGGGCCGCACCGGACCGGACGCACCGGCTGGTCCGGTCCGGTGCGGCGGGTGCCGGTCGCTCCGGACACCGCGATCACCCGGGCAGTGACGGAAAACTCGCGAGATTCCCCTGGACGCCAGACTGCGCCACGGCCGGGAAAGGCCCTAGGGTTCGCATCATGAAGGTCGGCTTGCTCACCCGCGAATATCCGCCGGAGGTCTACGGCGGCGCCGGGGTCCACGTGGAGTTCCTCGCCCGGGAGTTGCGGCCGCTGGTCGACCTCGACGTGCACTGCTGGGGCGCCGACCGCGCGGACGCCACCGGGCACACCGATCCGCACGGCTACGGCCAGCCCGCGTTCACGACCATGGACATCGCCGTGTCGATGGCGAACGCCCTCGAAGGCCACGACCTCGCGCACAGCCACACCTGGTACGCGAACCTGGCCGGGCACCTGGCGAAGCTGACGCACGGCATCCCGCACGTCGTCACCGCGCACTCCCTGGAACCGCTGCGGCCGTGGAAGGCCGAGCAGCTCGGCGGCGGCTACCGCGTCTCGTCGTGGATCGAGCGCGAGGCCTACGAAGCCGCGGACGCGATCGTCGCCGTCAGCGGCGGCATGCGCCGGGACGTCCTCGCCGCCTATCCGGCGGTCCCGCCCGAGCGCGTGCACGTGATCCACAACGGCATCGACACCACGCTCTACCGCCCCGACCCCGGCACCGACGCGCCGGCGAAGCACGGCATCGACCCGGACCGGCCGTACGTGCTGTTCGTCGGCCGGATCACCCGGCAGAAGGGCGTCCCGCACCTGGTGCGCGCCGCCGCAAAGCTCGACCCGGGCACCCAGCTCGTCCTGTGCGCCGGCGGCGCGGACACCCCCGAACTCGACGCCGAGTTCCGCGGCCTGGTCGCCGAGCTGGAGAAGACGCGCACCGGCGTCCGCTGGATCCCCGAGATGCTGCCCCGCGACGAGGTCGTGCAGCTGCTCTCCCACGCCGCGGTGTTCGCCTGCCCGTCGGTCTACGAACCGCTCGGCATCGTGAACCTCGAGGCGATGGCGTGCGGCACCCCGGTGGTGGCCAGCGATGTCGGCGGCATCCCGGAAGTCGTCGACGACGGCCGGACCGGGCTGCTGGTGCACTACGACGAACAGGACCCGCAGGGGTTCGAGGCGGGCCTGGCCGCCGCGCTGAACGAAGTGGTCGGCTCCCCGGACCGGGCCGCCGCGATGGGTGGCGCCGGGCGCGAGCGCGCGGTCGGCGAGTTCGGCTGGAAGGCGATCGCCGAGCGGACGGTCGCCCTCTACGAAGCGTGCGGGAGGTCGTCGTGAACACTGGAGCCGACGTGCTGGGCATCGTGCTCGCGGGCGGCGAGGGGAAACGGCTGATGCCGCTCACCGCCGACCGCGCCAAACCCGCCGTGCCGTTCGGCGGCACGCACCGGTTGATCGACTTCGTGCTGTCGAACCTGGTCCACGGCGGGTTCCGGCGGCTGTGCGTGCTGACGCAGTACAAGTCGCATTCGCTCGACCGGCACATCTCGACGACGTGGCGGCTGTCCGCGCTGACCGGCGAGTACGTCACGCCCGTGCCGGCGCAGCAGCGGCTCGGCCCGCGCTGGTACCAGGGCAGCGCGGACGCCATCCACCAGAGCCTCAACCTGGTCTACGACGAGAATCCCGAGTACATCGCGGTGTTCGGCGCGGACAACATCTACCGGATGGACCCCCGGCAGATGCTGGACGCCCACATCTCGTCGGGCGCCGGGGTCACCGTGGCCGGGATCCGCGTCCCGCGGGCGGAGGCGAGCTCCTTCGGCGTCATCCGGACCACCGACGGCCTGATGATCGACGCGTTCATGGAGAAGCCCGCCGACCCGCCGGGCCTGCCGGACTCCCCCGAGGAGTCGTACGTGTCGATGGGCAACTACATCTTCACGACGAAGGTGATGCTGGAGGCGCTGCACGCGGACGCCGAGAACGCCGCGTCGCACCACGACATGGGCCGCGACATCATCCCGGCGCTGGTGAAGTCGGGCGAGGCCGCGGTCTACGACTTCACCACCAACGTGGTGCCCGGCGAAACCGAACGCGACCACGGCTACTGGCGCGACGTCGGGACCATCGACAGCTACTACGACGCGCACACCGACCTGATCTCGACGCACCCGATCTTCAACCTCTACAACCGGAAGTGGCAGATCCTGGCCCACCCCGGCCAGCGCGCGGCGGCGAAGTTCGTCGAGGGCGGCTCGGCCAACCAGTCGATCGTCAGCAACGGCTGCATCATCTCCGGCGCCCAGGTCGTCGACTCGGTGCTCTCCCCCGACGTCCTCGTCGAGCAGGGCGCGGTGGTCCAGGGCTCGGTGCTGCTCGACGGCGCCCGCGTCGGCCGCGGCGCGGTCGTGCGGCGGGCGATCCTGGACAAGAACGTCGTGGTGCCGCCGGGCGCGCACATCGGCGTCGACCTGGCCCGCGACCGCGGGCACTACCACGTCAGCGAAGGCGGCATCGTCGTGCTGGGCAAGGGGGAACGCGCGATCTGAGCCCGGCTCAGGAGCGGGCGGCCGCCGAGATGCGCTCGACCACCTGGCGGGGGTCGATCCCCCAGCGTTCGGCGAGTTCCGAGATCGACGCTCCCGCCGCGTACTCGGCGGCGATCATGCTGTTCACGACGCCTGCCACGGTTCACTCCTCGAGCGCGGGTGCACGGGCACCCGGGATGCTACATGTTCGTTGCGGACGTCGAGCAAAGTGCCATACGTCAGCGGAGGCGGTCACCGCGCGGGCGCCACGCCGCGACGCCGCAGCCGACCGCCGCGGCCAGGAACACCGTGGCCGCCGCCACCGCCCACGCCGCGCCCGTCGTCGCCGCGAGGTAGGCCTGCGCCACCGACACCGCCGCATACGTCACGGCCAGGCCGAACCACGCCCGCCCCCCTCGCATCGGCCGTCCCCCTCGCCACCCCAGTCCGGTCTTTGCCCGCTCACCGCCCGGTTTTGCCCGGCTCGCGCGCCGGATTCGGCGTATTCGCCCGCGTCGCGCTGAACACCGCGTCGAAGATCGGCGTCGGCTCACCTTCGTCGCGCTCCGGCCCCTCGTCCGCCGGGGTGCGCTTTTCCTCTCCCACGCGCCCAGTTTCAGCGACGCACGCCGATTTCGCTCGGGCAACACCGAAAATCGCCCACCCGGGGGATCACCCGCTCGTGCACCTTTTCCGGCCATTTTCGGAAGATCAAAAAAGATTCCGCACCGGCCATTTTCACGGGCCGCCGGGAATAACCCCGGCCGGCCGGGGATTGCACCCGGCATGAAAGCAGTGATCTTCCGCCGCCACGGCGGCCCCGAGGTGCTGTCGCTGACGGAGCGGGCCGTCGCGGACCCCGGCCCCGGCGAGGTCCGGGTGCGGATCGTGGTGTCCGCCGTCAACCCCACCGATTGGAAGGCGCGCGGCGGCATGCGCGCCGAGCCCGGGGCCGAAATCCCCGAGACGGTGCCCAACCAGGACGGCGCGGGCGTGGTCGACGCGGTCGGCCCGGACGTCACCGGGTTCGCGCCCGGGGACCGCGTATGGCTGTTGCTCGCAGGCGCGCACGGGCCGTCGTCCGGCACCGCGCAGGAGTACACGGTGCTGCCGGCCGCGAAGCTCGTCCGGCTGCCCGACGGCGTCGGGTTCGACGAAGGCGCCGGGTTCGGCATCCCCGCGCTGACCGCGCACCGGGCGCTCACCGTGGCCGAGGACGGACCGGCCCGGCTGGCTCCCGGCGCGCTCGACGGCCGGACGGTGCTGGTCAGCGGGGGCGCGGGGGCGGTCGGCAACGCCGCGATCCAGCTCGGCCGCTGGGCCGGGGCGACGGTGATCGCCACGGTCAGCTCCGAGGAGAAGGCGGCCCTCGCCCGTGCGGCCGGCGCCCACCACGTCGTGCGCTACCCCGACCCGGAGCTCGCCGCCCGGATCCGCGAAGCCGCGCCCGACGGCGTCGACCTGGTCGTCGAGGTCGCCATGGGGGTCAACGCGAAACTGCACACCGAGGTGCTGCGCCCCCGCGGCACGGTCGCCACCTACGGCGACGACCGCGGCACCGGAACCGTCAGCCTGGACTTCGGGCCGAACCTGATGCTGAACGCGCGCTACCAGTTCCTCGTGCTCTACACGGTGGGAGCGGACAAGCTGCGTGCCGGCGCCGAAGACGTCACCGCGGCACTCGCCGACGGCGCGCTGCGGCTCGGCGAAGACCACGGAGTGCCGGTCCACCGGTTCGCCCTGGCGGACACGGCGAAAGCGCACACCGCCTCGGAAGAGGGCATCACCGGAAAGGTCCTGATCGACGTCACCCCGGCCGGCTGAGGCAGGTCCGTGAATGGCACATTGAGGGTCCATCCATGCCCCCGCCACCACCCTCAACGGAGGCGCTGACGCGCCCCTGCGTCAATTCAAGTCCCTCAATGTGCCATTCACGGCTGTCAGCGCGTGCGGAGACGCTCCCCGGGCAGGCCGATTTCCTCCTGCAGGGCGCGGCCCGCGAGCAGGCGACGGCCGGCCTCCGGGTGCCGGTCCAGCGCGGCGCCGAGGCCGAGGAGGGCCCGCGCTTCTTGGGCGCGGTAGCCGATCCGGCGCGCTGTCGTGAGAGCCAGGCGGTAAGCGGACACCGCCGACGCGGGGTCGCCGAGGGCGAGGGCGGCCGCGCCGAGGCTGTTGGCCGCCATGGTCAGCAGCAGCGGGTGGTTGAGCCGCCCGAGGATCGCGCACGCGCGTTCGGCGTGCGCGTGCGCCTCCGCCGGACAGCCGTCCGCCAGCAGCACCTCCGCGGCGTCGATGCGGCTCCACGCCTCTCCGAACGCATAGCCCGCCTCGACCGCCGCGCACACCGCCTTCTCCGCCACCTCGCGGGCTTCCCCGAGCCGGCCGAGCCGGGCGAGCACCAGGCCCAGCTGCGCCGTCGCGAGGACCGCGCCGTCGTCGTCGCCGAGTTCCTCGCGGATCGCCCGGGCGCGTGCCGCGGAGGTCAGCGCGTCTTCGTACTGCCCGAGGACCTCCTGGGCGTTGCTGAGGTTGCCCCAGGCCAGGCACGCGACGACGTGGCTGCCCGTCTCACCGGCCAAAACCAGGGCCTGCCGGTAGAGCCGGATCGCGTCCGGGTAGCGGCCGAGCATGCCGTACAGCGCGCCCATCCGGGCGAGCGACGCCGCTTCGGCCGCGCGGTCGCCGCGGTCGCGAACCAGGCGCAAGCGTTCCGCGTTGGCCTCGACCGCCTCGGCGAGCCGTCCGCTCTCCCAGTGCGCGATCGTGAGGTTCGCCAGGCTCTGCTGCCGGGCGTGCGGGTCGCCCAGCCGGTCCGCGGCCCGGGCTCCCGCGCGGGCCAGCGCCGTGAGCTCGTCGCGGTGCCCCCGCTCGCGCAGCGCGGCCACCGCGCGGTCGGCGATGCGCCAGACGTGCTCGTCGTGCCCGCCGAGCGCGGTGACGGCGACCAGGTTGGCGCGCTCGGCGGCGAAGGAGAATTCGCCGTCGCGGTAGTGGTCCAGGAGCCGGTCCAGCGCCGCCGCGGCCTCGTCCGGGTCGGCCACCTCCCGCGCGTGTTCGGCGATCAGGTCGTGGAAGCCGTAGCGGTCCGGCGCGGGTTGCCGGAGCAGGTGCGCGTCGAGCAGGTCCTCCAGCAGCCGCTCGGCCTCGGTGACGCCGGTGCCGTAAAGCGCCGCTGCCGCGGTCACGGCGAAGTCGCCGCCCGGATGGCAGCCCAGCACCCGGAACATCCGCCGCTGGGGAGCCGTCAGGTCGCGGTAGGACAGCGCGAAGGCCGCCGCGACGTCCCGGCCGCCCGCGCGCAGCTCCGCCAGCCGCCGCCGCTCGGAGCCCAGCCGCGCCACCAGGTCGTCGACCGTCCACAGTGGACGTGACTGCAGCCGGGCGGCGGCGATCCGCAGTGCGAGCGGCAAGTATCCGCACAACCTCGCGACGCCCGCGCCGGGCCGTCCTCCGGCCGCGGCCGTGAACAGGGCCTCGGCTTCCGGCGGCGGCAGCACGTCCAGGCCGAGCTCGAGCGCGCCGTCGACCGCGGCGAGCCGGCGACGGCCGGTCACCAGCACCCCGGCACCGCGGTCGCCGGGCAGCAAGGGCACCACCTGGTCCGCCGAGCGGGCGTTGTCCAGGACGACGAGCAGGCGGCGCCCGGCGACCCGCGACCGCCACAGCGCGGCCCGTTCGTCGAGCCCGTCCGGCTGGCGGCTCGCCGGCACGCCGGTCTGCAGCAGCAGCGCGGAAAGCGCCGTTTCGGCCGGCAGCGGGTCGCGGCCCGGCGTGTGGCCGTGCAGGTCTGCGAACAGCTGCCCGTCCGGGAAGTCCCCGGCCGCCCGGTGCGCGACGTGGACCGCGAACGCCGTCTTCCCGACTCCGGCCATCCCGTCGGCCACCACCGGCCGCCCGGCGCGCAGGGCCTCGAGCGCGCGGGTGACCTCGGCCGCGCGCCCGGTGAAGTCCGGGACGTCGTAGGGCAGGAAGCAGTGGCCGGGCGGGGGTTCGTCGTGGAGGAGCTGTTCGTAGAGCGCGCGCAGCGGGGCGCCGGGCTCGATGCCGAGCTCGTCGGCGAGCCGCCGTTTCGCGCGCTGGTAGGCGTTGAGCGCGTCGGCCTGCCGCCCGGCCCGGTGCAGCGCGCGCATGAGCGACCCGACCAGTCCTTCGCGCAGCGGGTGCTCGGCGACCAGCGCGGTCAGCTCCGCGACGGCGTCGCCGTCCCCGCCGTCGGCCTCGGCGGCCAGGCACTGCTCCAGCACGGCCAGCCGCCGCTCCTCCAGGCCCTCGGCGTCCGGGCGCAGCGCGGCGCTGTCCACCCCGGCGAGCGCGGGCCCCCGCCAGCATTCGAGGGCCTTCCGGTATTCGCCGCGCGCGGCGTGCTCCTCGAACGCGTGGAGGTCGAACGCGCCCGGCCGCAGCGTGAACCCGGGTCCGTCGGCGGTGAGGACGTCCGTCCCGGCGCCGGCCGCGACGAGCGCGCGCCGCAGGGCGGTGGTGAGGTTGCGGACCTGCCGCACGGCGGTGGCCGGGGGTTCGCCGTCCCACACGACGTCGACCAGCCGGGACACCGGCACGACCCGGCCGGCGCCGAGCAGCAGCGCCGCCAGGATGCGTTCCTGGCGCGGCCCGGACGGCCCGATCGGCCGCCCGTCGCCGAGCACTCGCACCGGACCCAGGACGCGGAACTCCATGACTCACCCCGCGGGCGAGGTTAACCGGCTTCCCCGCCGCGGCGGTGCGGAAGTGATGCAGCTGTGATGCGCCGCCCCGGCAGCCTGCGGATCGGTCCACGAGGAAGGGAAACCAGATGCGCAAGTGGGGTTACGCGGCCTTGGGCACCGCGCTGGTGGCGGCGGTGCTCGGCACTCCGGTCGCCTCGGCGGCCGGTGATCAGGCGGCCGGCGGGCAGCAGGAGTGCCGGCGGGCGTTCGACCACGCCGTGTGGGAGGACATGGACAGCTACAACAAGCGCGACGCCGCCCGCTACCGCGCGATCATCCACCGCGACATGGTCACGGTGGGCCGCCGGGGCAACGTCATCATCGGCTACGACGCGAACGTGAACCCGGTGCTGGAGCAGTTCAAGGTGCCCTACGAGTTCTCGATGCCGTGGACGGTGACGCACACCGTCGTCGAGGACTGCCGGATGGGCTACGCCATCCTCGACGCGCACTACCTCGAGCCGTCGCACGGCATCGACCGTCACTTCACGATCAGCCTCACGCTGGTCCGCGACCACGGCCGGTGGCAGGTCGTCAAGGACACGGTCACCGACGTCGTCGCTTGACTCGTGGAGGCGCCGGGACTGGGGGTCCCGGCGCCTCCGCGTCACCGGCTCACCCCACCCGCAGGCCGCGGCGCAGGGCATCGATCTCGTCGGCGAACATCCGGCGGGAGATCGCCGCCGTCTCGACCATCCCGGACCCGTGGAAGGTGCCCGGGTAGTGGCGCAGCTCGGCCTGGACGCCCGCGTGCGCCAGCCGCCGCGCGTACTCGATCCCCTCGTCCCGCAGGGGATCGAACTGGCAGGTCGTCACGAACGCGGGCGGCAGCCCGGACAGGTCGGTGGCGCGCGCCGGGGCCGCGTAGGGCGAGACGTCGTCGCCGCCGGGTTCCGTGCCGAGGTAGCTCGTCCAGCTGACCACGGCGTTCGGCCGGTTCCAGATCGGGGTGTCGGTGTAGTCCCGCATGGACGGAGTGTCCAGCCGGTCGTCCAGCTCGGGGATGCCGAGGTACTGGAAGCACAGGGCCGGTCCGCCGCGGTCGCGGGCCAGCAGGGTCACCCCCGCCGACAGGCCGCCGCCCGCGCTGTCGCCCGCGATGCCGATCCGGGCGGGGTCGATGCCGAGCTCGTCCGCCTTCGCCGCGACCCAGCTCAGCGCCGCGTAGCAGTCTTCGACCGGGGCCGGGAATGGGTGCTCGGGAGCCAGCCGGTAGTCCACCGCCACGATCACGATGCCCAGCTCGTCGACCAGGTGCAGCAGCTGCGCGTGGGACATCTCGAGGTCGCCCAGGACGAACCCGCCGCCGTGGATGTAGAGCAGGCCGGGCACCGCACCGGTGCGGTCCGCCGGCGCGTAGACGCGGACCGGCACGTCCGGGGCGTCGGAGGGTCCCGGCACGGCGGTGTCCCGGACGTCGACGGGGTTCGCCGGTTCGTAGGACGGCAGGACGTCGGCCAGCTGTGCCATCGAAGTGCGCGCGGCCAGCACGGACTCGTGGTCGGAGAGGGGCACGCCCGGCAGCATGTCCAGCCAGGGCACCAGCTCGGGATCGATCGCGTAGGTCATGGTCCGATCATCGGCCTGCCGGTGTGACCCCGGCCACCGCCACGCGGCGGGCGTTGCCGGGCCGGACCTCGCCATCCGGCGGCGGCCGCGCCTATCGTGGCGGCATGAAAGGCCTGCTGCTGAGGCTCTCCGGACTCGACGCCGACGCCGAGAACGCCGTGCGGGTGATCGGGTTCTTCGACCGCCTGATCACCGGTCGCGCCGGCCTGGACGTCCTGGTCCGCAGCACGGCCGAGCTCGCCGGCTGCCCGGTCGGCGTGCACGCGCCCGGGCAGGGGCTGTCGCTGCGCGCGGAGCCGGGCGCGGACGTCGTGACCCCCGGCCCGGCGCCCGCGGGAGCGGCCACGCGCGTGCTCGAGGGCGGCGTGCTCGTGTGGGTGGCCCGGGCGGGCGCGCCCGTCCCGCTCGACGACATGCTGCTGGAGCGGTTCGCCATCGCCACCGCGATCCTGCTGGAGCACTCCGGCGTGCCACGGCCCGAACTCGGGGACCCCGCGCTGGTCGAGCTGGTGCTGTCGGAAGACGTCGGCACGGCCGAACGGGCCCGGGCCCTGCACCTGCTCGGCATCGCCCCGGCGACCCGGCTGCGCGTGCTGGCCGGTACCGGCGTCGACGCGCTCGCCGGGTGGTCGGCACCGCTGGGCCGGGTGCGGGCGGTGCTGACGACGGGCGAGGTGCCCGGCCCGCTCCCGGACGGCGCCCGCGCCGGGATCGGCCCGGAGCTGCCCGCCATCGAGGTGGCCCGGTCGTGGGCGGCGGCCCGGACCGCGTTGCGGTTCACCTCGGCCACCGAGCCGGTGGTGTGGTGGGACCGGCTCGGCGGCCTCGCCGCGCTCGACGGGAAGCTCGGCCCCGCGGACCTCGCCGAACTCGCCGACGTCCGGGCCCTCGACCGCCTCGCGGCCGAGTCCCACGGCGAGGACACCCTCGCGGCGCTCGGCGCGCTCTGCGCGACCGGCTCGGCCCGCAAGGCCGCGGCGGTGCTGCACCGCCACCACAGCACGATGCCGGCCCGGCTGGCCCGGGCCGAAGCCGTCCTCGGTTTCGACGTCGACTCCCCCGCCGGCCGGTTCCGGCTGCACCTCGCCCTCATGCTGCGGCGGCTGCGGGACAACACCGACCCAGCCCCTCTCGCAGGTCCGTGAATGGCACATTGAGGGACTTGAAGTCCCTCAATGTGCCATTCACGGACCTTTACCGGCCACGCGCAGGTCAGCTGACCGTCCTGAGTGGACTCCGGTCCGCCGCACCAGGTCCGCCGCCGCCGCGGGCCACTCGGGGTGGTCGAAGGCGAACCCCGCTTCCCGCAGCCGTCCCGGCACCACGCGACGGCTCTTCAACAGCAGTTCCGTGTCGCTGCGGAGCACGAACGCCCCGATTTCCGCCATCCACTTCGCCGCCGGCAACCCGAACGGGACGCCCGCGGCTGCGCGCAAGGCACGCTGGAAGTCGCGGTACGGCAACGGTTCCGGGGCCGCCAGGTTCACCGGGCCGCTCAGTTCGTCCTGCGCGACGAGGAAGCCGATCGCGCGGACCAGGTCGTCCTCGTGGATCCACGACACGTACTGCGCTCCGCCCGCCACCGGGCCGCCCAGGCCCAGCCGCGCCAGCCGCAGCAGCGCCTCGAAGGCACCGCCGGGTTCCGGGCTCATCACCATCGCCGTCCGCAACGCGACCTTCCGCCTGTGCGGCGTGTCCGCCAGCCGCTGCTCGCGCTCCCACGCTTTGGCGATTTCGACGCTGTAGGCCCAGTAGCCGGGCACGTCCGGCTCATCGCCGCCGAGAACGCCGGTGGTCTCGTCGTTCGGCGCGTCGTGGCGGTGCGCGTAGATCGTCGCCGTGCTCATCTGCAGCCACACCCGTGGCGGCCGCCCGGCGCGGACGATCGCACCACCGACGACCCGCGCCGAGTCGACGCGCGAGGCCGTCATCTCCCGCAGGTTCGCTCGCGTGTACCGGCAGTTCACCGACCGGCCGGCCAGGTTGAGCACGACGTCGCTGCCGTCGATCTCCGCCGTCCACGGCCCCGCGGCGCGTCCGTCCCAGCGGACGTGGCGCACCCCCGGCTCCGGCCGGGCCTCCCGCCGGGTCAGCACGACGACTTCGTGGCCTTGCCCGGTCAGCGCGCAGCTCAGCACGCGCCCGAGGTGGCCGGTGCCACCCGGTATCACGACCTTCATGGAACCCCCTTCACGATCCGCCCGCCTCACGGTACCCGAAGAGTTGAACACGTTCAAACAGGCGTGCTATTGCTCATCACTCGAAGAATTGTCACGAAAAGTTACACCCCGGAGAGTGCGCCGAGGAGTCCCCGGCCGCCACCTCCCAGAGCCGCCGAAGATCAGCATCAGGGCCCGGACAAGATCACGGGACGGTCTCCGCCATTCGGCCGATCTGGTGACGAAAACCGCAGGTCACGTTCGAGCATGAGGAAACTTTTCTCGGTGAAACGGCAGCGGTTCGGCCCGATCCCGCGCGTGGCACGTCCGGCCGCCGAGGACAAGGGACCTCGGACCTTCGCAGTCGGGCCGGTCGCCCGAGGTGAAGATCGCTCTGGAATTCGCACACTCTTCGTGACGGTCCACACGGACGACTCCCCCGGCTTCGTCTTCGGGGTCTACCTGTCCGCCTACGTCTGCCCCGGCGCCGGAACGTGCGCGCCGGGCGGCACCCCCGGCGGCCCGGGCGCGGGTGGCCTATGTGGACGGTGACCCGTCGAACCCGGTCGCCGGGGCGAGACAGGTGTCCGTGCTCAGCTGGTCGGGGAACCGCTGACGCTCAGGCCAGGCCCGCCAGCCGCTGGTAGGCCTGGCTCAGCGGGCCGGCCACGAAGATCGCCACGAGGGCCCCGGCGATCATGAAAGGCCCGAACGGCAACGCCGTCTTGCGGCCGCCCTTGCCCGTCGCCAGCACCGCGACGCCGGCCACCGCGCCGAGCAGGAACCCGCCGAACGCGCCGATCAGCAACGCCGCCCAGGACAGGTAGCCGAGGATCCCGCCCAGGACGCCCGCGAGCCGGACGTCGCCGAAGCCCATGCCCGCCGGGTACGCCAGCGCGAGGACGAGGTAGAACCCGAACAACGCGGCACCGCCGATGCCCGCGCGGGCCAGCGACCACCAGTCGTCGCGCCACCAGGCCGACGCCGTCAGCAGGACCGCGAGCACCGGGTAGGACGGCAGCACGATCGCGTTCGGCAGGCGGCGGCAGTCGAGGTCGATCAGGGCGAGGGCGATCCCGATCGCGCCGAAGTACAGGAACGCGGGCAGGTCCGGCGGGCCGAACCGCAGCGCCAGCAGCGCGAACAGCACGCCGGCGCCCAGCTCGACCAGGGGGTAGCGGACGCTGATCCGGGTGCCGCAGCCCGCGCACCGGCCGCGCAGGACCAGCCAGCCGAAGACGGGGACGTTGTGCCGGGCGCGGATCCCCTGCCCGCAGTCCGGGCACCGCGACGGCGGACTGACGACCGACTCACCCCGCGGCACCCGGTGGATCACGACGTTGAGGAACGACCCGACGAGCAGGCCGAGCACCGCCGCCACCACGACCGGCACCGCCATCGGGCCCCTCCTCCGACCGCGGACACGAACCCCGCAGATCTTGCCCGACGACGGTCCCGCCCGCGACCGGGTCACTCACACGACTCACGTGCTGCCCGTCGGTGCCCGCGGAATCACCGCCCGGCCGCGGCTGTACGGGCCTAGAGTGCTGGGGATGACCGCTGGAACGCCGCCGCCGATCGTCACCGGGGTGGACGGGTCGGCCGAGTCGCTCGACGCCGTCCGGTGGGCCGCGCGGACCGCCCGCCTGCGGGACGCGCCGCTGGAGATCGTCCACGCCCTCGACGTCTCCGCGCTGCTCGCGGGCGGGGTCGTGCCGCCGCCGGACGAGATGGTGGACGCCCTGCGCGCCCGGGGGCGCCGGGCGCTGAGGACCGCGCAGGAGCTCGCCGCCGCGCAAGGCGTTCCCGGCGCAGTCACCCGGCTCGATCCCGACCGCGCGGCCCAGGCGCTGGTCGAAGCGTCGAGAACCGCCGCGTTGCTCGTCGTCGGGTCGGCCGGGCACGGCAGGCTGACCAGCCTGCTCGCGGGCTCGGTCGCGGCCGCCGTCGGCACCCACGCGCACTGCGACACCGTCGTCGTCCGCGGGGACAGCTGGGACGAACCGGCCGCGGCCGGCCGCCCGGTCGTCACCGGCATCGACGGCAGCGAGGCCGGTGCCCGGGTCCTGGCGGCAGCCCTCGCCGAAGCCCGCCTGCGCCGGGCGCCGCTGGTCGTCCTGCACGCCTGGGCGGACACCCCGCCGCCGCACCCGGACCCGCGGTGCGTCGCCGAGGCCGGGCAGCGGCTGCTCGGCGAGCGGGTCCTGGCCCACGACACCGGCGACGTCGAGGTCGAGCGGGTCGTGGTGCACGCCCACCCGCGCCGCGAGCTCGTCGAACGCAGCGGCACCGCCCAGCTCGTCGTCCTCGGCGACCGCGGCCGCGGCGGTTTCCCCGGCCTGCTGCTCGGCTCGACCGGCCAGGCTCTCCTGCACCACGCCGCCTGCCCGGTCCTCCTGGTACGCACCACCTCCTCCTGACGGAAGCGGAACGGAAGCGGGGCCGGGCAGGATGGCGGGCGAAACGAGGGAGGAACCCATGAAGACCTTGGTGCGGGCCGGGCTGGCCGCAGTACTGGCGGCAGCGACGGTCCTGCCGTCACCGGCGGAGGCGTCCACGGGCATCCAGCGGACGGCCTTCTGCAGCTCCGGCGGCTTGAGCGGCCGGCTCACCCTGGAGTACGAGGCCTCGGGCGGGAATTACCACCCGGTCGGCGCGTACACGGCGTCGGGGCCGTACATCGGCGACTCGGGCACGCTGGTGCTGCAGATCGCCTACCGTCAGGGGGCGACGATCCACACCATCTACACCCGGTCGGTCCCGACCGGCGGCAGCACCAGCTTCGCGATGTCGGGCCTCGACGTACCGTTCGGCTCGTTCGGCACCGCGTCGGCGAAGTTCGACAACGGCACGGCGTCCTGCACCGCGACGGTGCCGATCAGCTAGCCGCCGGGTCGAGGGCCGCGCGCAGGATGGCCCGCGCCGAACCGGCCAGCACCGCGGCCGCCTGGTCGCGGTGCAGGCCGCCGATATCGGTGAGCCACACCAGGGACTCGATGCCGGTCGCCGACCGGATCGCGACCGCGAGACCGTGGACGTCGAGCTCCGGACGCGTGTCCGCGAGCGGGGCCAGTGCCTCCTCGATCCAGCGGATCGCCCGGCCGCGCCGCAGCACCGGCCGCGGCGCGCCGGGCTCCAGGGACAGCCGCAGCTGGGCGCGCAGCTGCGGTTCCCAGCGCAGCGTGAACGCGATGAACGCCCCCATCACCAGGTCCAGGCGGGCGGCGGGATCGGCGGGCGCGTCCGCGGGCAGCAGGCCCGCGTCGTCCTGGATCTCCGGGTACGCGGCGAGCAGCAGCGCGCGCTGGTTGGGGAAGTACCGGTAGGCGGTGGTGCGGGAAATCCCGGCCGCCTCGGCGGCGTCCTCGACCGTCGGCGACCCGCCGCGCGCGAGCAGTTCGTGGGCGGCCGCCACCAGCGCGGCCCGCGTCCGCCCCTTCTGGCTGCGCCGGCCCGTGGACTCATACGGGACTTCCATGCCATCATGGTACCGGAGTCCCATAAAGGAGGCGGCCATGACCGGTGACCCGGCCGACACGAACCCCGAGCTGTACCGGGTGGTCTTCGAAAACGAACGGGTGCGGGTCCTGGAGTACAGGGACACCCCCGGCGACCACACCGCGCCGCACCGGCACCCCGACACGGTGATGGTCACGCTGAGCGCGTTCAGCCGCCGCATTTCCGCCGGAGGCCGCGAGGTCGGCGTGGAGCTGCCCGCCGGCGCGGTGCGCTGGGTCGCGGCCCAGGAGCATTCGGGCGAGAACGTCGGCGGCACGCCGTCGCACGCGATGTTCGTCGAGCTGAAGGAGCCCCGGCCCGGCGGGGCCGTCGCGGGCACCGCCCTGGGTCCCGGCGCACCGTGACCCAGGGCGGTTCTCACCCCGGTCAGCAGCTCGAGTGCTGGATGGTCTTGAAAATGTTGACAGCGCTGAAGAGCGCCGCGTCGTAGGTGAAGTGCTTGCTCCAGAAGTAGTGCGGCGGCGGGTTGCCGTCGTCCATCCGCGGGCTGTCGAACGTGCCCGCCGAGAACAGCTTCGTCCCGGCGGTGGTCTTGAAGTCGAAGCCGGAGTGCCAGACGTCGCCGGAGTGCGTCTGGTAGGTCAGCGTCGTCGCGCTCCAGTCACCCGTGCCGTCCGACCGGATGACGATGGTCCCGTTGTCCTGCTGGCAGTCGCCGACGTGCAACTGGCCCCAGGTCGCGCTCTTCACGTCGAGCGCGGTGGCCTGGGCCGCCGGGGCACCCGCCAGCAGCGCCGTCCCCGCCGCCGCGGCGGCGAGAACCGGTGCGAGACCCCGAATCATGCGTTTCATGGACGTCCTCCCGAAGAACCGATGGCCGCGGACCCTCCGGTCCGCGCTTGCCGACCTTCGCAGCGGCCGTCGATAATCTGTCGACAGTTCGTCGACGGAGATCCACCCGGCTGTGGGACGTATCCCGTGCGGCCTGGGCCGCTCTTGTACGCCGAAGCGCACGGGATACCCGCGCGCGGAGGGGCGGGCATGGGCGGGGTGGACCTCGGGGTGCTGGGACCGTTCGAAGTGCGGCTCGACGGCGAGCCGCGGGACGTCGGAGGGCCGCGCCTGCGGACCCTGCTGGCGGTGCTGGCGGCGGAGGGGGGTCACGTCGTCAGCGTTCCCGCGCTCGGGCGGGCGCTCTGGGGTGAGCGGCCGCCCGCGCACGCCGACCGGACCGTGCGGACGTACCTCTCGCGCCTGCGCGGCACGGTGGATCCCGGGCTGATCCTGACCCGGTCGCCGGGATACGTCCTGCACGCGGCGCCGCAGGCCCTCGACGCCGCGCGGTTCGAGCGGCTCGCCGCCGAGGGCCGCCGGGCGCTCGCCGCCGGGGAGCCCGCGGCGGCGCGTGCGCACCTGGCCACCGCACTGGGCCTGTGGCGCGGGAGCGCCTACGAGGAGTTCGGCGACGTCGAAATCCTGCGGGCCGAAGGAATGCGGCTCGACCGGCTGCGCCACAGCGCCGTCCAGGACCGGATCGACGCCGACCTCGCGACCGGCGAAGACGCCGGGCTGATCGCGGAACTGGAGGCGCTGACGGCGGCGTTCCCCGGGCACGAGCGGCTGTGGGCGCAGCTGATGACGGCGCTCTACCGGGCCGGCCGTCAGGGCGACGCGCTCGAAGCGTTCCGCCGCGCCCGGCACGGCCTGATCACCGCGTCCGGGGTCGAACCGTCACCGCTGCTCGCGCAGGTGCACCGGCAGGTCCTCGCCCACGACGCGGGGCTGCTCACGACCCACGCCAGGACCGTGGTGACCATCCCGGACGACGCACTGGCCGCCGGGGAGCACGCGCTGCTGGAGGACGGCGACCTCCGGACGAGCCGGGAGCACTTCGAAACCGCGTACCTCCGTGCCGAGCGGGCCGGGGACGCCGACGCGCTCGCCCGCGCGGTCCTCGGCCTGGGCGGGGTGTGGGTGCACGAGCACCGGACGGCCGCCGGTTCGGCGTCGCTGCTGACGCGCCTGCGGTACGCGCAGGAGGCGGTGGATCCCGCCTCGTCGCTCGGTCACCGGCTCCGGTCCCGGCTCGCGGCCGAACTGGACTACGCGGCGGGTACGCACGGCCGGATCCTGGCGATGGCCGAGCACACGCGGGCGGTGGGCGACCCGGTCGCGCACGCCGAAGCGCTGAGCCTGGCGCACCACTGCCTGCTCGGCCCGGACCACACGCAGCTGCGGCGCGCCCTCGCGACGGAGCTGGTCGGGGTGAGCGGCCGCTCGGGACGGCGGACCGACCTCGTCATGGGCGTGCTGTGGGACACCGTCGACCTCTTCCTGGCCGGGGATCCGCACGCCGAACGGCGGCTCGGCGAGCTCCAGGACCTCCTGGCCGCGCGGAAGCACCTGGCGGCCGGGTTCGTGGCCGACGCCCTCGGGGTCATGCTGGCCATCCGCGCCGGCCGGTTCGCCGAGGCCGAAGCCGCGGCGCAGGCCTGCGCCCTGCTCGGGCAGACGGCGGGCGATTTCGACGCGCTCGGCTGGTACGGCGCGCAGCTGGTGGCGATCCGGTGGTTCCAGGGCAGGCTGGCGGAACTCGTGCCCGTGCTGGACGGGCTGATGCACTCCCCCACGCTGAGCCCGATCGACAACTCGTACTACTCGGCGCTGGCCGTGGCGGCGGCGTCGGCCGGGGACCGCCGCACCGCCGCGGGCGCCCTGGCGCGGCTGTGCGGCGACGACCCGGGTGCGCTGCCCCGGTCGAGCACCTGGCTGATTTCCCTGTGCGGCGCCGCGGAAACCGCGTACCTGCTGGACGACCGGGCCACGGCGGCGCGGATCCACGAGCTGCTGGTCCCGTTCGGGCAGCTGCCCGCGATGGCGAGCCTGGGCATCGCCTGCTTCGGCTCGGTCCACTACCAGCTGGGCACGACGGCGCTGACCGCCGGCGACCCGGACCGGGCGGTGGCGCACCTGCGGGCCGCCGTCCGGCACAACCTCGCCCTCGGCCACTGGCCGGCGGTGGTGTTCTCCCGCCGCCGCCACGCCGAGGCGCTGCACCGCCGCGGCGGTCCGGGTGACGGCGCGGCCGCGGACCGCGAGCAGGCCGCGGCCGACGAGGAAGCCCGCAGCTTCACCGAGCCGTCGGTCAGCGGGCGATGACCTGCTCCGGCTCGGCCCGGCGGCCGACCAGCCGGAACAGCGGGGCAACCGCGGCGAGGTCCAGCGCGCGCCGCACGACGCGGGACGGCTTGAGGACCAGGTCGATGCCGGCGTCGGCGCAGCGGGCCCGCAACCGGCCCAGCGACGCCACGCCCGTCACGCCGCAGAAGCCGACGCCCAGCAGGTCGACGACCAGCCGTTCCGGCGCGGCCGCCACCGCCCGGTCGAGTTCGTCGTCCAGGCGCGGTCGTGTGGCCATGTCGATCTCGCCCGCGATCGTGACCCGCAGTGTTCCCGGCCGGGGCTCCGCGGTCGTCGCGGTGAGCAGTAAAGCGGACAGGTCGAGGGCGCTCATCGAAAGGCTCCTTCCAGACGGTGTCGGCTGCGAGTGATCAATTCCTACCCCGCCCCGGCCGGAACGAAACGGCGTGCCCTTCCCATCCCGGGCCTCCGGCTGAAAAGCTCGGGTGCCGACGAGGAGGAGCGACGATGCCCGGACTTCTGCTGCGCGACGGCCGTCCCTGGAGCGCCGGCGGCCCGGCCGACCTCCTCATCCGCGACGGCGTCATCGCGAAACTCGGTCCCGGTCTCGACCCCGGCGACGCCGAGGTGATCGACCTCGGCGGCCGGCTCGTCCTGCCGGGCCTGGTCGAAGCGCACTGCCACCTGGACAAGACGCTCTTCGGCGGGCCGTGGCGGCCGCACTCGGCCGGGCCCGCGCTGGCCGACCGGATCGCCGACGAGCGCCGCCACCGCGCCGAGCTGGGACTGCCCGACCCGGCCGCCGTGACGGCGTTGCTCGAAGCGATGGCCGCCGCGGGCACCACGCACGTTCGTACGCACACGGACGTCCACTCCGGCACCGGACTCACCGGCGTCGAGGTGGTGCGCGACGTCGCCGCCCGGCTGGCCGGGCGGATCACCGTCGAGCAGGTCGCCTTCCCGCAGAGCGGCATCCTCGCCGACCCCGGCACGGCCGCCCTGCTCGAGGAGGCGATCGGGCTCGGGGTGAGCGCGGTCGGCGGCATCGACCCGGCCGGGATGGACCGGGACCCGGTCCGCCACCTCGACGTCGTCTTCGGCCTCGCGGAGCGCCACGGTGTCCGGATCGACCTGCACCTGCACGACCCGGGCTCGCTCGGCGTGTTCGAGCTGGAGCTGATCATCGAGCGAACCCGCGCGGCCGGCCTGGCCGGGCGGGTGACGGTCAGCCACGCCTACGCACTGGCCCAGGCGGACGCCGCGACACAGGACCGGCTGGCGGCAGGGCTGGCGGACGCGGGCATCACGATCACCACGGCGGCGATCTTCGACTTCCCCGTCCCGCCGGTGAAAAAGCTGCGCGAAGCCGGGGTGAACGTCGCCTGCGGGCACGACGACATCCGCGACCTGTGGAGCCCGTACGGCAGCGGCGACCTCCTGGAGCGGGCCATGCACCTGGCCTACCGCAGCACGTTCCGCCGCGACGAGGACATCGAGGCCGCGCTGGAAGCGGTCACCTTCGGTGGTGCGCGGGCACTCGGCCTCGACGGCTACGGCCTCACCGAGGGCGCGCCCGCCGACCTCGTGGTGGTCGACGCGGAAACCCCGGCCCACGCGGTCGTGACGCGGCCTCCGCGCGACCTGGTCCTCAAGGCCGGTCACGTCGTGGCCCGCGGCGCCACTCTCCGCCCTGGTTCGTGATGGCCACCTTGAGGAACTTCAAGTTCCTCAAGGTGGCCATCACGGCTTTGGCCGGGTCGCGTGAGGCGACCGCCGGAGTATAGGGCGTTATACGAGTCAGTAGACGTACGGCCAGCCCGCGCTGTCGTAGCCGATGAGGTTGATGCCGAGCTTGCCCGTCAGTGCACGGGGTTCCACCCGTCGCTGCCGGCGAGGTACCGCTGGGCCGTGTAGTTCCCGGCTTGCGCGGCGGGCAGCTGCGGCCGGTCGGCCCCGGTCCCCGCCCCTGGACCGGTGTTGCGGTACTCGGTGAACCGCGCATCCTTCCACGAGAAGCCGGACATGTCCGTCCACGGCGCCTGCTTGATCGCCGCGGGCAGCGAAGTCTCGCGGATCAGGACCTGCGCGATCGCGTCGACGTCCCCGCCGGGGTGCCACGGCCGGCCCAGGTAGAAGCTCGCGTTGGCCGCCGAGCTGAGGACGCGACTGCCGACGATCAGGAACCCGTACGGGTTGCTCCGCCGGGTGCTCGCCGCGGTCAGGAAACCGTTGTTGGTGCTCGAACCGCGGTCGAGCGCGGTGATCGCCGCCCGGTCGAACACCGCGGTGGCACGGCCGAAGATGAAGTCGACGTCGCCGCTGATCGAACAGGTGCGGTAGTACTGGCGGCCGACCGTGCCGACGGCCGCGGTGTCGGCGTAGAGCGTGTCCTGGTGGCCGAGGAAGGTGACGTTGTCGAAGACCATCCGGTCGCCGGTGGTCTTGACCGCGACCGCCTGGGTGTCCTTGATCTCCGGGTGGGCGTTGCGGTCGAAGGAGTTGCGGAAGGTCAACGCAGTCGCGGTGAAGCCGTTGGCGGCGATCGTCGCGGTCGCGCTGCCGGACGTGCCGTACGTCGAACCGTCGGGCTTCTTGGTCCCGCTGGCGTTGTCGTAGTCGATGACGACGTCGGCGGCCTTGCCGGTGGTGCCGCGCAGGGTGATCCCGGTCTTGCCCGACGGCACCGTGATCACTTCGCGGTAGGTCCCGGGTTTGACGGAAATCGTGCCGCCCGCCGAAACCGCGTTGATCCCGGCCTGGACGGCGGTGTAGTTGCCCGAGCCGTCCTTCGCCACGACGACGTTCGCCGCCGCGCCCGAAGCCGGCGGGGCGGCCAGCGCCGCGCCGGTGAGCACCGACGCGACGAGCAGGGTCTTGAACATGACGCCTCCACGAGGGAACGCGCCGGGGGCACCGGACGGCGGCCGGCACCCCGGCGCGGGTCGGGGTTACTTGTAGGTGATGTTGGCCGCGGTGTAGAGGCAGTTCGTCGAGTCCGGGCCGCTGCCGGTCTTCGTCGGCTCGCCGCTGGTGACGCCCTTGTACTTCGTACAGGGCTCGAGCTTGCGGCTCGAGTCGCCGACGATGGTGATCCTCGTCAGCTTCGCGGTGTCGCCGTAGTTGGTGTTGATGCCGACCAGCGCCTTGCCCGGCACGGTGGCGGTGACGTTGTCGACGACGACGTTGCGCTTGTACTGCGTCTTGCAGTTGCCGCAGGAGCGGTACAGCTTGCCGAAGTCGTTGACCTGGAAGTTCCGGATGTACATGGTGCCGGGCCCGTTGTGCTGGAACACCTTGTCCGACGCCTTGCGCGCACCGCCGCCGTCGATGGTCATCGTCTGCGAGGCGGAGGTGCCCTTGAAGGTCGCGGCGTCCTCGCCGACGTCCTCCCACCAGACGTTGAGCAGCGTGCAGGTGCCGAGGCAGTGCACGCCGTCGGCGGCCGGGGTGCCGAGGACGACGTTCTTCAGGGTGGTGCCGTTGGACAGTTCGAAAATCGGGCTCTGGTTCTCGTCCTGGCCGCCGGTGCCGAGGTCGCCGGTGCCGTAGAACCGTTTGAGGCCGCCGTCGTAGGTGCCGCTGGTGACCTTGATCGTCTTCGGCACCGGCACGCTGGTGCTCGGGTTCGGCCAGGAAGCGGCCGACGCGGTCGCGCCGGTGCCGACCGCCGCCGAAACCACGAGCGCGGCGACGGCGGTCATCCGGACGATCCGGGATATCGATGGGGAAATCATTCGTCACTCCCTGGTCTGGTGCTTCAATCGGCGCTGAGGGAAACGTCCGACCGGGTTGTGAAAGCGCTTTCTCGTCACTGAGTTTCGGGTTGCGGGCAGTGGCCTGTCAATGTCGTTCGCCGCAGCGGCACGCATGTCGCCCGGATGGTCGCCGACGGCGAGGGTTTTCAGAAAACGCCGAAAGTATCGAAGGCTCAGCGGCCGGGGCCGGCGCCCGTCAGCACCAGCGCCGGGACCGCCCACGCCGGGTCGAGACGCTCGACGAAGCTCGGCGTCCAGCCCACGTCCGGCCCCAGGTCGGGGTCGTTGACCGCGTTGTACTCGGCCAGCAGGTCCACCGGCCGCGGCCGCGACGAGCCCTGCGCGGCCAGCGTCCCGGTGGCGTGCAGCACCGTTCCCTTCCAGTAGTGCACCAGCTGGCCCAGCGGCAGCCCGGCCGGGAGCCGGAAGAAGTTGTTCTCCGCGTAGATCTTGGACTGCACGCCCACGCCGAGGGAATACGTGTAATCGGCCGGATCCGGCACCAGGTAGAGGTTGTCGTAGACGTGCACCTGGCCGTACCGCGCCCGCGGCGCGCGCTGGCCGATGTCCGAGAACAGGTTGTGGTGCAAGGTGACGCGCAGCTTGCCGACGTCGTAGGTGGGCTTGTCGGTGTTGCCGATCAGCATGGTCTTGTCGTGCTCGCGCAGCCGGTTGTAGGACACCGTGACGAGGTCCGAGCCGTTGACGATGTCGAGCAGCCCGTCGTGGACCTCGTACTTGCGGCCGTAGTACGACGGCTGCTGCGTGTTCCCGCCGTCGCTGAACTCGTTATGGTCCACCCAGACGTGCGTCGCACCGACGAGGTCGAGGTTGTCGTACTCGGAGTTCCAGTTGCCGTCGGCGGTGTCGAGCGGGTCCCACTGCGGGAAGCAGTCGTGGGCGTCGGAGAAGCGCAGGTTCCGCAGGATCACGTTGTCGCCGGTGACGCGCAGGGTCAGCCCGTGCAGCGTGGCGGGGCCGAGCCCGGCGATCGTCGTGTTCGGGCCGACGTCGAGCACGACTTGCTTGGCCTGGTTGGCCTGCGACCGCGCGCGGGCTTCCTCCAGCGGCCCCGAGGGTGGCACTCTCCCCCAGGTCGCGGGATCGTACGCCGCCAGGTACGCCGGGAGACTGTACGCCGGGTCGGCGAAAGCTTCACAGCTCACCGGCCGGTCCGCGGCGTCGACGTTGCCCTCGATGGTCCCGCGGACGTAGACGATCTTCGGCGCGCCGGGGTTCGCCGCCAGGGCCGCGGCCAGCTCGGACCGCTTGGTCACCGTGTGCACGTCGCCGGGGGCGGCGGCCGCCCCGCCGGTCGTCCCCGTGGTCGCCGCGGCCCAGCCGTCGTGCGCGCCGAGCACGACCCGGCCGGGGTCGCGGCCGTGGGCCTGGGCCGGTGCCGCGGTGAGCGTCAGTCCGAGCAGGGCTAGGCACCCCGCGAAAGCCTTCCAGCGCATGTCGGCTCCTCTAGTCGGTTTCCTGTCTCTTGAGCACGCGCGCCGCGTACCGGCCGAGCCGGGCGGCGTCCGGGGCGCCGTCGATGACGACGACGTGGTGGGTCAGCGTCAGCTCCTCGTCCGGTTCGAGCAGCCACGGCCGGTGGTAGGTCGCGGCGAAGCTGACGACCGGGAACGGCTCGGCCCGGACGTACCAGGCCGTCGGGAAGGCCGCGTTCGCCGGGCTGTCGGCGAACAGCAGCGTCGAGGTGCGCAGGCTTTCGTCGTGCCGGCCGGTGAAGGCGAGCCACGGCGCGCGGTGCCCCATCGCGTCGGCCGCGGACTTCCCGTCCGGTGTCCGGACCGTGCCGCCGACGAACGAGCGCGGCCCGCGCCAGAACAGCCCGCCGTAACCCGCGGTATCGCGGCCTTCGGTGACCGGGCTCCCCCAGCGCAGCTCGCGGCCGCTGGTGTTGCGCAGGCGGCTGGACCAGGTGAGCGTCCAGCGCCCGTCGCCGGCCGAGACGTCGCCGAAGCGCAGCGTGCGGTGCTCGGTGAGCCAGCGCTTCCCGGCCGCGGTGCGCCAGGCCAGCTCGTGCCGCAGTTCGCAGTGGCCCGCCGCGCAGACGAGGCTTTCCCAGCGGACGTGGCCGATCGTGCCGTTGTTGTCGAGCGGGGTGTAGCCGCGGCCGCGCACGTAGGTGCGGCCGCCCCAGAAGTTTTCGGGTGCGGCGGAGTTCTCGCCCGAGAGGTGGGCCATCGTGAACTGCAGGCCGTTGTGCCAGGTGTGGTCGTACGGCCGGACCGCGGTCACGGTCTCCCCCGCGGTGGTGCGCAGCGGGTGCAGGTACGGCTTCGGCGAATCGCCGGCCGGCGTCGGCGGTGCGACGACGTACTCGGCCAGGACGACGTCGCCGAGCCGGACCCGCACCCGGCCGTCGTCGTCCTCGGCCAGCTCCAGCGTCCCGTCCCCGACCGCCGCCCGGCTCACGCCGGTTCCCCGATCTCCGCCAGCAGTTCTTCGACGGACACGGACCGGCCGGTTTCCAGGGACCGGTTGGCGGCCAGCCCGGTGAGCAGGGCCTGCAGGCCGGCTTCGTGGTCGGCCGCGCAACCGAGCGGGTCCGGCTCGGCGTCGCCGAGCAGCTCGGAGAGCATCCGCTCGTCCCCGCCGCCGTGTCCCTCTCCGAGGGCCTGGTCGAGCACGACCTCGGGCGGCGCCCAGAGCCGTTGCAGGGTCAGCCGGGCGCGCCCGCGCTTCGGCACCGGCTCGGCGCCGGATGCGTACTCGTTCTCCCGGACGTCCAGCTCCAGCCGCCCCTCGCTGCCGGAGAACGCGACGTGGTAGCCCTCCCGCGGCGAGTACGCGTGCAGGTGGTAGTTCAGCACCGCTCCGCCGTTGTGGCGCACGAGCACCGACAAGTCGTCTTCGATGGTGACACCGGGCGCGAACACATCCTGGTTCCGGACATAACCGTCTTCCCGCTCGGCGTCACGGTAGAGCGCGCGCAGCTTGGGTGAGGCTTCGAGGTCCAGCGCGAACCGGTCGCCGGCGGTGCGGTGCCGGCGACCGTTCTCATCCCCGTAGAAGAACAGCCGCCCGAGCGCGAACACCGTCTCCGGTCCGCTGCCGAGCCACCAGTTCACCAGGTCGAAGTGGTGCCCGGACTTGTGCACGAGCAGCCCGCCGGAGCCGGCCTTGTCCCGGTGCCAGCGGCGGAAGTAGTCGGCACCGTGGGCGGTGTCGAGCAGCCAGCTGAACTCGACCGAGCCGATCTCCCCGATCGCGCCCGCGGCCAGCAGCTCCCGCACCTTGCGGTGCACCGGGTTGTACCGGTAGTTGAAGGCGACGCGCACCGATCGCCCGGTCTCGCGGCGGGCGGCGAGGATGCGCCGCGCGCCGTCGACGTCGGTCGTCATCGGCTTTTCCGTGACGATGTCGCAGCCGGCCTCCAGCGCGGCGACGACGTAGTCCGCGTGCGTGTGGTCCGGCGTGCACACCACAACGACGTCGATGCGCTCCTTCGCCAGCATCGCGGCGAAGTCCGCCGGCCGGTAGCCGGGGATTTCCGTGCCCAGCCAGTCGTTGTGGACCCGCATCCGGGTCTCGTTGTGGTCGCAGAAGGCCGCGAGCTCGGCCCGCGGCGACGCGGCCAGTGCCCGGGCGAACAGCTGGGCCCGGGAGCCCAGGCCGACGATCGCGTGGCGACGCACCGCCATCACCTCTCTCGTTCCGGTAAAGCGGCGCCGGTCCAGGGCAGGGAGAGTTCGGAGAAGAGCGCGAGCCGTTCGGCCGCGGTGTCGACGTCGCGGTCGACGCCCGGCACCACGAAGTGCCGTTCGGGCCCGGTGCCCACGGCCTGGACCCATGCGGCGGGCAGGGGCAGCGGCTCCGGCGCGTCCCGCACGGCCTCCACCAGGGCGGTGAACGCCCGGGTCGCGGCCAGCGGGGCCAGCAACGGCACGCCGGCGCGGACGTGCTCGACCAGGTTGGCCAGCAGGTCCCGCGGCGGCCCGACTGGGAGCTGCCGGTCGTGGATGGTGACCAGGTCCGTCTTGTAGTGCCAGCGGATCCGGCCCGCCGTGCCGTGGACCAGCACGTACGGCTCGTGGTCGGCCTCGGCGGCAAGTGTCGCGGCGACGACGACGTCCGGGGCCCCGGCGAAGCTCAGCCGGGCGCACGCCGTGTCGTCCGACTCTATGTCCCGGGCCCGGTACAGCTCGACGGCGGTCCGCTCCGGCAGGACCTCGGCGGTGCCGTTGACCAGCAGGGCGGTCGCCACGGCGTGGGCGAACGGGTTGGTCAGCGTCCCATCGACGACCGGTTGCCCACCGACGCGACGGCGGCCCGCCCACCCGGTGCGCGCGAAGTACCGGTCCCGGCGGATCCACGCGCCGGCGGCGGCGATGCCGGTGACCGTGCCGATCTCGCCGTTTTCGATCGCGGCCCGCACCGCGGGGACGGCGGCCGAGCCGAAGCTCTGGAACCCGGTCTGGCAGGCGCGGCCGCGGGCGAGCCGGGTGAGTTCGTCGAAGGCCGCGAGGTCGAGCACGGGCGGTTTCTCGACGAGCAGGTGACAGCCGGCGGTGAGCGCGAGTTTCGCCAGGGGCAGGTGGGTGTGCGGCGGGGTCGCCACCACGGCGATGTCCGGGGCCGTGCGGGCGAGCAGTTCGGCCGCGTCCCGGGTGATCACCGCTCCTTCGGGCAGCAAGGCGCGCGCCTCTTCGGAGGGTTCGCGGATGTCGCACGCACCGGCGAGGACGAGCTCGCCCCGGTCGTGCAGGGCGCGGGCGCGGCGCAGGTGCTGGCTCGCGTATCCGGCCATGCCGAAGACGACCACCTCCGGCGTCATCGGCGGCCGCCCGTCGCCACCGCGGCGAGGCAGAGGGGCCCGGCGGCCACGAGGGCCAGGATCGGCAGCATCCAGACGAGCAGGGCGGCGACACCGGCGGCGACCGCGAGGAGCAGCGCGTGGCCCCGCGCCGCGGCGGTTTCCCGCGCCGCGGTCACGATCGCGCGGCGCCAGGGCTCCGAGCCGGTGGCCACCACCTCGCAGGTCCGCACCGCCACCACCACACCCGCCACCGCCAGCAGCCACAACGCGGGCCGCAGCACATCCGCCCCCGGCATCGAAGCCACCACTTCGAGGTCCACCGCGAACAGCACCACCGCCGCGAGGCAACCGAGCCCGAAGGGCACCCCGCCCCGGGCCGCCTCGCGGAAGTCCGCCCAGAACGTCGTCCACAGTGGACGTCCGATGTCGTGCCGGGTCCGGTCGAGGACCCGGCAGCCCGCCACGAACGCCGGGGCGGCCGTCACCACCGGCACCGACGCGAGCGCGACGAGCAGCCCCGCCAGCAGGCAGTCCGAGAAGTCGCTCAGCCCGGTTCGCCACCCTGGTGATCGACTCTGGGTCCGCATCGCCTCACCCCTTCAGGCCGCTGGTGCTGACGCCTTCGACCAGCAGGCGCTGGAAGGCGAGGAAGAACAGCACGATCGGAACGAGCGCGAGCGCGGACATCGCGAACATCGCGCCGAAGTTCGACTCGCTGCTGGTGTCCACGAACAGCCGCAGGCCGAGCGGCACGGTGAACTTCTCCGTGTCGTTCAGGTACACCATCTGCGTGAAGAAGTCGTTCCAGGTCCAGATGAACGTGAAGATCGACGTCGTGACCAGCGCCGGTTTCGACAGCGGCAGCACGACGTGCCAGAACGTGCGGTAGACCGAGCAGCCGTCGATGATCGCCGCTTCGTCGAGCTCGCGCGGGATCCCGCGCATGAACTGGACGATGAGGAACACGAAGAACGCCTCGGTGGCCAGGAGCTTCGGCAGGATCAGCGGGACGAACGTGTTGACCAGCCCGGCCTGCTGGAAGATCACGTACTGCGGGATCAGCGTGACGTGGTAGGGCAGCATCAGCGTCGTGATCATGAACGCGAACAGCGCGCCCCCGAACCGGAACTTCAGCCGGGCGAAGGCGAACGCGGCCAGCGAGCAGGACAGCACGTTCGCCGCCACCGAAAGCCCGGCCACGAGGAAGGAGTTGAGGAAGAACCGGCCGAACCCGACGTCCGCCGCTCCCTCCCAGCCTTTCGTGTAGCCGTCGAAGACGAACCTGGTGGGCAGCAGCGCCAGCCGCGAGAGGATCTCGTCCGGTGGCTTGACCGACGCGAACGCCAGCCACACCAACGGATAGAGCACCACGGCGACGATGACGAGGCACAGCACGTGCCAGCCGAACGACCGCGCCGTGCGCGGCAGCACGGTCATTTCTTGTCCTCCGTATCATCGTAGAACACCCAGAGCTTCGCGGTCCGGAACACGATCGCCGTCACGATCGCGACGACCACCAGCAGCACCCACGCCATCGCGGACGCGTAGCCCATCTTGAAGTCCTGGAAGCCGACCTCGAACAGGTAGAGCGTGTAGAACAGGTCCGCGTCGGCCGGGCCGCCGCGGCCGCCGCCGATGACGAACGCCGGGGTGAACGCCTGGAAGGCGTGGATCGCCTCCATCACCAGGTTGAAGAAGATCACCGGCGACAGCATCGGCAGCGTGATGTGCCGGAACCGGCGGAACGCGCCCGCGCCGTCGATCGCGGCCGCCTCGTGCAGCTCCGCCGGAATCTGTTTGAGTCCGGCCAGGAAGATCACCATCGGCGCGCCGAACTGCCACACCCCGAGCAGCACGATCGAGGCGAGGCTGAACTGCGGGTCGTCGACCCAGCTCGGGGTGTGCCAGCCGAAGAACGCGAGGACCTCGTTCACCGGGCCGCCGCCCATGAACAGTGCCCGCCACACCAGCGCCGCCGCGACACTCGCGCCGAGCAGCGAAGGCGCGTAGAACGCCGCCCGGTAGAAGCCGTTGGCACCGCGGCGGGTGTTGAGCAGCATCGCCACCAGCAGCGACACCGTGAGCTTCAGCGGCACCGAGACCAGGACGTAGATCAGCGTGACCTTCACCGACTGCAGGTAGCGGTCGTCCTCGGTGAACATGTGCGCGAAGTTGCCGAAGCCGACCCACTTCGGCGACGTGAACATGTCGTAGTCGGTGAACGAAAGGTACAGCGAGACGACCATCGGCCCGATGGTCAGCGCCACCGCGCCGAGCAGCCACGGGGTCAGGAACGCGAAGGCCTCCGGCTGGCTCTTGCGGCGGCGACCGGCCGGCCGGTCGCCCCGGCGCCGGACGCGCGCGGCCTCCGGCGGCGCGACCGGCGGGTCCGGGGTGCGCAGGGTCGTCATCGGCTACGAAAGTCCCTTCTGGGCTTCGGACATGAACCGGTTCACCGCGTCGTCGATGCTCATCCGCCCGAACGCGACCTCTTCGTAGGTGCGCTGGAAGAGCTTCTGGATCGCGCCGGCACCCTTCGGCGGCACCGGCGGCGCGGCCCCGAGTTTCGGCTCGAGAGCGGCTTCGTAGTCGTAGAGGGTCTTGTCGTTGCCAGTCGCGCCGGCCGCCAGCTGCGCACGGACCTTGAGGTTCGGCGCGAGCCCGCGGTCGGCGCCGACGATCTTGCCGACCTCCGGGTCGTTGATCAGGAAGTCGACGAGTTTCGCCGCCGCCTCCTGCTGCTGGCTGCGTGCCGAGACCGAAAGGAACATCGCCGGACGCCGGTACTGCCCGGTTTCGCCGTTGGCGCCCGACGGGTACGGCGCCACGTTCAGCGGCTTGCCGCTCGCCTTCTGGTACGCCGGCAGCAGGTTGTCGTAGGCGAACTCCGAGCTGGTCAGCTTCTTGCCGAGCGGAGCCTGCTCGGGCGAGGTGTTGTAGGAGGCCGTGACGTCCGCCGGCGAGACACCCTTGGCGTCGCGGAACTTGCTCGTGAGCTGCCAGTAGCGGCGCAGGTCGTCGGCGGTGAACCCGAGCTTGCCCTCCGCGGTGTAGAACTGCTTGCCCTGCTGGCGCAGCCAGATCTCACACGTCGTGTCGAAGATGCCGAAGTCCGTCGCCCCGCGCGTGGAGAAGCCGCCGGCGGCGCTGACCTTCTGGGTCGCCTCCGCGAACTGGTCCCAGGTCATGCCCTTCGCCGGGTCCGCCCCGGCAGCCTTGTAGGCAGCGGGGTCGTAGATCATCGCCGGGGTGTTCTGCGCCCACGGCACGGCGTACCGCTTGCCCTGGTACACGCCGGTGGCCGCGAGTTCGGGGTTGACGTCGGCCAGCGAGATCGTCTTGCCCGCGCCGGAGTTCAGGTCGGCCAGGACGTTGCGGCCGCCGTACTCGGCCAGGTAGCGGCTGTCGACGTTGAGCACGTCCGGCGGCTTCCCGCCTGCCGTCTGCGTCGCCAGCTTCTCCCAGTAGGCCTGGTACGCCGAGAACGACGTCTGCACCTTGATCTTCGGGTTCTTCTGCTGGAAGAGCTCGACGGCCTTCTTCGTCAGGCTCGCCCGCCCTTCACTGCCCCACCAGACGAAATTGATGGTCACGTCGCCGCCGCCACCGGAGTCCGAGCCGCAGGCGGCCACCCCGGTCAGCAGCAGCGGGACCACCACGGCCAGCGCGGCGACACCCCGCCCCTGGGTCCTACGCTCACTTGTGCGCCCCATCGAACTCTCCGTCCTCAGCCGGTCAGCACTTTTCTGAAAACGCTGTCAGCGGGCTCACGGTAGGCAGTTCGCCTCACCGGTGTCAACGGGCAATGGGCGCAATAGCCCTTGTGCAGCAACGTTTCCGGCGTTCAGCGGGCACGTTGAGAAAGCGCTTACAGCGACCGGGCGGAGATCCGGGCTGCCGGCGCGGGGAGCACCGGGAGTGTCATCCGGTGCGTTCGGCGGTCTCCGCCTTCGGTTTGCTCGCCCAGGGGACGCCCAGCTCCGAGAACAGCGCCAGCCGGTCGGCGGCGACGGCGACCTCTTCGCCGATCCCGCGCACCACCGGGTGCCGGCTCGCCCCTTCACCGACCGTGCGGATCCAGCCCGCCGGGATGCGAGACGGCGACGGCGCGTCCCGCACCGCCTCGACCACCGACGCGAACGCCCGGGTGTTCGCCAGCGGCGCGAGCAGCGGCACCCCGGCCGGGTCGAGGTGGTGGGCGATCAGGTTGCGCAGCAGGTCGGCCGGTTCGCCGAGGTGGACCCGCTCGTCGTCGATCTCGAGACGGTGGCTCTTGTACCAGAACTTCGCCCGCCCCTCGGCACCGTGCACCACGACGTAGGGCTCGTGGTCCTGCTCGGCGCACAGCGACGCGGCGACGACGATCTCGGGCCCGTCGCCGAACCGGATGCGCAGGCACGCCGTGTCGTCGGCTTCGATGTCGCGCGTGCCGTAGAGCTCCAGGGCGATCTCGGCCGGGTCGCGCCCGGCGACCCCGCCGACGAGCAGGGCGGTGGCCACGGCGTGGGAGAACGGGTTGGTCAGGGCGCCGTCGACGACGGCCTCGCCGTCGAGCCACCGGCGGCCCGCCCAGGGGTTGCGGCGGTAGTAGGCGTCGGTGCGGATCCAGGCGCCGGCGGCGCCGACCCCGGCGATCTCGCCGAGTTTCCCCGCGGCGATCGCCGCGCGCAGGACGGGCAACGCCGGGGAGCCGAAGCTCTGGAACCCGGCCTGGCAGGCCGATCCGGTCTCCGCGGCGAGCCGGGACAGCGTGGTGAAGCCGTCGAGGTCGAGCACCGGCGGGGTCTCCAGCAGCAGGTCGCTGCCCGCCCGCAGCACCGCGCCGCCGACCTGGACGTGGGCGTGCGGCGGCGTCGCGACCACGGTGATGTCGGGGCGGCACCGGCGAAGCAGGTCGTCGACGCCGACGTGCGCCGTGGCACCTTCCGGCAGCAGCGCGATCGCGGCGGCCGAAGGTGGCCGGATGTCGGCCATGCCGGCGAAGGAGATCAGCCCCTCGTCGTGCAGGATGCGGGCCCGGTGCAGGTAGCTGAAGGCGTACCCGGACGTGCCGACGACGGCCAGCCTCGGCGGCTCCGCGACGGTGCGGCTCCTGCTCCCCGACATGGATCTCCGATCGGCGGCCGCCGGGGGCCGCGCGCAACTGACGAATGGGTCAGGAGTTCGGGAGAAACTTCCGGCCGTCACCGTAGGGCGTGCGCGACAAACGTGTCAATATGCGGGACTGCCGGGTCGAAATTGTCGACGGCGGGTTAGCCCGAATGGCTGCCGGAGATTCGAGAGAGCGCTTACTGGAATCGCCACCGCAAACGGTTTTCAGGATTTTCATCCGAACGGCCCCTGGTGTGGCCCAGCGGGGAGCGGATTCCCGCTCCCCCAACGCAGTCGGAGTTGTTGACAACGCTCCCGGGCGTTCTCATGATGTTGCAGGACCCTGCCGAGGAGTAGCCGTGAGCGTGACCATTCACGACGTCGCCCGCCGGGCCAACGTGTCGATCTCGACCGTGTCGCGGGCGTTCACGTCCCCGGATCTGGTCCGGCAGCAGACCCGCACCCGGGTCCTGGCCGCGGCGAACGAGCTGGGCTACCACGCCGCCGGTGCGGCCCAGCCGGTGCCGTCGGTGCGCACCGGGCACATCGGCATCGTGGTTTCGGACCTGGGCAACCCGTTCTTCACCGGAGTGCTCAACGGCGTCCAGGCCCGCGCGCGCCAGGACGACATCGCGGTGCTGTTCGCCAACAGCGACGAAGACCCGGCGACCGAGCAGAACCTCGTCCGCCGGATGGCCCGGCAGGTCGACGGTGTCGTGCTGTGCAGCCCGAGCATGTCCGACGACCAGCTGCGCGCGCTCGCCGGGCAGACCACCCTGGTGCTGCTCAACCGCGAGGTGCCCGGGATCCCGTCGATCGTGATGGACGCCGCGGACGGGATGCGGCAGGCGATCCAGCACCTGGCCGCGCTCGGGCACCGCCGCTGCGCCTACCTCGGCGGGCCCCGGATGTCGTGGTCGAACCGGGCGCGCCGGCTGGGCCTGGCGGAAGCCGCCGAACGGCACGGCACGGACGTCGTCGAGTTCGGCCCGTTCCCGCCGGTGTTCGAGGGCGGCCTGCAGGGCGCCGACCTCGCACTGGCGGCGGACGTGACGGCGATCGTCGCCTACAACGACCTCGTCGCCTTCGGCGCGCTGGCACGGCTGAACGCCCGCGGCGTGCCGGTGCCGGACGAAATCAGCCTGGTGGGCTTCGACGACCTCGTCTTCGCCGCGATCTCCGCGCCCCCGCTGACGACGATCGCGATGCCGACCGAGGCGGCGGGCCGGGCGGCGGTCACCATCCTGCTCGGCCTGCTCGACGGCGAGGCCGACGCGCACACGACGCAGGTGCTGGACACCTACCTGATCGTCCGCGCGACGACGGCCCCGCCGGCCGGCTAGCCGCCGAAGACGTGCCGGTCCAGGAACGGGTTACGGAACTTACCGTCCGGGTCGAGTTCCCCGGCCAGTGCGCGGAAGCCGGCCATCCGCGGGTACAGCTCGTCGAGGCCGCCGCCGTGGAAGAGCTTGCCCCAGTGCGGCCGCGCCTCGAACGGGGCCAGGCGCTCCTCCAGCACCGGCAGCACCGCCTCGACGTCGGTTTGCCGCGGCTGCCAGGTGAAGTGCAGCGCCACCCGGTCGCCGCCGTGGCACGGGCTCAGCCACGCTTCGTCGCCCGCGATCGCGCGGATTTCGGACACCAGCAGCAGCGGCGCGACGAGGTCGCCGATCTCCCGGACCGCCCGCACCGCGGCCACCGCGTGCCGGTAGGGCACGAAGTACTCCGACTGCAGCTCGTCCCCGACGCTCGGGGTGAACGCCAGCGCGAAGTGCGGGAGCCGCTCGTGCCACGGGCCCGGGACGCCTTGCTGCGGCGTGCAGTTGTCCGCCGGGATGCCGGCCGCGTGCGCGGGGTGCCGGGGCCCGTCGGAAGGGACCGCCCCGAAGAGCCCGGGCCGGTCCGTGAAGGCGTCGACGCGGCTCTTGACCCACACCTGGTCGACGACGTCGTGGACCCAGTTCGTGAACATGCTGACGCTGTAGCCGGCGTCTTCGATTTCGTCGAAGTGCCGGTACGCGGCGTCCCACGGCAGGTCGTCGAACACGTCCTGGCGCACGTCGAACGCGGGCACCAGGTCCAGTGTCAGCCGGGTGACGACGCCGAACGCGCCGAGGCCGACGGCGAGCCCGGGGAACTCGCCGTCCTCGCGCGTGAACGTCCGTAGCCCGCCGTCGGCGGTCACCAGCTCGATCGCCGAGACGGCCGAGGCGAGCCCGGGCTGCCGCCGCCCGGAGCCGTGCGTGCCGGTGGCGATGCTGCCGGCCACGGTGATGTGCGGCAGCGAGGCGAGGTTGGGCAGGGCGAACCCGGCGGCGTGCAGCTGCCCGGCGAAGTCGCCGTACCGGGCGGACCCGCCGACGGTCACCGTCCCGTCGTGGATCTCGACCGGGATGTCGAGCCTGCTCAGGTCGAGCAGGACCCCGCCGGGCGAATCCGCGATGTCGTTGAAGCAGTGCCTGCTGCCCAGCGCCTTGACGCCGGTCGCGGCGGCGACGGCCGCCCGCACCTCGTCGACCGTGCGCGGGGTCCGTACCGCGTCCGCGCCGTAGGCGTGGTTCCCCGCCCAGTTCGACTCGCCCACCCGCCGTGTCCTTCCATCGTTCCGGATCTTCCCCGCCGACCCTACGCGGCCGCGACACCTGCCTCGGTAAGCCGGTACAGTCGCGGGCGGATACCCCGTGGGCGTATCGGGAGGCGATGACCGTGGCCGAGATCGGCGAGGCGCTGGCGCTGGCCGGGTCTATGACCTGGGAGATCCTGTGGGCCCTGATCCTCGGGTTCCTGCTGTCGGCGATCGTTCAGGCCGTCGTCCGCAAGGCCACGATCGTGCGCCTGATGGGCGACGACCGGCCGCGGACCCTCGCGGTGGCGTCGTTGCTGGGCGCCGCGTCGTCGTCCTGCTCCTACGCGGCGGTCGCGCTGGCGCGGTCGCTGTTCCGCCGGGGCGCGCACTTCACCGCCGCCATGGCCTTCGAAATCGGCTCCACCAACCTCGTCGTCGAGCTCGGGATCATCCTCGCCCTGCTGATGGGCTGGCAGTTCACCGCGGCGGAGTTCGTCGGCGGCCCGATCATGATCGTGCTGCTGGCCGTGCTGTTCCGGCTGTTCGTCCGCCGTCGGCTGCTGGAGACGGCTCGCGAGCAGGCGGAAAAGGGGCTCGCCGGGTCGATGGAGGGCCACGCGGCGATGGACATGTCCGTGCGGGGACCCGGCACGTTCGGGCAGCGGCTGTTCTCCGCCGGCGGGTTCACCGCGGTGGCGCACGTGTTCGTCATGGAGTGGGCGGCGATCCTGCGCGACCTGGTGATCGGGCTGCTGATCGCCGGCGCGGTCGGCGCCTGGGTCCCCGAATCGTGGTGGCGGGCGCTGTTCTTCACCGACCACCCGGTCGCTTCGGCGTTCTGGGGGCCGATCATCGGGCCGGTCGTGGCGATCCTCGCGTTCGTGTGCTCGATCGGCAACGTCCCGCTGGCCGCGGTGCTGTGGAACGGCGGCATCAGCTTCGGCGGCGTCGTTTCGTTCCTCTTCGCCGACCTGCTCATCCTGCCGATCCTGAACATCTACCGGAAGTACTACGGCACCCGGATGACCCTGGTGCTGCTCGGCACGTTCTACGCCTCGATGGTCGGCGCCGGCTACGTCATCGAGCTGCTTTTCGGCGTCACCGGCCTGATCCCGGCCACGCGCTCGGCAACGGTGATGCGCGAAGGCATCTCCTGGAACTACACGACGTGGCTGAACATCGTGTTCCTGGCCCTCGCGGCGGTCCTCGTGGTGCGGTTCGCGCGCACCGGCGGGGCCGGCATGCTGAAGATGATGGGCGGCGCGCCCGACGCCGGGCACCACGCGTGAAAGCACCGAAGGCCACCACGAGATCCGTGGTGGCCTTCGGGTCGTGAGCGATCAGTCCGTGCCGAACTCCATCGCGGCGTTGTCGAGCAGCTCGACGTCGTCGGTCCTGCCGCGCGAGGCGATCACCTCGGCGCCGCCCTCGGGCATCGCGCCGATCAGGCCGGTCGACGCGGCCTGGGCGGCGCCGATCAGCTTCGGGTTCGAGCCGCCGACCATGCCGAGGCTCGCGTACTGCTCCAGCTTCGCCCGCGAGTCGGCGATGTCGAGGTTGCGCATGGTCAGCTGGCCGATCCGGTCGACCGGGCCGAACGCCGAGTCCTCGGTCCGCTCCATCGACAGCTTGTCCGGGTGGTAGCTGAACGCCGGGCCGGTCGTGTCGAGGATGGAGTAGTCCTCGCCGCGCCGCAGCCGCAGCGTCACCTCGCCGGTGATCGCGGTGCCGACCCAGCGCTGCAGCGACTCGCGCAGCATCATCGCCTGCGGGTCCAGCCAGCGGCCCTCGTACATCAGCCGGCCGAGCTGCCGCCCGTGGTTGTGGTAGCTGGCGAGGGTGTCCTCGTTGTGGATCGCGTTGACGAGCCGCTCGTAGGCGGCGTGCAGCAGCGCCATGCCGGGCGCTTCGTAGATGCCGCGGCTCTTGGCCTCGATGATCCGGTTCTCGATCTGGTCGGACATGCCCAGGCCGTGCCGGCCGCCGACGGCGTTGGCCTCGAGGACCAGGTCGACGGCGGTGGCGAACTCCTTGCCGTTGATCGTCACCGGCCGGCCCTGCTCGAAGCCGATCGTGACGTCCTCGGGGGCGATCTCCACCTCGGGGTCCCAGAACGCCACGCCCATGATCGGCTTGACGATCTCGATGCCGGTGTCCAGGTGTTCCAGGGACTTGGCCTCGTGCGTCGCGCCCCAGATGTTGGCGTCGGTCGAGTAGGCCTTCTCCGTGCTGTCGCGGTAGGGCAGGTCGTGCGCGAGCAGCCACTCGGACATCTCCTTGCGGCCGCCGAGCTCGGTGACGAAGTCCGCGTCGAGCCACGGCTTGTAGACGCGCAGGGAGGGGTTGGCCAGCAGGCCGTAGCGGTAGAACCGCTCGATGTCGTTGCCCTTGTAGGTGGAGCCGTCGCCCCAGATCTGGACGTCGTCCTCGAGCATGGCGCGCACCAGCAGCGTGCCGGTGACGGCGCGGCCGAGCGGGGTGGTGTTGAAGTAGCTGCGGCCGCCGGTGCGGATGTGGAACGCGCCGCACGTCAGCGCAGCGAGCCCCTCTTCGACGAGGGCTTCCTTGCAGTCGACCAGCCGGGCGATCTCGGCGCCGTACTGGCCGGCCCGCCCAGGCACCGAGTCGATGTCGGGCTCGTCGTACTGGCCGATGTCGGCGGTGTAGGTGCAGGGGACCGCGCCTTTGTCGCGCATCCACGCGACCGCTACGGAAGTGTCGAGGCCACCGGAGAAGGCGATACCGACACGCTCGCCGACGGGCAGGGAAGTGAGCACCTTGGACATGCGAATGATTATGCACGGCGATGCATCGTCGTGCAATCCGGGGTGCCGTGGCTCACGGAAACCTCGTTGACGTGCGTGGTTCGGTGATCACATGGGCCGGATGCACGCCGACGAGCACGCCATCGACACCGACCTCGTCGGGCGGCTCGTGCGCGGGCAGTTCCCGGCGTGGGCCGGCCTGCCGGTCACTCCCCTGGCTTCGGGCGGCACGGTCAACGCCGTCTACCGCCTGGGCGACGACCTCACGGTCCGGCTCCCGCTGACCGCGGGCGGCGCCGGTGACATCGCGAAGGAAGCGCGGGTCCTCACCGCACTCGGCGGGCTGCCGGTGGCGGTCCCGGCCGTCGTCGCCGTGGGCGAACCGGCCGAGGGGTATCCGTGGCCGTGGGCGGTGCACGGCTGGCTCGACGGCTCCCCGGCACTCGAAGGCCTGGACGCACCGGCCCGCGACCTGGCGGAGTTCGTCCTCGCGCTGCGGGCGAACACGGCGGACGGTCCCCCGGCGTACCGCGGAAAGCCGCTGGCTCCCGTCGACCGAGCCACCCGACGGGCGATCGAGGAGCTGAGCCGCACCGACGAGCCGTTCGACGCGGAGGCGGCCCTCGCCGTCTGGACCGAGGCGCTCGACGCTCCGAAGTGGACAGACCGGCCGTGCTGGGTGCATTCGGACCTCATGCCCGGCAACTTGCTGCTGCGCGACGGCCGCCTGACCGGAGTCCTGGATTGGGCCACCGCGGGCCTCGGCGACCCGGCGTGCGACCTGATCCCGGCGTGGAACCTGCTGACCGCGGAAACCCGGCACACCTTCCGCGACGCCGTCGGCACCGACGACGCGACCTGGGCACGCGGCCGCGGCTGGGCGTTGTCGATGGCGGTGATCCAGCTCCCCTACTACCGGCACACGAACCCGGTCATCTCGGGCAACGCCCGCTACGCCCTCGCCGCCCTCGGCTGCCGGCCAAAGCCGTGAATGGCACATTGAGGGACTTAGAGTCCCTCAATGTGCCATTCACGGACCTCGGCGGAGCAGCTCAGCTGGGCAGGAGGGCCGGGGCCGCGAGGCGGGTGGCGTTCGCCGCCGCGTCGTCCGGTGCTTCCTGCGCCGAGCGCTCCGCCTCGACGCGCGCGAGGTAGTTCGCCACCTCGCGGCCGGTCCGGTGGGCATCCCAGCCCAGCAGCGGTGCCATCAGCCCGGCGACGACGGGCGCCGCCGTGACGCCGCGGTCGCGCTCCTCGATCGAGATGCGCGTCCGCCGGGTGAGGACGTCCTCCAGGTGCAGCGCCCCCTCGTGGGAAACCGCGTAGACGGCCTCCACGCGGAGGTACTCGGAGGTCTCCGTGATCGGTTCCCCGAGCGAAGGCTGCTCCTCGATCAGCTCGAGGAGGTTCCAGATCCGCGTGCCGTACCGCTGCAGCAGGTGCTCGACGCGCGTCAGCGGCAGCCCCGACTTCGCGGCCACGGCGAACCGGTCCTCCCACAGCTCGGCGTAGCCCTCGGCCCCGGCGATCGGGAGCCGGTCGGTCCACGACGGCGGCGCCGGGCGGCCGATCTCCGCGACAGCGGCGTCGACCGCGTCCGCGGCCATCACCCGGTACGTCGTGTACTTGCCGCCGGCCACGATGACCAGGCCCGGCACCGGGTGCGCCACCGCGTGTTCCCGCGACAGCTTCGTCGTCGCGGCCGCCTTCGCCGCGAGCAGCGGACGCAGACCCGCGTAGACGCCCTCGATGTCGTCGTGCGTCACCGGCGTCCGGAGCACGGCGTTGAGGTGTTCGAGCACGTAGTCGACGTCCGCGCGGCTCGCCGCCGGGTGCTCGCGGTCGAGGTCCCACTCGGTGTCGGTGGTGCCGACGATCCAGTGCCGTCCCCACGGGATCACGAAGAGCACGCTCTTCTCGGTCCGCAGGATCAGCCCGGTGTCGAGGTCGATCTTCTCCCGCGGCACCACCAGGTGGATGCCCTTGGACGCGCGGACGGTGAACGGCGCGGGGATGCCGGCCGCCTCCGCCATGTCGTCGCTCCACACGCCGGTCGCGGCCACGACGGTGCGAGCCCGGATCTCGAACTCGACCCCGCTCTCGCGGTCCACGACCTTCGCCCCGACGACGCGCTCACCCTCGCGAAGCAGCGAAGTGACGCGAGTCCGCGTGAGCACCGAAGCGCCCTGCTCGGCGGCCGTCCGCGCGATCGTCATCGTGTGCCGGGCGTCGTCGACCTGGGCGTCGTAGTACTGGATCGCCCCGATCAGCGCGTCGTCCGCCAGCGCCGGAGCCGCCTTGAAGGCGCCGCGCTTGGACAGGTGCCGGTGCCTCGGCAGCGCGCGGGCGCCGCCGAGGGTGTCGTACAGGGTGACGCCGGCGCCGATGTAGCCGCGCTCCCACACCCGGTGCGTCAGCGGGACCAGGAACTTGACCGGCCGCACCAGGTGCGGGGCCAGCGTCTGCAGCAGCAGCCCGCGCTCCTTGAGCGCTTCGCGGACCAGCTTGAAGTCCAGCTGTTCCAGGTAGCGCAGGCCACCGTGGATCAGCTTGGACGACCGGCTGGACGTGCCGGCGGCGAAGTCGCGGGCCTCGACCAGCGCGGTCGACAACCCCCGGGAGGCGGCGTCGAGCGCAACGCCGGCCCCGGTCACTCCGCCGCCGACGACGAGCACGTCGACCTCTTCGTTGACCAGCTTCCGCAGGGTTTCCGCCCGGTACTGCGGGGAAAGCGGGGTCACGGTGTTCCTCCTCGGGGTCATTGCACGTCGACCCAGTCGAGCGTGCGGCCGACGGCCTTCTGCCAGCCCGCGTAGCCCTCGGCGCGCTGCTCGTCGCTCCACGACGGCGTCCAGCGCTTGTCCTCGTTCCAGTTCTGCTCGAGCTCGTCGGTCGACTTCCAGAAGCCGACGGCAAGCCCGGCCGCGTACGCGGCGCCGAGCGCGGTGGTCTCGGCGACGACCGGCTTCGACACCGGCACGCCGAGGATGTCCGCCTGCAGCTGCATGCACAGCTCGTTGGCGGTGACGCCACCGTCCACCCGCAGCACGTCGAGCGTGACGCCGGAGTCGTTCTGCATCGCCTCGACGACGTCGCGGGTCTGGTAGCAGATCGCTTCGAGCGTCGCCCGCGCGATGTGGGCGTTCGTCGTGGCGCGGGTGAGGCCGACGATCGCGCCCCGGGCGTCGGAGCGCCAGTACGGCGCGAACAGGCCGGAGAACGCCGGGACGAAGTAGACGCCGCCGTTGTCCTCGACCTGGCGGGCCAGGCTCTCGCTCTGGGCCGCGCCGCTGATGATGCCGAGCTGGTCGCGCAGCCACTGCACGGCCGAGCCGGTGACGGCGATCGAGCCTTCCAGCGCGTAGACCGGCTTCTCGTCGCCGAACTGGTAGCACAGCGTCGTCAGCAGGCCGTGCTGGGAGCGGACCAGCTCCTGGCCGGTGTTGAGCAGCAGGAAGTTGCCGGTGCCGTAGGTGTTCTTGGCCTCGCCGGGCCGGAAGCAGACCTGCCCGACGGTGGCGGCCTGCTGGTCGCCGAGGACGCCGGTGATGGTGACCTCGCCGCCGAGCGGGCCGTCCGCGCGGGTGGTGCCGAAGCCGGGGTTGGACGACGGCCGGATCGTCGGCAGCATCTGCCGGGGGACGGTGAAGAACGACAGCAGCTCGTCGTCCCAGTCGAGGGTCTCGAGGTCCATCAGCATGGTGCGCGAGGCGTTGGTCGGGTCGGTGACGTGGACGCCGCCGTCCGGGCCGCCGGTGAGGTTCCAGATGAGCCACGAGTCGGTGGTGCCGAAGAGGGCGTCACCCTTCTCGGCGTCCTCGCGCACGCCTTCGACGTTCTCAAGGATCCACTGCAGCTTGCCGCCGGAGAAGTAGGTGGCGGGCGGCAGGCCGGCCTTGCGGCGGATTACCTCGCCCTTGCCCTCGCGCTCCAGCGCCGAGGCGATCCGGTCGGTGCGGGTGTCCTGCCAGACGATCGCGTGGCCGTACGGGCGGCCGGTGCGGCGGTTCCACACGACGGTGGTCTCGCGCTGGTTGGTGATGCCGAGCGCGGCCAGGTCGTTCACGGTCAGGTTGGCCTTGTTGAGTGCGGTCGCGATGACCGAGCGGGTGCGTTCCCAGATCTCGGTGGCGTCGTGCTCGACCCAGCCCGGCTTGGGCAGGATCTGCTCGTGCTCGAGCTGGTGGCGGGCGATCTCGTTGCCGCCGTGGTCGAAGATCATGAAGCGGGTGCTGGTCGTGCCCTGGTCCACGGCACCGACGAAGTCCGGCATGGTCGTGCTCCTGTAGTCGATCGGCGGAAGTCAGCTGGCGGGCTCGAGGTCCTTGGCGGGCAGGGCGTCCAGCGGGGCGTCGGCGGGCAGGTGCCGCTCGATCAGGTACTTGTAGATCGCGCCGCCGATGACCGCGCCGATCACCGGCGCGACGATCGGGATCCACCAGTACGGGAAGCCGTATTGGTCGGTGAACGCCGTGTCGTAGCCGGTCAGCCAGGACGCCAGGCGCGGGCCGAAGTCGCGGGCGGGGTTGATCGCGTAGCCGGCGTTGGTGCCCCAGGCCATGCCGATCGCGACGACGAGGAAGCCGACGACGACCGGGGCGAGGTTCGCGGCCGGGGCGGTGTTGCGCAGGTCGGTGATCGCGAAGATCACCAGGACGAGGATCGCGGTGCCGATGATCTGGTCGCGGAAGGCGCCCCAGTCACCCACCGGGAGGGTGCCGTTACCGGGCAGGGTGGAGAACACGCCCTGCGTCTTGATCGTCAGGCCGGGGTCCTTGGCGTTGAGGACCTCGGTGTAGTTCCAGCGCACCAGCAGGGCGGCGAGGAACGCGCCGGCGGTCTGCGCCAGGGCGTAGGGGGCGACCTTGCGCCACTCGAAGCCCTTGAACACCGCGAGGGCGATCGTGACCGCCGGGTTCAGGTGTGCGCCGCTGATCCGCGAAGCGACGTAAACACCGAGCGTGACGCCGAGGCCCCAGGCCCAGGCGATGCTGTCGTGGTCCCCGATCCCCGCGGCGACGACCTGCGCCACCACCCCGCACCCGAAGAGGATGAGGATCATCGTTCCCACGAACTCGGCGGCCATCTCGCCGGCGAGTCCACGGGCCTTGAGGCTTCGCACCATTGCTTTCCTCCACAAAGGACCTTGTCCCCCTACTGGTGGATGAAAGTTAAGTTCGCGTGTCAGACCGGTCAACGGACACCGGTCGGCATTGTCGAACGGCTGAACTGGATGTTCGACATTGTCGAATCGTGGCCGGTCGGGCTAGGGTCTCGCCGTGCCCGGTCCGATCCAGTCCATCGAGCGCGCCGCCGCGATCCTGCGATTGCTGGCGCGCGGCTCGGGGCGCCTGGGCGTCGGCGAGATCGCCGAGTCCCTGGAACTGGCGAAGGGCACCGCCCACGGGATCCTGCGCACGCTGCAGGGCGTCGGGTTCGTCGAGCAGGACCGCGACACGGGCAAGTACCAGCTCGGCGCGGCGCTGCTGCACCTGGGCACGAGCTACCTCGACGTCAACGAGCTGCGGTCCCGGGCGATCAACTGGGCCGACGCGCTGGCCTCGCGCAGCGGGGAGGCGGTCCGGATCGGCGCGCCCCTGGAGGGCCGGGTGCTGGTCGTGCACCACGTGTTCCGGCCGGACGACAGCCTGCAGACCCTCGACGTCGGTACGCTGCTGCCGCTGCACGCGACCGCGCTCGGCAAGGTGCTGCTGGCCTACGACACGACGCTGAAGGCGGACCCGGAGCCGTACACGCGCCGCACGCTGGTCACCCAGACGGCGATCAAGAGGGCGTGTGCGAAGGTACGGGAGGCGGGCTGGGCGGCGGAGAACGGCGAGATGATCTCCGGCGAGGCCGGGATCGCGGCCCCGATCCGCGGCCACGGCGGGATCGTGGTCGGCGCGATCGGGGTGTCCGGCGCGGTGGAGCGCATCTGCGAACCGGACGGCAGCCCCAGCCCGCGGCTGCTGGGCCACGTCCGCGACGCGGCGCGCGCGGTGTCGCGCGACCTGGGTGCGTCCCGATGGTGAAGGGAGGGGCATGGTCCAGCGGTACGTGATGTCCGTCGACCAGGGCACCACCTCCACCCGGTGCATCCTGTTCGACGCCAGGGGCCGGCTCGTCTCCGTCGTGCAGCGGGAGCACCAGCAGCACTTCCCGCGCCCCGGCTGGGTCGAACACGACGCCGTCGAGATCTGGCGGAACCTGTCCCGGATCGTGCCGCAGGCCCTCGCCGACGCCGGCGCGACCGCCGACCAGGTCGTCGGCCTCGGGATCGCCAACCAGCGCGAGACGACCGTGCTGTGGGACCGGCGCACCGGCAACCCGGTCGGGCGGGCGATCGTCTGGCAGGACACCCGCACCGACGCCATGCTCGAGCAGCTCGCCCGGGAGCCGGGCGCCGACCGCGTCCGGCAGCTGTGCGGCCTGCCGCTGGCGACGTACTTCTCCGCGCCCCGCATCCGCTGGCTGCTCGAACGCACGCCGGGGCTGCGCGAGCGCGCCGAACGCGGCGACGTCCTCTTCGGCACCATCGAGAGCTGGCTGATCTGGAACCTCACCGGCGGCGCCGAGGGTGGCGTGCACATCACCGACGTCACCAACGCCTCCCGCACCATGCTGATGAACCTGCGCACGCTCAGCTGGGACGACGAGCTCCTGGAGTTCTTCGACGTCCCGCGCGCGATGCTGCCGGAGATCCGCTCCTCGACCGAGGTCTACGGGACGACGTCCCGGGTGGTGCCGGGCATCCGGATCGCGGCCGCGCTCGGCGACCAGCAGGCGGCCCTGTTCGGCCAGACCTGCTTCGCACCCGGCGAGGCGAAGTGCACCTACGGCACCGGCAGCTTCCTGCTGCTCAACACCGGCCCGACGCCCGTGCTGTCCACCCACGGCATGCTGACCACGGTCGGCTTCAAGATCGGCGACGAGCCCGCGGTGTACGCCCTCGAAGGGTCGATCGCCGTCACCGGGTCGCTGGTGCAGTGGTTCCGGGACGGCCTCGAGCTGATCGGCAGCGCCCCGGAGATCGAGACCCTGGCGCGCACGGTCGAGGACAACGGCGGCTGCTACATCGTGCCCGCCTTCTCCGGGCTGTTCGCACCGCACTGGCACAGCGAGGCGCGCGGCGTGATCGCCGGGCTGACGTCGTACATCACGAAGGGCCACCTGGCGCGGGCGGTGCTGGAGGCGACCGCCTGGCAGACCCGCGAAGTCGTCGACGCGATGAACGCCGACTCCGGGCTGGCGCTCACGACGTTGAAGGTCGACGGCGGGATGACGGCCGACAACCTGCTGATGCAGTGCATCGCCGACGTCCTCGACGTGCCGGTGGTCCGCCCGATGGTGGCGGAGACGGTGTCGCTGGGCGCGGCATACGCGGCGGGGCTGTCGGTCGGCTACTGGCCGGACCTGGAGGGGCTGCGGCGCAACTGGCACCGGGCCGGCCAGTGGCTG
>NZ_KB913037.1:99161-102661 GCF_000384295.1 Amycolatopsis balhimycina FH 1894 | reverse complement strand
GTGGTAGGTCAGGCCCTGAGCCACCGTCGCGAACTCGGCCAGCACGGGATCCATCAAGGGCGAGTGGAAGGCGTGGCTGACCCGCAGGCGGCGGACCTTGTGGCCGGCGGCCTCCAGGCGGCCGGCCGCCTGGAGCACCGCGTCCTCGGTCCCGGCCAGCACCACCGACTCGGGCCCGTTGACCGCCGCGACGGCGACGTCCTCGCCGAGGTGCCCGGCGACGTCGGCCTCGGAGCCGCGCACCGAAACCATGGCCCCGCCGGACGGCAGCGCCTGCATCAGCGCACCCCGCGCAGCGACCAACGCACAGGCATCGGCCAGCGACAACACTCCGGCCACGTGCGCCGCGGCGATCTCACCGATCGAATGCCCGGCCAGGTAATCCGGCGTCACACCCCACGACTCCAGCAACCGGAACAACGCCACCTCGAAGGCGAACAACGCCGGCTGGGTGTACCCCGTCTCGTCGAGGGCCGTGGAATCGTCGTCCCACATCACGTCCCGCAGCGCACGGGGCAGGTCGAAGTGCCCCAGCACCGCGTCCAGCGCGTCGGCGAACACCGGGTGGCGCTCGTACAGCTCGCGGCCCATCCCGGCCCGCTGGCTGCCCTGGCCGGCGAACAGGAACGCCGTGCGGCCCCGCGTCACGGTGCCCCGCACCACGCCGCCGTCCGGCTGGTCGCCGGCCAGTGCGGCCAGGCCGCGCCGCAGTTCGTCGTGGTCCTCGGCCAGCAGCACCGCACGGTGTTCGAAGGCCGACCGGGTGGAGGCCAGCGAGTACCCGAGCACGGCCGGCGACACGCCGTCGTCCAGGGTGTCCAGCACGGTGGCGGCCTGAGCGCGCAGCGCTGCTTCCGTCCGGCCGGACAGCGGGACCGGCACCAGGCCGGGCTCCGGCTCGGGGCCGGCTTCGGCGGCCGGTTCCGGGGCCTGCTCGAGGATGGTGTGCACGTTCGTGCCGCTCAGCCCGAAGGACGAGATACCGGCCCGGCGCGGCCGGCCGCTCTCCGGCCACGGCACGCTGCCGGACGGCAGCTCGATCGAGCCGGTGCTCCAGTCGACGTGCGTGGAGGGCTCGTCCACGTGCAGCGTCTTGGGTACCAGCCCGTGCCGCAGCGCCTGCACCACCTTGATCACGCCGGCCACGCCGGAGGCCATCTGGGTGTGGCCGATGTTGGACTTCACCGAGCCGAGCAGCAGCGGCCGTTCCCGGTCCTGGCCGTAGGTGGCCAGCAGGGCCTGGGCCTCGATCGGGTCGCCCAGCGCGGTGCCGGTGCCGTGGCCCTCGATCACGTCCACCTCGGACGCCGAGAGCCGCGCGTTGGCCAGCGCCTGCCGGATCACCCGCTGCTGGGACGGGCCGCTGGGCGCGGTCATGCCGTTGGACGCGCCGTCCTGGTTCGTGGCCGAACCCCGGACCACCGCCAGGATCCGGTGCCCGTTGCGCTGCGCGTCGGACAGCTTCTCCAGCAGCACCAGGCCGACGCCCTCGCCGAGGGTCATGCCGTCGGCCCGGTCCGAGTAGGCCTTGCAACGGCCGTCCGTGGCCAGTGCGCGCTGGCGCGAGAAGCCGACGAACGCCCCCGGCGTCGCCATCACGCTCACCCCGCCGGCCAGCGCCAGGCTGCTCTCCCCCGACCGCAGCGACTGCGCGGCCAGGTGGATGGCGACCAGCGACGACGAGCAGGCGGTGTCCAGGGTGACCGCCGGGCCCTCCAGCCCGAACAGGTAGGAGAGCCGGCCGGACAGGATGCTGCCCAGCGAGCCGGTGATCATGTGGCCGTCGGCGTTGTCCACCGCGCCGGACACGGCCGCGGTGTAGTCCTGGTAGCTGGCCCCGATGAAGGTGCCGGTGCCGCTGCCCCGCAGCGTGTGCGGGTCGATCCCGGCCCGCTCGAACGCCTCCCACGCCGTCTCCAGCAGCAGGCGCTGCTGCGGATCCATGGACAGTGCCTCCCGCGGCGAGATGCCGAAGAAGCCCGGGTCGAACTCGGCCGCCTCGTGCAGGAAGCCGCCCTGCACCGAATAGGTCTTGCCGCCGGCGTCCGGGTCCGGGTCGTAGAGCGCGTCGGTCGGCCAGTTGCGGTCGGCCGGGAAGCCGGAGATGGCGTCCACGCCGCCCACGACCAGGTCCCACAACCGTTCCGGGGTGTTCGCGCCACCCGGGTAGCGGCAGGCCATCCCGATGATGGCGACGGGCTCGCCGGTGTCCACGCCGGCCACGGCCGGTGCCTGCTCGACGGCACCCGAGCCGGTGATCGTGGCGGCCAGGAACCCGGCCAGCCGCCTCGGCGTCGGGTGGTCGAACACCATGGTGGCGGGCAGGGTCAGGCCGGTGCCGGCGGAGATCCGGTTGCGCAGGTCGACCGCGGTGACCGAGTCGAAGCCGACGTCGCGGAAGGCGCGGTCCTCGGGCAGCGCGTCGGCCGACGCGTGGCCCAGCACGGCCGCGGCCTCGGCCCGGACCAGTTCCAGGAGCAGGTGGGCGCGCTCGGCCTCGGGCAGCGTGCGCAGCCGGGCGGCGAACTCGCCGCCGGCGCCGGTGGCGGCCGTGGCGGCGGCGGCCTCGGTGAGCCGCCGCACCTCCGGCAGCTCGTCGAACAGCAGCGTCGGCCGGACGGCGGTGTAGACCGGGTAGTACCGCTCCCAGTCCAGATCGGCCACGGCCAGCGCGGTCTCGTCGTCGTCCAGGGCCCGGCGCAGACCCTCCAGCGCCAGCTCCGGCGCCATGAACACCAGGCCGCTGCGCACGATCTGCTCCGGGTCGACCCGGCCGAGTTCGCGGTCGTCGGCCCAGATGCCCCACGACAGCGCGGTGGCCCGCAGCCCCCGGGCGCGCCGGTGGGCTGCCAGCGCGTGCAAGTACGCGTTGCCGGCCACGTAGGCGGCGTGCGCGCCGGTGCCCCACAGGCCGGCGGTGGAGGAGTACAGCACGAACGCATCGAGCTCGTCGGTGTCGAGCAGCTCGTCCAGGTTGCGCGCGCCCACCACCTTGGCGTGCACGGTCCGGGAGAACGCGGCCAGGTCGGTCTCGGCCAGCGTGTGCAGCTCGATCACGGCGGCCGTGTGCACCACGTTCCGCACGGTCCGGCCCTCGGCCCGCAACCGCGCCAGCAGGGCGGCCAGCGCCGCCTTGTCGGTGACGTCGCAGGCCACCGCCTCGACGGTCTCGCCCAGCTCCGCCAGCAGCTGCCGGGCCTTCGGGGCCTCGGCGCCGGTGCGGCTGGTCAGCACGATGTGCTCGGCGCCCTGCTCGGCCAGCCAGCGGGCCAGGTGCGGGGCCAGGGTGCCGGTGCCGCCGGTGATCAGCGTGGTGCCGCGCGGGGTCCAGGTCCGCGCCGGCGCGCGGTCGCCGGCCGGGGCCCGCACCACGCGGCGGCCGAACACGCCGGCGGCGCGGATGGCCAGCTGGTCTTCGCCGGTGGCGCCGGACAGCACAGCCGCCAGCCGGTCGCCGCCGCGGCGGTCCAGCTCGGCGGGCAGGGCGAGCACGCCGCCCC
>NZ_KB913037.1:3162-99061 GCF_000384295.1 Amycolatopsis balhimycina FH 1894 | reverse complement strand
CTCACCGGTCAACGAATTCAGCACCACGTCCAAACCCGCACCAGCCAGCGACGCAAACGCCCCCTCGAAGTCCGTCGTACGCGAAGAAGCGATGTGATCATCGGGAATACCCATAGCCCGCAACGTGTCCTGCTTGGCCGGGCTCGCCGTAGCGAACACCTCCGCCCCCAGATGCTTCGCCAGCTGCACAGCGGCCATACCCACACCACCGGTTCCGGCGTGCACCAATACCTTCTGCCCGGCCCGCAGGTCGGCCAGGTCGGTGAAGGCGTAGAAGGCAGTGAGGAACGCCAACGGCACCGAGGCCGCCGTCTCGTCGGCCCAGCCCTCCGGCACGCGGATCACGATCCGCTCGTCGACCACGACGGGAGCCGAGCCGATGCCGCCGGGCGAGATGCCCATGACCCGGTCGCCGACGGCCAGCCCGGTCACGTCCGGGCCGATCTCGGTGACCACGCCGGTGATCTCGGCGCCGAGCGGACCCGCCTGGCCAGGGTAGAGCCCGAGCGCGTTGAGCACGTCGCGGAAGTTGATGCCGGTCGCCGTGATCCGCAGCCGGACCTCCCGGCCCCGCAGCGGCTGCGCGGGCTCGTCAACCGGAGCGAGGTACAGATCGTCCAGGCTGCCGGAGTGCTTGCTGTCCAGGCACCACTCCCCCGACGGCGGCACCAGCGACGGCGACGTCGCCAACCGCGCCAGCCGGGCCACCCGCACCACGCCGTCGCGCACCGCGATCTGCGGCTCCTCCCGCAGGACGGAGGCGGTGAGCCCGGGCAGCACGCCGGCGCTTCCGGCGTCGAGGTCGAGCAGCACGAACCGGCCGGGGTGCTCGGACTGGGCACTGCGCACCAGCCCCCACACGGCAGCCGCCGCCGGATCGGTCACCTCGTCCACCGCACCCCGGGTCACCACGACGAGCCGGGCCGGCTCCAGCTCGGGCCGCGCCAGCCAGTCCTGCAGCACACCCAGCACGCGGGCCGCGGCTTCGTGGGCGGCGGACGGCCCGGCCGCGACACCGCCGCCGCCGATTTCGAGCACCGCCCAGTCCGGCACCACACCGGACTCGGCCAGCTCACCGGGAGAACCGGCCGTGGTGGCCGACAGCACCGGGGCCAGGCCGAAGAGGTCGTCGCCGAGGACCGCCCACCGCTGCCCGGCCGGCGAGCCGGTGGGTGGCACGGTCTCCCACTCCAGCCGCAGCAGGGATTCCCGGGCGTCGGTGGCCGGAGCGGCGGCACCGGCCGCGGTGGCCGAGCGCAGCAGCAGGGATTCGACCGAGATCACCGGGTTGCCCGCCACGTCGGTGGCGGCCAGCGACACGGCGTCGCCGTGCCGGCGCCAGCGCACCCGCAGCACCGTGGCGCCGCCGGCGTGCAGGCTGACACCGCTCCACGAGAAGGGCAGCAGGCCCTGACCCGAACCGGCGTCGAACAGTTCGCCGCTGACCTGGAGGGCGGCGTCCAGCAGGGCCGGGTGCAGACCGAACCCGGCGGCGGCGGAGACCGCCGGTTCGGGCAGCGCCACCTCGGCGTACAGGTCTTCACCGTGGCGCCAGGCACCACGCAGGCCCTGGAAGACCGGGCCGTACACCAAGCCGGATTCGGCCAGGCCGGCGTAGAAGGTGTCCAGGCCGACCGCCTCGGCCCCGGCCGGCGGCCATTGCGGGGGGACCCACTCGGTGCGGGTCTCGTCGGGGGCGAGCACTCCGGTGGCGTGGTGGGTCCACGTGCCCTCCGGGCGGCCCGCGGGGCGGGAGTGGATGCGCAGGTCGCGGCGGCCGGTCTCGTCCGGGGCCCCGACCGACACCCGCACGGCGACGGCCTCGCCCCGGGCCAGCACCATCGGCACGGCCAGGGTCAGCTCCTGCACCTGCCGGCAGTCGACGTGGTCCCCGGCTCGCACGGCCAGTTCGAGGAAACCGGTGCCCGGGAACAGGATCGCGGCGCCGACCTGATGGTCGGCCAGCCACGGGTGGGTAGTGGTGGACAGCCGGCCGGTGAGCACGACACCTTCGTCGTCGGGCAGGCCGACCGCCGCGCCGAGCAGCGGGTGCCGCGCGGAGACGAGGCCCCAGTCGGCGGCGCTGCCGGTCCGGCCGGTGGCCGTGGGCCAGAACCGCGTCTCCTGGAACGGATAGGTGGGCAGGTCGATCCGGCGGCCACCCAGCCCGGCGAAGACCGCCGGCCAGTCGACCTCGGCACCGGCCACGAAGGCCGCACTCAGCGCCGCGACCGCCGACCGCTCCTCCGGCGCCTCCCGCAACGCCGGAATCACCGGCACCGCGGGGTCGTCGACGATCTGGTGCACCATCGACGAAAGGCTCGAACCCGGTCCCAGCTCGACGAACACCGAGGCCCCCGCCGCTCGCATCGCGGCCACCCCGTCGGCGAACCGCACCGGCTCACGCACATGCCGCACCCAGTACTCCGGGTCGCACACCTCATCGGCGACCAGCGCACCGGTCAGGTTCGAGACCAGCGGAACCACCGGCTCGGCGAATTCCAGACCCGCCACCACCGACCGGAACTCCGCCAGCACCGGCTCCATCAACGGCGAATGGAACGCGTGCGACACCGGCAGCCGCTTGACCCGGTTTCCGTTCTCCCGCAACACCTCCGCGATCTCCAGCACCACGTGCTCGACACCGGCCAGCACGACCGAAGCCGGCCCGTTCACCGCCGCGATCGACACTTCGTCCGCACGACCGGCCAGCAACGGCGCCACCACGTCCTCGGCCGCACCCACCGCCACCATCGCCCCACCCGGCGGCAGCGCCTGCATCAACCGCGCCCGCGCCGACACCAACGCACCCGCGTCCGCCAGCGAGAGCACACCCGCGACGTGCGCCGCGGCGATCTCGCCCACCGAGTGACCTGCCACCGAGCCGAACCGCACGCCCCATGACTCCCACAGGCGGTAGAGCGCGACCTCGACCGCGAACAGCGCCGGCTGCGTCACGCCCGTCCGGTCCAGCGCCTCCGCGTCGGTGCCCCACAGCACGTCCCGCACTCCGCCGTCCAAACAGGACAGCGCTTCGTCGAGGGCACGGGCGAACACCGGGAACCGGGCCGCCAGCTCCCGGCCCATCCCCGACCGCTGCGCGCCCTGGCCCGGGAACACCGCCCCCACCGATGCCTCGGCGGCTTCCCCGGAAGCCACCACGTCGACCCCCTCGGCACCGGCCAGCAGCACCGCCCGGTGCTCGAACACCGACCGCGTCGTCGCCAGCGAAAACCCGACGTCCACCGGGTCACCAGCGCATCCGCGCACCCGCGCCACCTGCTCGGCCAGCGCCGCCTCGCTCTTCGCCGAAACCACCCACGGCACCACACCGGCCTCGACCGACGGGGTCCCGGCCACCACCGGCTCGGCCGGAGCCTGCTCCAGGATCACGTGCGCGTTCGTGCCACTGACCCCGAAGGCCGACACACCGGCCCGGCGCGGCCGGTCCACCGACGGCCACCCGGCCGGTTCGGTGAGCAGGGAAACCGCGCCGGACTCCCAGTCCACGTGCGACGACGGCTCGTCGACGTTGAGGGTGCGCGGCGCGATGCCGTGTCCCAGCGCCTGCACCATCTTGATCACCCCGGCCACCCCGGCCGCGGCCTGGGTGTGCCCGAGGTTGGACTTGACCGACCCGAGCAGCAGCGGGGTTTCCCGATCCCGGCCGTAGGTCGCCAGCAGGGCCTGCGCCTCGATCGGGTCACCCAGCCGCGTACCCGTGCCGTGCCCCTCGACCACGTCGACGTCCGAAGGGGACAGCCCGGCGGACGACAGTGCCTGGCGGATCACCCGCTGCTGCGACGGCCCGTTGGGCGCGGTGAAGCCGTTGGACGCGCCGTCGGAGTTGACCGCCGAACCCGCGACGACGGCCAGCACGTGGTGACCGTGGCGGCGGGCGTCGGACAGGCGCTCCAGCACCAGCACGCCGGCGCCCTCGGACCAGCCGGTGCCGTCCGCGCTGTCGGCGTAGGCCTTGCACCGCCCGTCCTGGGCCAGGCCACCCTGGCGGCCGAACTCGGCGAAGGGCACCGGCGACGACATCACGGTCACGCCACCGGCCAAGGCCAGCGAGCAGTCGCCGGCGCGCAGCGCCTGCGCCGCCAGGTGCAGCGCGACCAGGGAGGAGGAGCAGGCGGTGTCGATCGACACCGCCGGGCCCTCCAGGCCGAAGGTGTAGGACAGCCGGCCGGAGATCACGCTGACCGTGGTGCCGGTCATCACGAACCCCTCGGCCGCCGGGTCGCCGAACAGCAGGCCGGCGTAGTCGGCGTCGGAGGCGCCGATGTAGACGCCGGTGGGCGTGCCGGCCAGCGACAGCGGGTCGATGCCGGCCCGCTCGATCGCTTCCCACGCGGTTTTCAGCAGCACCCGCTGCTGCGGGTCCATGGCGATGGCCTCGCGCGGCGAGATGCCGAAGAAAGCCGGGTCGAACCGGGCGGCGTCCTCGAGGAAACCACCGACCGGGGACAGCGACACGGTGTTGCCCTCCGGCGTGTACCGGCTGGCGTCCTCCCAGCCGCGGTCGCCCGGGAAACCGGAGATCACGTCCCGGCCGTCCACGACCAGCTGCCACAGGTCTTCGGGCGTGTGGATCCCGCCCGGGTAGTGGCAGCTCATGCCGACGACGGCGATCCGGTCGTCGTCCGAAGCGGGGCCGGTGGTCACCGCGGGCACACCGGTTCCGGTGGTGGGCACGGCCTCGCCGAGCACCTCGGTGAGCAGGAACGTGGCCAGCCGGACCGGGGTCGGGTAGTCGAACACCAGGGTCGCGGGCAGCCGCTGCCCGGTGGCACCGGCCAGCCGGTTGCGCAGCTCGACCGAGCTGAGCGAGTCGAACCCGAGCTCCCGGAATTCCTGTTTCGCGCCGACGAGGTCCATCGAGGGGTGACCGAGCACGGCGGCCGCCTCGCCGCGGATGATGCCCAGCAGGTGCTGGTGCCGGTCCGCCGCGCGCATTCCGGCCAGTTCCGCGGCCAAGCCGCCCGGTGCGAGCGGGCCGGCCGCGGCGGCGGTGCGGCGGGCGCCGCGGACCAGGTCGCGCAGAATGGACGGGACCGTGCCCTGGGGCGCGGCCGCGCCCCCCGCGGTGGCCATCAGCACCGGCTCGTCGGTGGCGATCGCGGTGTCGAACATGGCCATGCCCGGCCCGGCTTCGATGCCGGCGAGGCCGGCGGCGGCGGTCCGGCGGCGGTCGGTCTCGGTCAGCCCGGCGGTCATGCCGCTGGAGCCGGCCCACGGGCCCCAGGCCACCGAGGTGGCCGGCAGGCCGAGCCGGTGCCGGTAGCCGGCCAGCGCGTCCATGGCCACGTTGGCGGCGGCGTAGCTGCCCTGGCCGGGGCTGCCGACCAGGCCGGCGGCCGAGGAGTACAGCACGAACGCGGCCAGCGGCTGGTCGAGGGTGGCCTGGTGCAGGTGCCAGGCGGCGTCCACCTTGGGCGCCAGCACGGTGTCCAGGCGCTCCGGGGTGATCGAGCCGAGTACTCCGTCGGCCACCACCCCGGCCGCGTGCACCACCGCGGTGATGGTCCGGCCGTCGATCAGCTCGCGCACGGCGGCCGGGTCGCTGACGTCGCAGGCGGCGATGGTCACGGCGTCGCCCAGTTCCGCCGCCAGTTCGGCCGCGCCGGGCGCGGCCGGGCCGCGGCGGCCGGCCAGCAGCAGGTGCCGCTGGCCCTGGGCGACGAGGTGCCGGGCCAGGTGCGCGGCCAGCCCGCCGGTGCCGCCGGTGATCAGCACGGTCGCGTCACGGTCCCAGACCGGTGGCATGGTCAGCACGAGCTTGCCGATGTGCTTGGCCTGCGACATGAACCGGAACGCGTCCCGGCAGCGGCGGATGTCCCAGGCGGTGATCGGCAGTGGCTCCAGCGCGCCCCGCGCGAACAGCCCGAGCAGCGCGGTCAGCATTTCGCCCATCCGGTCCGGGCCGGCCTCGGACAGGTCGAACGCCCGGTACCGGACACCCGGCGGGCTCTCCCGGACGTCGGTCTTGCCCATCTCCAGGAAGTGCCCACCGGGCTTCAGCAGACGCAACGAAGCATCGATGAACTCACCGGTCAACGAATTCAGCACCACGTCCAAACCCGCACCAGCCAGCGACGCAAACGCCCCCTCGAAGTCCGTCGTACGCGAAGAAGCGATGTGATCATCGGGAATACCCATAGCCCGCACCGTGTCCTGCTTGGCCGGGCTCGCCGTAGCGAACACCTCCGCCCCCAGATGCTTCGCCAGCTGCACAGCGGCCATACCCACACCACCGGTTCCGGCGTGCACCAATACCTTCTGCCCGGCCCGCAGGTCGGCCAGGTCGGGTGAAGGCGTAGAAGGCAGTGAGGAACGCAACGGCACCGAGGCCGCCGTCTCGTCGGCCCAGCCCTCCGGCACGCGGATCCACGATCCGCTCGTCGACCACGACGGGAGCCGAGCCGATGCCGCCGGGCGAGATGCCCATGACCCCGGTCGCCGACGGGCAGCCCGGGTCACGTCCGGGCCGATCTCTCGGTGACCACGCCGGTGATCTCGGAGCCCAGCGGACCGGCCGGGCCGGGGTAGAGCCCGAGCGCGCGTTGAGCACGTCGCGGAAGTTGATGCCGGTCGCGGTGATCCGCACCCGGACCTCCCGGTCGCGCAGCGGCTTCGGCTCCCTCGGCGACCGGGGCCAGGCAGAGGGTCGTCCAGGGCTGCCGGAGTGCTTGCTGTCCAGCCGCCCACTCCCCCGACGGCGGGCACCAGCGACGGACGACGTCGCCAACCGCGCCAGCCGGGCCACCCGCACGACACACGTCCCGCACGGCCACCTGGGGCTCGTCCACGAACACGGCACGCGGCCAGCCGGGCAGCAGGGCGGGCCGCCGGCGCGTCCGAGGTCGAGCAGCACGAACCGGCCGGGGGTGCTCGGACTGCGCACTGCGCAGCCAACCCCACACGGCAGCCGCCGCCGGATCGGTCACCTCGTCCACCGCACCCGGGTCACCACGACCAGCTTGGCCGGCTCCAGCTCGGGCCGCGCCAGCCAGTCCTGAAGCACGCCCAGCACCGCGGGGCCGCGGCTTCGTGGGCCACGGACGGCCCGGCGCCACCGTCCCCGCCGGCGATCTGGACCAAGTGCCCAGTCCGGCACCACACCGGACTCGGCGAGCTCACCCGGCGAACCGGCGGCGCGAGCGGTCCACAACGGACCGCAGACCGAAGGTGTCCGGGCCGATGACCGCCCAGTTCCGGGCCGGGACCTCGGCCGCCTCCGGCAGGGGAGAGTGGCGCGAAGTGCAGCCCGCAGCAACGCGTCCCGCGCGGGAAGGCGCGGCCGAGATCCGGCCGGTGGGCGCGCGCAGGACCAGGGACTCGACGAAAGCACCGGGTTGCCCGCCACGTCGGGTGGCGAGAGGGTGAACGAGTCGCCGTCACCCTGCCAGCGCACCCGCAGCACGGTGTGGCGCCCGCGGCGTGCAGGCTGACGCCGTTCCAGGAGAACGGCATCAGGTTCTTGCCCGCGTTTGGCCGCGAAGAACGAGGCTGGCCTGCAGGGCCGCGTCCAGCAGCGCCGGGTGGAGGCCGTAAGCGGCCGCGCGTCCTGGGGCTGCCTGCGGAACTCCACCCTCGGCGTACAGGTCTTCGCCCCGCCGCCACAGCGCGCGCAGCCCTTCGAAGGACGGGTCCGTAGACAGCCGCCGGCCGCCATCCGGGCGTAGAAGTCGTCGATGGCCACGGCTTCCGCACCGGCCGGGGGCCACTGCGCTGGGGCGCCTGGCCGCTGCGGATCTCCCCGGGCGCGAGCACGCCGGGGTGGCGTGGTGGGTCCACGTGCTGTCCGGGCGGCGGCGGGCCGGGGAGTGGATCCGCAGGTCGCGACGGCCGGCCGCGGTCGGGCGGCGCCCACCACGACCTGGACGTCGGACCGCTTCCCCGCCCCGAGCACCATCGGGACGGCCAAGGTGAGCTCCTGCACTTGCCGGCAGCCGACCTGGTCGGCCGCGCGGGACGGCCAGTTCCAGGAAGCCGGTGCCCGGGAACACCACGGCGTCGCCGAGGACGTGGTCGCCGATCCAGGGGTGGGTGGCCACGGAGAGCCGGCCGGTCAGCACCGCGCCCTGGTCGTCGGCCAGCGGCACGGCCGCGCCGAGCAGCGGGGTGCCCGGCGGGCCACGAGGCCCCAGTCGGCCACCTTGCCGGCCCGGGTGGTGGTCTTCGGGCAGAACCGCGTCTCCTGGAACGGATACGTCGGCAGGTCGATCCGGCGGCCACCCAGCCCGGCGCGAAGAACGCAGGCCAGCCGATCTCCACCCCGGCCACGAAGGCGCCCCCAGCGCCGCGACGACCGAACGTTCCTCCGGTGTTCTCCCGCAACGCCGGGATCACCGCCAACCGTCGGGGTCGTCGACGACGATCTCGTGGACCATCGACGCGCAGGCCCGTTCCCGGCCCCAGTTCGACGAACACGGACACACCGGCGTCCCGCATCGCGGCCACCCCGTCGGCGAACCGCACCGCTCACGCACGTGCCGCACCCCAGTACTCCGGGGTCGCACACCTCCAGCCGTCACCAGCGCACCGGTCACGGTTGGACACCAGACGGGAATCCGCGGCTCGGGCGACTCCACACCCCGCCAGCACCGACCGGAACTCCGCCAGCACCGGCTCCATCAACGGCGAATGGAACGCGTGCGACACCGGCAGCCGCTTGACCCGGTTTCCGTTCTCCCGCAACACCTCCGCGATCTCCAGCACCACCGGCTCGACGCCCGCCAACACGACCGAAGCCGGCCCGTTCACCGCCGCGATCGCCACCTCGTCCGCACGACCGGCCAGCAACGGCGCCACCACGTCCTCGGCCGCACCCACCGCCACCATCGCCCCGCCGGCGGGCAACGCCTGCATCAGCCGGCCACGGGCCGCCACCAGCGCACACGCGTCCGCCAGCGAGAACACCCCGGCCACGTACGCCGCCGCGATCTCCCCCACGGAATGCCCGGCCAGGCAGGCCGGCTTGACACCCCACGACTCGAAGAGCCGGAACAACGCCACCTCGACCGCGAACAACGCGGGCTGCGTGAACCGGGTCTGCTCGAGGTCCTCCCCGGACCCCATGACCTCGCGCAGCCCGTCGACGGCGAGCTCGGCCAGCACCTCGTCCAGGGCTCGGGCGAACACCGGGAACCGGGCCGCCAGCTCCCGGCCCATCCCGGCGCGCTGCGCACCCTGGCCCGAGAACACCAGGCCCACCACGGCGTCGGTGGCCTCGCCGGAAGCCACCACCTCGCTTCCCCCGGCACCGGCGAGCAACACCGCCCGATGCTCGAAGACCGACCGCGTGGTCGCCAGCGAGAACCCGACGTCCACGGGAGAACCGGCGCACTCGCGGATCCGGGCCACCTGCTCGGCCAGGGCCTCGCCGGTCTTGGCCGACACCACCCACGGCACCACACCGCACTCGACCGGCGGGGGCTCGGCCACCACCGGCTCGGCCGGCGCCTCCTCCAGGATCACGTGCGCGTTCGTGCCGCTGGCCCCGAACGACGACACCGCGGCCCGGCGCGGCCGGTCCACCGACGGCCACCCGGCCGGTTCGGTGAGCAGCTGCAGCGCCCCGGAGGACCAGTCCACGTGCGACGACGGCTCGGTCACGTGCAGCGTGCGCGCGACCACGCCGTGGCGCAGCGCGAGCACCATCTTGATCACGCCGGCGACGCCGGAGGCGGCCTGGGTGTGCCCGATGTTGGACTTGACCGACCCGAGCAGCAGCGGGTGGTCCCGCTCGGTCCGGCCGTAGGTGGCCAGCAGGGAACGGGCCTCGATCGGGTCACCCAGCTTGGTGCCGGTGCCATGGGCCTCCAGGACGTCGATCCCGTCCGGGCCGAGCCCGGCGGCGGCCAGCGCCGCGCGGATCACCTTCTGCTGGGCGCCGCCGCTGGGCGCGGTCAAGCCGTTCGAGGTGCCGTCCTGGTTGACGGCCAAGCCGCGCACCACGGCCAGCACCGGGTGCCCGAGCCGCTGCGCGTCGGACAGCCGTTCGACCAGCAGTATCCCCGCGCCCTCGGCCCAGCCGGTGCCGTCGGCGCTGTCGGAGAACGCCTTGCAGCGGCCGTCCGGGGACAGGGCGCCCTGCGCCGAGAATTCGGTGAACCCGGCCGGGGTGGACATCACCATGACGCCACCGGCCAGCGCGATCGAGCACTCGCCGGCGCGCAGCGCCTGCACCGCCAAGTGCAGCGAGACCAGCGAGGACGAGCACCCGGTGTCCACGGACATGGTCGGGCCCTGCAGGCCGAAGGTGTAGGCCAGCCGGCCGGAGAGCAGGCTGGCCGACTGCGCGGTCTGCCAGTCCACGTGCCCGTGGGGCATCCGGTAGTCGCCGCTGCCGCCGCCCACGAACACGCCGGTGTCGCTGCCGCGCAGCGAAAGCGGGTCGATGCCGGCTCGTTCCACGGCCTCCCAGGCGACGGTGAGCATCAGCCGCTGCTGCGGGTCCATCACCATCGCCTCATTGGGCGAGATGCGGAAGAACCCGGGGTCGAAGTCCGCCACGTTCTCCAGGAACCCGCCCTGGCGGGTGACGCTCTCGCCGGTGCCGTCGGGGCCACCGTGGTACAGCGCGTCCAGGTCCCAGCCGCGGTCCGCCGGCATCTCGCCGACGGCGTCGACGCCCTCGGCGACCAGCCGCCACAGGTCCTCCGGCGAGCGCACCCCACCGGGGTAGCGGCAGGCCATGCCCACGATGGCGATGGGCTCCCTGGCTGCCGCCTGCAGCTGCCGGTTCTGCCGGCGCAGCCGGTCGGTCTCCTTCATCGCCGCGCGCAGTGCTTCGACGACCTTGTCGCCGGATGCCGCCATGGTGATCTCCTTCAGTCGCGCGTCAGGTCGCCGGACCGGCCGTTCAACGCGGCCTGCACCAGGTCGTCGAGATCCATCTCGTCGATGGCGCCGTCGTCGTCGGGTTCCGGCACGTCGTGGCGGTGGTCGGGGTGGCCGTCGGCCAGCCGCAGCAGCGGTTCCAGCACCCCGATGTCCTGCAGCCGTTGCAACGGCACCGAATTCAGCAGCGCCCGCAGCTGTGCTTCGTCCGCGCCGCCGGTGCCGGAGTCCGGCAGCAGCTCGCTCAGCACGTGCTCGGCCAGCGCGGCCGAGGTCGGGTGGTCGAAGGCCAGGGTGACCGGGAGATCCAGCCCGGTCGTGCCGCTCAGCCGGGTCCGCAGGTCCACCGCGGTCAGCGAGTCGAACCCGAGGTCCTTGAAGGGCCGGTCGGCCTCGACCCGCTGGGTCCCGGGGTGGCCCAGCACCACCGCGACCTCGCCGCGCACCAGGCCGAGCACGTGGCCGAGGCGGTCCCCGGCCGGCAGGTCCAGCAGGGTGCGCCGCAGTTCCCCGGCCACCTCGGCCGGGTCCACCCGGTCGCGTTCGGCCGCCTCCAGCGCGGCCCGGGCCTCCGGGACGCCGGTCAGCAGGCGGCTGGGCCGCTTCGCTGTGAACGCCGGGGCGAACTGTTCCCAGGTCACGTCGGCCAGCACGGTTTCCGCCGCGCCGGCGCCGATCGCCCGGCCGAGCGCGGCCGGCACGAGCTGCGGATCCATCGGCGGCAGGCCGGTGAGCCGCAGGTGGTTGGCCAGCTCCGGTTCGGCGTCGGTCCACGCGGCCAGCGCCACGGCCAGGCCGCCGCGCCGCCGGGCGAGTGCGGCCAGATAGGCGTCGACGGCCGCCTGCGCTCCCCGGCCGAGCACCCCCCAGGCGCCGGCGACGGAGCCGATCGCCACGAACAGCGGGTCCCGCCCGGCCAGCAGGCGATCCAGCTCGCCGAGCTCGCGCGCCGCCTCGGCCACGTCGGCCGTCGCCGAGGGCGCGACCAGCACCGCGCTCAGGTCCTCGGGCAGGTCCACCGGCGAGGCCGGATCCCAGGTGAGGACCCGCTCGGCGCCGTGTTCGGTGAGCCAGCCGGCCAAGCCGGCCACGGCCGGGGTGACCAGCACGGTGCCGCTGGGCCGCCACGGCCCGGCGGCCGGACCGGTGGCCCGGGTCAGCCTGCGGGCCAGCAGCTGCCCGCCGCGCAGGGCCAGCTGGTCCTCGCCCGCGGCCAGTGCGGCCGGCAACGCGGCCAGCGTCTCCGGGTCCAGTGTGGCCGGCAGGTCGAGCAGGCCGCCCCAGTGGTCCGGGTGCTCCAGCGCGGTGACGCGGCCCCGGCCCCAGAGCGCGGCCTGGCCCGGCGCGGGTGACTCGTCGTGCACGGCCACGGCCTGCCGGGTGACGCACCACAGCGGCGCGTCCACTTCGGACAGTTCGGCCGGCCACCCCGCGGGCAGGGCCAGCGGATCGTCGGCGACGCCCAGCAGGGACAGCACCCCGGCGTACCCGCTCGCGACTCCGTCCGGTGTGGACACCACGTCGGCGCCCGGGAGCGCGGCGGCCACCGCGACGAACCAGGCGTCGTCCGCCCAGCCGTCCGGGGCCAGCACCAGCCAGCGTCCGTCCGGTTCGGCCGTGGGCCGCACCGGCTCCCAGTCCACCCGGTAGTGCCACCGGCCGGTCGCGGTCAGCTCGTGCCGGTTGCGCCGCCACTTCGCCAGCGCCGGCAGCACCGCGCCCACCGACTCGCCGTCCAGCTCCAGGGTGGCGGCCAGCGAGTCCACGTCGGCGGTGTCCACCGCGGTCCAGAACTCGGCGTCCAGCGGGTCGGCGGCGGACGTGCCGGTGGTCGTCTCCGGCCAGTAGCGCTCGCGCTGGAACGGGTAGGTCGGCAGGTCGGCCAGCGGTGTCCCGGCGAAGTAAGCGGCCCAGTCGACGGCCACCCCGCACACGTGCAGGCGGGCCAGCGCCGCGGCCAGCGCGGGCTCCTCACCGGTTGCGCGCAGCGTCGGCAAGGCCACCGGTTCCGGGCTCAGGCCGGCGAAGCAGTGCCCGGCCATGGCCGAGCAGGTGCCGTCCGGGCCGATCTCCACGAAGGTCCGCACGCCCGCCTCGGCCAGGGTCCGCACGCCGTCGGCGAAGCGCACCGCGTCCCGCGCGTGCCGCACCCAGTACTCGGGCGTCCGCAGCTCGTCCGTCGCCATCGCCCCGGTCACCGTGGACACCAGCGGAATCCGCGGTTCGTGGTAGGTCAGGCCCTGAGCCACCGTCGCGAACTCGGCCAGCACGGGATCCATCAAGGGCGAGTGGAAGGCGTGGCTGACCCGCAGGCGGCGGACCTTGTGGCCGGCGGCCTCCAGGCGGCCGGCCGCCTGGAGCACCGCGTCCTCGGTCCCGGCCAGCACCACCGACTCGGGCCCGTTGACCGCCGCGACGGCGACGTCCTCGCCGAGGTGCCCGGCGACGTCGGCCTCGGAGCCGCGCACCGAAACCATGGCCCCGCCGGACGGCAGCGCCTGCATCAGCGCACCCCGCGCAGCGACCAACGCACAGGCATCGGCCAGCGACAACACTCCGGCCACGTGCGCCGCGGCGATCTCACCGATCGAATGCCCGGCCAGGTAATCCGGCGTCACACCCCACGACTCCAGCAACCGGAACAACGCCACCTCGATCGCGAACAACGCCGGCTGGGTGTACCCCGTCTCGTCGAGGGCTTCGGCGACGTCCGGGTCGTCGGTCCACATGATCTTGCGCAGTGCCGGGTCGAAGTGCCCCAGCACCGCGTCCAGCGCGTCGGCGAACACCGGGTGGCGCTCGTACAGCTCGCGGCCCATCCCGGCCCGCTGGCTGCCCTGCCCGGCGAACAGGAACGCCGTCCGCCCGGTCCCGGCCGTACCCGTGGCCAGCTCGACCACACCGTCTTCGGTGGCCAGCAGCGCGGCCCGGTGACCGAAGGCGGCCCGGCCGGTGCCGAGGGTCCGCCCGGCCGCGGCGCGGCTGACGCCGGACAGCGCGCGCAGCGCCGCCACCTGGTCGCGCACCGCCTCGGGCGTCCGGGCCGAGACCGGCCACGGCACCACCGCGGGGTCCTCGGCGACGGCTGCTTCGACGGCCGGGGCCTGTTCGATGATCACGTGGGCGTTGGTGCCGCTGACCCCGAAGGCCGAGACGCCGGCCCGGCGGGGCCGTCCGGTCTCCGGCCAGCCACGGGGCTGCTGCACCAGTTCGACCGAACCGTCCCAGGTCACGTGCGGGGAAGGCTCGGCGGCGTGCAGGCTGGCGGGCAGCACGCCGTGCCGCATGGCCAGCACCATCTTGATCACCCCGGCCACGCCGGCTGCGCCCTGGGTGTGGCCCAGGTTGGACTTGACCGAACCGAGCAGCAGCGGGCGCTCCCGGTCCCGGCCGTAGCCGGCCATCAGGGCGTGCGCCTCGACCGGATCGCCCAGCGCAGTGCCCGTTCCGTGCGCCTCGACCGCGTCGACCTCAGCCGGCCGCAGCCCGGCGTCGGCCAGCGCGGCCCGGATGACCCGCTGCTGCGCGGGACCGTTGGGGGCGGTCAGGCCGTTGGAGGCGCCATCGGAGTTGACCGCGGTGCCGCGGACCACCGCCCACACGGTGTGGCCGTTGCGCTCGGCGTCGGAGAGGCGTTCCACCACCAGGATGCCCGCGCCTTCGGACCACGCCGTGCCGTCGGCGCCTTCGCCGAACGCCTTGCAGCGGCCGTCGGCGGCCAGGCCGCCCTGGCGGCTGAACTCCACGAACGAGCCGGGGCCGGACATCACCGAGACACCACCGGCGAGGGCCAGCGAGCACTCACCGGCGCGCAGGGCGCGGCCGGCCCAGTGCAGCGCGACCAGGGAAGCCGAGCAGGCAGTGTCCACGGTGACCGCCGGGCCTTCCAGGCCCAGCGTGTAGGACAGCCGGCCGGACATCACGCTGGCCGTGTTGCCGGTGGCCACGTGGCCACCCAGGTCCTCGGTGGCCCGGCGCAGCACGGACACGTAGTCCTGCCCGTTGGTGCCGACGAACACGCCGGTGTCGCTGCCCCGCAACCCGGACGGGTCGATGCCGGAGCGCTCCAGCGCCTCCCACGACGTCTCCAGCAGCAACCGCTGCTGCGGGTCCATGGCCAGCGCCTCACGCGGCGAGATGCCGAAGAAGTCGGCGTCGAAGCCCGCGATGTCCGGCAGGAACCCGCCCTTGCCGGTGGCCGAGCGCCGGTGCAGTTCGGCCAGGTCCCAGCCGCGGTCGGCGGGGAAGGGCACGATGCCCTCGCCACCGTCGGCCAGCAGCCGCCACAGGTCCTCGGGCGAGGAGACGCCGCCGGGGAGGCGGCACCCCATGCCGACGATGACGATCGGGTCGTCGGCGACGTCGTGGTCCCGCGGCCCGATGACCACCGGGGTGCTCTCGGGCCGGCCGCCGGACAGCTCGGCGTGCAGGTGCCCGGCCAGGTCGCGCGGGGTCGGGTAGTCGTAGACGAGCGAAGCGGGCAGGGTCAGCCCGGTCGCCGCGGCCACGCTGTTGCGCAGCTCCAGCGTGGTCAGGGAATCGAAGCCGAGGTCGCGGAAGGCCCGGTCGGCTTCCACCCCGGCCACGTCGCTGTGCCCGAGCACGGCCGCGATCCGCACCCGCAGCAGGTCCAGCAGCCCGGCCGGGTCCGCCGGGACGTCCGGGGCCGCCGCGGTGCCGGGGGCCGGCGTGGCCAGCGCCCGCACCTCGGGCAGGTCGGCCAGCAGCGGCGCCGGACGCAGCGCGGTGATCGCGGGCGCGAACCGGGCCCAGTCCACGTCGGCGACGGCCAACTCGGTGTCCCCGTGCTCGATGGCGTGGCGCAACGAGGCCAGGGCCGGTTCCGGCTGCAGCGGCCGGAAGCCGCCCCGCCGGACCCGGTTCTCCACCGTTTCGGCCTCGGCCACCATGCCCGACCCGGCCCACGGGCCCCAGGCGATCGAGGTGGCGGGCAGGCCGTCGGCCCGCCGTTGCAAGGCCAGTGCGTCCAGGTAGGCGTTGGCGGCCGCGTAGTTGGCCTGGCCGGCCGCGCCGATCGCACCGCTGGTCGAGGAGTACAGGACGAACGCGTCCAGCTCGAGTCCGGCGGTCTGCTCGTGCAGCACCCGGGCCGCGGTCGCCTTGGCCCGCAGCACGTCGGCGAACATCTCCGGCGTGAGCGAGTCCAGCACGCCGTCCCGCAGCACCCCGGCGGTGTGGAAGACGGCGGTGACCGGGTGGCCGGCCAGCAGCGCGGCCACCGCGCCGGAGTCGGCGACGTCGCAGGCCACGATGACGGCCCGCTCCCCCAGTTCCGCGGCCAGTGCGGCGGCACCGGGCGCGGCCGGGCCGCGCCGGCTCGCCAGCACGACGCGCTCGGCCCCGGCGTCGAGCAGCCAGCGGGCCAGGTGTCCGCCCAGGCCGCCGGTGCCGCCGGTGACCAGCACGGTGCCACGCGGGGTGTAGGCCCGGGTCTCGCCGGTGGCCGGAGCGTGCTCCAGGCGGCGGCCGAACACGCCGGAGGACCGGATGGCCACCTGGTCCTCGCTCTGGCCGGTGGCCAGCACGGACCGCAGCCGGCGCACGGTGGTGTGGTCGAACTCGGCGGGCAGGTCGACCAGACCGCCCCAACCGGACGGCTGTTCCAGGGCCGCGACCCGGCCGAGCCCCCACAGGGCGGCCTGCACGGGGTCCGGCCGCTCGGTGCGGTTCACCGCGACCGCGCCGCGGGTGACACTCCACAGGCGGGCCCGGCCCAGCTCCCGCAACGCGTTCGTGGTGCGGGTCAGCAGGGTGCCGGCGTCGTCCGGGGTATCGGCGAGGGCCAGCAGCGAGAGCACCCCGTCGGCCTCGACACCGCTCAGGTCGGCGTCGTCCCCGACCACCGAGGTGCGGGCGCCGGGCAGGACTTCCTCGACCCAGTCCGGCCGGTCCAGCCCGGCGGGCAGCAGCACCAGCCACCGGCCCGACGGCGTGCCCGAGAGCCCGCTGACCGGCGTGAACACCGGGCGGTAGCGCAGGTTGTCCAGTGCCGAACGCTCGGTTCGGCGGCGGCGCCAGGTGCTCAGCGCCGGCACCATCGCGGCCACGGTCTCCTGATCGAGGCCGAGACCGGCGGCCAGGGCCCCGGTGTCGGCGTTGTCGACCGCGGTCCAGAACTCGTCGTCCCCGGCGCCGGTCGTGGTGCCGGCAGGCGCGGCAACCGGCCAGTAACGCTCGTGCTGGAACGGGTAGGTCGGCAGCTCGATCGTGCGGGTGCCGCCGTCGAAGACCGCCGCCCAGTCCAGCCGGCCGCCGTGGGCGTGCACCCCGGCCACGCCGGACAGCAGGGCGGCCACCTCGGGCCGGTCGGCGCGCTGCAGCGGCAGCGCCACCGCGTCGGCGAGGACGTCCCGCACCGCGGCGGAAAGCACGCCGGCCGGGCCGATCTCGACGAAGACCCGCACGTCACGCTTGGCCAGCGCGCGCACGCCGTCGGCGAAGCGCACCGCGTCCCGCGCGTGCCGCACCCAGTACTCCGGCGTCCGCACGTCGGCGGTGGCCACGGCTCCCGTCACCGTGGACACCAGCGGGATCCGCGGCTCGTCGTACGTCAGGCCGCGCGCGACCTCGGCGAACTCGCCCAGCATCGGATCCATCAACGGCGAGTGGAACGCGTGGCTGGTGTTCAGCCGCTTGGTGCGCCGGCCCAGCCGCCCGGCCAGCTCAGCCGCGACAGCCAGCACCGCCGCCTGGGCACCGGAGACGACCACCGACCGGGGCCCGTTGACGGCGGCGATCGACACGCCGCCGGTCAGCAGCGGGGTCACCTCCTCTTCGGTGGCCTCCACCGCCACCATGGCGCCGCCGGACGGCAGCGCCTGCATCAGCGCACCCCGCGCAGCGACCAACGCACAGGCATCGGCCAGCGACAACACTCCGGCCACGTGCGCCGCGGCGATCTCACCGATCGAATGCCCGGCCAGGTAATCCGGCGTCACACCCCACGACTCCAGCAACCGGAACAACGCCACCTCGAAGGCGAACAACGCCGGCTGGGTGTACCCCGTCTCGTCGAGGGCCGTGGAATCGTCGTCCCACATCACGTCCCGCAGCGCACGGGGCAGGTCGAAGTGCCCCAGCACCGCGTCCAGCGCGTCGGCGAACACCGGGTGGCGCTCGTACAGCTCGCGGCCCATCCCGGCCCGCTGGCTGCCCTGGCCGGCGAACAGGAACGCCGTGCGGCCCCGCGTCACGGTGCCCCGCACCACGCCGCCGTCCGGCTGGTCGCCGGCCAGTGCGGCCAGGCCGCGCCGCAGTTCGTCGTGGTCCTCGGCCAGCAGCACCGCACGGTGTTCGAAGGCCGACCGGGTGGAGGCCAGCGAGTACCCGAGCACGGCCGGCGACACGCCGTCGTCCAGGGTGTCCAGCACGGTGGCGGCCTGAGCGCGCAGCGCTGCTTCCGTCCGGCCGGACAGCGGGACCGGCACCAGGCCGGGCTCCGGCTCGGGGCCGGCTTCGGCGGCCGGTTCCGGGGCCTGCTCGAGGATGGTGTGCACGTTCGTGCCGCTCAGCCCGAAGGACGAGATACCGGCCCGGCGCGGCCGGCCGCTCTCCGGCCACGGCACGCTGCCGGACGGCAGCTCGATCGAGCCGGTGCTCCAGTCGACGTGCGTGGAGGGCTCGTCCACGTGCAGCGTCTTGGGTACCAGCCCGTGCCGCAGCGCCTGCACCACCTTGATCACGCCGGCCACGCCGGAGGCCATCTGGGTGTGGCCGATGTTGGACTTCACCGAGCCGAGCAGCAGCGGCCGTTCCCGGTCCTGGCCGTAGGTGGCCAGCAGGGCCTGGGCCTCGATCGGGTCGCCCAGCGCGGTGCCGGTGCCGTGGCCCTCGATCACGTCCACCTCGGACGCCGAGAGCCGCGCGTTGGCCAGCGCCTGCCGGATCACCCGCTGCTGGGACGGGCCGCTGGGCGCGGTCATGCCGTTGGACGCGCCGTCCTGGTTCGTGGCCGAACCCCGGACCACCGCCAGGATCCGGTGCCCGTTGCGCTGCGCGTCGGACAGCTTCTCCAGCAGCACCAGGCCGACGCCCTCGCCGAGGGTCATGCCGTCGGCCCGGTCCGAGTAGGCCTTGCAACGGCCGTCCGTGGCCAGTGCGCGCTGGCGCGAGAAGCCGACGAACGCCCCCGGCGTCGCCATCACGCTCACCCCGCCGGCCAGCGCCAGGCTGCTCTCCCCCGACCGCAGCGACTGCGCGGCCAGGTGGATGGCGACCAGCGACGACGAGCAGGCGGTGTCCAGGGTGACCGCCGGGCCCTCCAGCCCGAACAGGTAGGAGAGCCGGCCGGACAGGATGCTGCCCAGCGAGCCGGTGATCATGTGGCCGTCGGCGTTGTCCACCGCGCCGGACACGGCCGCGGTGTAGTCCTGGTAGCTGGCCCCGATGAAGGTGCCGGTGCCGCTGCCCCGCAGCGTGTGCGGGTCGATCCCGGCCCGCTCGAACGCCTCCCACGCCGTCTCCAGCAGCAGGCGCTGCTGCGGATCCATGGACAGTGCCTCCCGCGGCGAGATGCCGAAGAAGCCCGGGTCGAACTCGGCCGCCTCGTGCAGGAAGCCGCCCTGCACCGAATAGGTCTTGCCGCCGGCGTCCGGGTCCGGGTCGTAGAGCGCGTCGGTCGGCCAGTTGCGGTCGGCCGGGAAGCCGGAGATGGCGTCCACGCCGCCCACGACCAGGTCCCACAACCGTTCCGGGGTGTTCGCGCCACCCGGGTAGCGGCAGGCCATCCCGATGATGGCGACGGGCTCGCCGGTGTCCACGCCGGCCACGGCCGGTGCCTGCTCGACGGCACCCGAGCCGGTGATCGTGGCGGCCAGGAACCCGGCCAGCCGCCTCGGCGTCGGGTGGTCGAACACCATGGTGGCGGGCAGGGTCAGGCCGGTGCCGGCGGAGATCCGGTTGCGCAGGTCGACCGCGGTGACCGAGTCGAAGCCGACGTCGCGGAAGGCGCGGTCCTCGGGCAGCGCGTCGGCCGACGCGTGGCCCAGCACGGCCGCGGCCTCGGCCCGGACCAGTTCCAGGAGCAGGTGGGCGCGCTCGGCCTCGGGCAGCGTGCGCAGCCGGGCGGCGAACTCGCCGCCGGCGCCGGTGGCGGCCGTGGCGGCGGCGGCCTCGGTGAGCCGCCGCACCTCCGGCAGCTCGTCGAACAGCAGCGTCGGCCGGACGGCGGTGTAGACCGGGTAGTACCGCTCCCAGTCCAGATCGGCCACGGCCAGCGCGGTCTCGTCGTCGTCCAGGGCCCGGCGCAGACCCTCCAGCGCCAGCTCCGGCGCCATGAACACCAGGCCGCTGCGCACGATCTGCTCCGGGTCGACCCGGCCGAGTTCGCGGTCGTCGGCCCAGATGCCCCACGACAGCGCGGTGGCCCGCAGCCCCCGGGCGCGCCGGTGGGCTGCCAGCGCGTGCAAGTACGCGTTGCCGGCCACGTAGGCGGCGTGCGCGCCGGTGCCCCACAGGCCGGCGGTGGAGGAGTACAGCACGAACGCATCGAGCTCGTCGGTGTCGAGCAGCTCGTCCAGGTTGCGCGCGCCCACCACCTTGGCGTGCACGGTCCGGGAGAACGCGGCCAGGTCGGTCTCGGCCAGCGTGTGCAGCTCGATCACGGCGGCCGTGTGCACCACGTTCCGCACGGTCCGGCCCTCGGCCCGCAACCGCGCCAGCAGGGCGGCCAGCGCCGCCTTGTCGGTGACGTCGCAGGCCACCGCCTCGACGGTCTCGCCCAGCTCCGCCAGCAGCTGCCGGGCCTTCGGGGCCTCGGCGCCGGTGCGGCTGGTCAGCACGATGTGCTCGGCGCCCTGCTCGGCCAGCCAGCGGGCCAGGTGCGGGGCCAGGGTGCCGGTGCCGCCGGTGATCAGCGTGGTGCCGCGCGGGGTCCAGGTCCGCGCCGGCGCGCGGTCGCCGGCCGGGGCCCGCACCACGCGGCGGCCGAACACGCCGGCGGCGCGGATGGCCAGCTGGTCTTCGCCGGTGGCGCCGGACAGCACAGCCGCCAGCCGGTCGCCGCCGCGGCGGTCCAGCTCGGCGGGCAGGTCGAGCACGCCGCCCCAGCGCTCCGGGTGCTCCACGGCGGCGGTCCAGCCCAGTCCGAGGACCTGGGCCTGGAGCGGGTTGGTGACGGTGTCGGCGTGGCCGGTGGCCACCGCGCCGCGGGTCAGCAACCACAGCGGGGCGTCGATCCCGGCCGCGCCCAGTGCCTGGACGAGCTGCACGCTCAGGGCCAGGCCGCGGGCCAGCGCGGGGTGCTCGTCGTGCGGCTCCTCGGCGGTGGCCAGGGTCGAGACGATGCCGCTCAGTTCGGGCAGTTCGGGCAGCTCGCCGTCGAACACCAGCCGCCGCACCTGGGCCCCGTGCCCGGTGAGCACCGCGGCCAGTTCCTCGTCCGCGCTGTCGCCGGTGGCCGCGGTGACCAGCAGCCAGGTGCCCGACAGGGTGGCCGGGGGTGTGGCGCCCAGCGGGGTCCAGCCGACCCGGTAGCGCCAGCCGTCCACGGTGGTGCGGTCCTGGCGCTGCTTGCGCCAGGACGACAGCCCGGGCAGCACCGCGGCCAGCGAGTCCCGGTCCACCGCGAGGCCGGCGCTGAGCGCGTCGACGTCGGCCTGCTCGACCGCGTCCCAGAACTCCTGGTCGGCCGGGTCGGCCGCGGCCGTCGCGCCGGCGTTGAGCGGGAGCCAGTAGTGCTCGTGCTGGAAGGCGTAGGTGGGCAGTTCGACGGTGGCCGCGCCGCCGGCGAACTCGGCGGCCAGGTCTACCGGCACGCCCCGCACGAAGGCTTCGGCGAAGGAGGTGAGCACCCGCGTCCAGCTGTCGTTGTCCCGGCGCAGCGTGCCCACGACCACGGCCCGCTCCCCGGCGTCGTCCACGGTCTCCTGGACGCCGAAGGTCAGCACCGGGTGCGCGCTGGTTTCGATGAAGGCCTGGTGCCCCTGGGCCAGCAGCGCCCGCACGGCCGGCTCGAACCGCACGGTCTGCCGCAGGTTCCGGTACCAGTACTCGGCGTCCAGCGGCCGCTCGCCCAGCCAGTCGCCGGTGAGGGTGGAGAAGAACGGCACCTCCGGGGTCCGCGGCACCAGCCCGGCCAGTGCGGCCAGCAGCTCCTCGCGCAGTTCCTCGACCTGGGCCGAGTGCGAGGCGTAGTCCACGTCGATGCGGCGGGCCCGGATGTTCCCGGCGGTGAGCTCGGCGAACAGCTCGTCGACGGCTTCCGGGATGCCCGAGACGACGACCGAGCGCGGGCCGTTCAGCGCGGCCACCGACACCCCGCCGCCGAACCGCGCGATCCGCTCGGTGACCTCGGCGGCCGGCAGCGGCACCGACATCATGGCGCCCTGCCCGGCCAGCCGGCGGGCGATGGCCTGGCTGCGCAGGGCCACGACCCGGCAGCCGTCGGACAGCGACAGGGCCCCGGCCACCACGGAGGCGGCGATCTCGCCCTGGGAGTGCCCGAGCACGGCGGCCGGGCGGACGCCCCGGGACTGCCAGAGCGCGGCGAGCGACACCATCACCGCGAACGACGCCGGCTGGATCACCTCCACCCGGTCCAGGTCCGCGCCACTGCGCAGGACGTCCAGCAGGGCGAAGTCGACGAAGGGGGCCAGTGCGGCGGCGCACTCGGCCATCCGCTCGGCGAACACCGGCGAGGCGTCCAGCAGCCGCGCACCCATCCCGGCCCACTGCGAACCCTGGCCCGGGAAGACGAACACCACCTTGCCGTCCACGTCGGCCACGCCCTCGACCACGCCACCGCGGACGCCACGGGAGTAGGCGTTCAGGTGCTCGGCCAGCTCGGCACCGGCACCGACGACGACCGCGCGGTGCTCCAGGCGCGCTCGCGAGGTGAGCAGCGAGCGGCCGACCGCGGCCGGGTCGTGCCCGGCCACGGGCAGCAGCTTCTCGGCCTGCCCGCGCAGGGCGGCCGGGCTGCGGGCGGAAAGCACCCACGGCACCGGCCGGTCCGCCGCGGCGGCCGCGGGCTCGGGGTCCGCCGGCTGCTCCGCCGGGGCCGGGGCCTGCTCCAGCACGGTGTGCGCGTTGGTGCCGCTGACGCCGAACGACGACACGGCGCACCGACGCGGGCGCCCGTCGGTGGCCCAGGCGACCGGCTCGGTCAGCGGCACCACGGTGCCGTCGCTCCAGTCGATGTGCGGCGAGGGGTCTTCGGCGTAGAGGGTTCTGGGCAGCACGCCCTCGCGCAGCGCCATCACCATCTTGATCACGCTGGCCACGCCGGCGGCGGACTGGCTGTGCCCGATGTTGGACTTGATCGAACCCAGCCACAGCGGGTGCCCGGTGTCCCGGTCCCGGCCGTAGGTGGCCTGCAGCGCCTGCACCTCGATCGGGTCGCCCAGCGGGGTGCCGGTGCCGTGCGCCTCCACCACGTCGATCTCGGTGACGGCGAGGTGCGCGTTGGCCAGCGCCTGCCGGATCACCCGCTGCTGGGAGGGGCCGTTGGGCGCGGTCAGCCCGTTGGACGCGCCGTCGGAGTTGATCGCGCTCCCCCGCACCACGGCCAGCACCGGGTGCCCGTTGGCCCGGGCGTCGGACAGCCGCTCGACCAGCAGGATGCCGACGCCTTCGGCCAGCGCCATGCCGTCGGCCGAAGCGGAGAACGCCTTGGACCGGCCGTCCGCGGCCAAGCCGCGCTGGCGGGAGAAGGCGACGAACGGGCCGGGGTTGGTCATCACGGTCGCCCCGCCGGCGATGGCCATCGTGGTCTCGCCGTTGCGCAGCGACTGGCAGGCCAGGTGCAGCGCGACCAGCGAGGACGAGCACGCGGTGTCCACGGTGACCGCCGGCCCCTCCAGCCCGAACACGTAGGCCAGCCGGCCGGAGAGCACGCTGGGGATCTGGCCGGTGACGGCGTGGCCTTCCAGTTCGGCGTTGCCCCGGCCGCCGTACTCCTGGTAGCTGGAGCCGACGAAGGTGCCGGTGCCGCTGCCCCGCAGCGTGTGCGGGTCGATCCCGGCCCGCTCGAACGCCTCCCAGGTCGTCTCCAGCAGCAGGCGCTGCTGGGGATCCATGGACAGGGCTTCCCGCGGGGAGATGCCGAAAAAGCCCGGGTCGAAGTCACCGGCATCGTGCAGGAACCCGCCCTGGGTGGTAACGGTGCCGCCGCCCCGGTCCGGGTCCGGGTCGAAGGTGACGGCGCCTTCCCAGCCGCGGCCGACCGGGAACCCGCTGATCGCGTCCACGCCCCCGAGCACCAGTTCCCACAGCTGCTCCGGAGTGTGCACGCCGCCGGGGAAGCGGCAGCTCATCCCGATGATGGCGATCGGCTCGTCGGCGCCGGCCCCGGCCGCGGCGGCCACCGGGGCGGCCGCGGCGACGTCGTCCAGCAGTTGCTCCCGCAGGTACCCGGCCAGTGCGCGCGGGGTCGGGTAGTCGAACACCAGCGTGCTGGGCAGGGCGCAGCCGGTGAGCTTGACCAGCCGCCGGCGCAGCTCGACCGCGGTCAGCGAGTCGAACCCCACGTCCTGGAACGCGCGGCGCTCGGAGACCGCGTCGGCCGAGCCGTGCCCGAGCACCGCCGCCGCCTCGCCGCGAACCAGCTCGACCAGCAGCCGCTCCTGGTCCTCGGGTGACTTCCCTGCGAGTTCGGCCGCCCACACGGAGTTCCCGGCGCCCGGCGCCGTCAGTGCCCGCGCCTCCGGCAGGCCGGTCAGCAGGGCGCTGGGCCGGGCCGCGGTGAACACCGGGACGTAGGTGGCCCAGTCCACGTCGACGACGGTCACCGTCACGTCCCGGTGCGCGATCACGCGGTCCAGCTCGGCCAGCGCGGAGCGCACCGGCAGGAAGGCCAGCCCCCGGCGGGCCAGGGTGCCGGTCCCGGCGTCCTGCGCGGCCATGCCGGATCCGGCCCACGGGCCCCAGGCGATCGAGGTGGCGGTCAGGCCGCGGGCGTGCCGCCGCCGGGCGAGGGCGTCGAGGGCGGCGTTGGCCGCGCTGTACCCGGTCTGGCCCCCGCTGCCGATCACCCCGGCGATCGAGCCGAACAGCACGAACAGGTCCAGCTCGCGGTCGCCGAGCAGGTGGTCGAGGTTGGCCGCGCCGACGGCTTTGGCCGATACGGTGGCGGCCAGGTCGGTCAGGCCGGCCTCGGCCAATGGAGCGCGGTCGGCGACGCCGGCGGTGTGCACCACGCCGGTCAGCGGGGTGTCCTCGGGGATGCCGTCCAGCACCGCGCGCAGCGCGTCGAGGTCGGCGACGTCGCAGGCCACGATGTCGACGGCGAGGTCGTGGTCCGCGCCGAGCTCGGTCAGCTCGGCCCGCAATCCGGCCGCGCCGGGCGCATCCGGGCCGCGGCGGCTGGTCAGGACGAGGCGCTGCGCGCCGTGGCGGGCCAGCCAGCGGGCCACCTCGCCACCCAGGCCGCCGGTGCCGCCGGTGACCAGCACGGTGCCGCGGGCGGTGAACTCCCCGGCCGGTTCCCGGACGGCGCCGGGGTGGTGCACCAGCCGCCGGCCGGACACCGCCCCGCCGCGGACGGCGAGCTGGTCCTCGCCGTCCGGTGCGGACAGCACGGCGGCGACCGAGCGGGCGTCGTCGGCGTCGAGCTCGGCGGGCACGTCGATCAGGCCGCCCCAGGTCTGCGGGTACTCCAGCGCCGCGGTGCGGCCGAGCCCCCAGAGCATCGCCTGCCCCGGATCGGTTTCCGCGTCCCGGGTGATGATCCACAGTGGACTCGAGACGGTCCGGGCCAGCGTGACACCGAGCGCGAAGCCCAGCGGCAGCCCGGCGGCGTCCTCCGCGGAGCCGAGGACGGCGACCACGCCGTCGCACGGGCCGATCCGCTCGGCCGGCCCCGCACTGTCCACATCGGACTCGGTCAGCAGCAGCGTGCGCACCTGCGCGCCCCGCTCGGCGAGTGCGGCGGCCAGCTCCGGTTCGTCGCCGGTGGTGACCAGCACCCAGTCGCCGGACAGGGGGCCGGGCTCGATCGCCAGCGGCGCCCAGTCCACCCGGTAGCGCCAGGTGTCCAGCCGGGCTCGTTCGGCGCGGTGCTGCCGCCAGTTCGACAGCGCCGGCAGCACCGAGTCCAGGGCCGCGCGCTGGGCGTCACCCAGCCCGATGACCTCGGCCAGTTCCCCGGCGTCGCCCCGCTCCACCGCCGCCCACCACCGGTCGTCGGCCGGGTCGGCCGCGGTCCGGGCGGTGGCCTGCGGCCAGAAGGACTCGTACTGGAAGGCGTAGGTGGGCAAGTCGACCCAGCGGGCGTCGCGGCCCGCGAAGAAGGCCCGCCAGTCGAGGTCCACGCCGGCGGTGTGCAGGGCGCCGAGCGCACCGAGCAGCGCGGTCTCCTCGTCCCGGTCGGCCCGCAGCACGGGCACGCAGCCGGCCTCGTCCGCCTGGCCGGCCAGGATGTCCTGCACCATGGCCGAGAGCACGCCGTCCGGGCCCAGCTCGGCGAAGGTGGTCACCCCCTGGGCGGCCATGGCGCGGACAGCGTCGGCGAAGCGCACGGTGGCACGCACGTGCCGCACCCAGTGCTCCGGATCGCCGAGTTGCTCGGCGGTGGCGGGCTCGCCGGTCAGGGCGGACACGACCGGGATGCGCGGCGGGTGGAAGGTCAGGGTGGCCACCACGGCCCGGAAGCCGGCCAGCATGGCGTCCATCCGGGGCGAGTGGAAGGCGTGCGAGACGCGCAGCCGCTTGGTGCGGCGGCCCTGCCCGGCGAAGGTGGCCGCGGCGGCCAGCACCGCGTCCTCGTCGCCGGACAGTACCACCGAGTGCGGTCCGTTCACGGCCGCGACGTCCACGGTCTCGCCGTCGGCCAGCGCGGCCACCTCGTCCTCGGCGGCCTGCACCGCGACCATCGCGCCGCCGGACGGCAGCGCCTGCATCAGGCGGCCCCGCGCGCCGATCAACGTCGCCGCGTCGGCGAGCGAGAAGACCCCGGCCACGTGCGCCGCGGCGATCTCGCCGATCGAATGGCCGGCCAGCCGGTCCGGCTCGACACCCCAGGACTCCAGCAGCCGGAAGAGCGACACCTCCAGCGCGAACAGCGCGGGCTGCGCCCAGCCGGTCGTGTCGAGCAGCTCGGCCTCGGCCGAGCCGGGCGCCGCGAACAGCACCTCGGCCAGTGGCCGGTCGAGCTGCGGGGCCAGCGCTTCGGCCACCGCGTCGAACGCGGCCGCGAAAGCCGGGTACCGCCGGTAGAGCTCGTGGCCCATCCCCGGCCGCTGGCTCCCCTGGCCGGCGAAGAGCAGGGCCAGCCGGCCACCGGCCGGTTCCCCGGCCACCAATGCCGGGTCGGGCCGGTCGTCGGCCAATGCGGTCAGGGCCCGCAGCCTGCCCTCGGTGTCCTCGGCCAGCACCGCGGCCCGGTGCTCGAACCGGGAGCGGGTGGTGGCCAGCGAGAACGCCACGTCGGTGGGGTCGAGCCCGGGATCGGCGGTGAGGCGGGCGGCCAGCCGGGCGGCCTGGTCGCGCAGCGCGCCACCGGACCGCGCGGAAAGCAGCCAGGGCGCACACACCGGCGGCCTGGTCTCGGCCGGCGCCACGACGGCCGGTTGTTCGAGGATGACGTGGGCGTTGGTGCCGCTGAACCCGAAGGAGGAGACCGCGGCCCGGCGCGGCCGGCCGGCCGCGGGCCACTCCGCCTGCTCGCGCAGCAGGTCCACCGCGCCGGCCGTCCAGTCCACATGGGAGGAAGGTGCGTCGACGTGCAGGGTGCGCGGGACGACGCCGTGGCGCATCGCCTGCACCATCTTGATCACCCCGGCCACCCCGGCCGCGGCCTGGGTGTGCCCGAGGTTGGACTTGACCGAACCCAGCAGCACGGGGGTCTCCCGGTCCCGGCCGTAGGTCGCCAGCACCGCCTGGGCCTCGATCGGATCGCCCAGCGTGGTGCCGGTGCCGTGCCCCTCCACGACATCCACGTCCGAAGTGGACAGTCCGGCGGACGCCAGCGCCTGGCGGATCACCCGCTGCTGCGACGGCCCGTTGGGCGCGGTCAGGCCGTTGGACGCGCCGTCGGAGTTCACGGCCGAACCCGCGACGACGGCCAGCACGTGGTGACCGTGGCGGATCGCGTCGGACTGCCGTTCCAGCACCAGCACGCCGACGCCCTCGGACCAGGCCACGCCGTCGGCCGCGTCGGAGTAGGCCTTGCAGCGGCCGTCCGGGGACAGCCCGCGCTGCCGGGCGAACTCGATGAACGCGCCGGGCGAGGCCATCACCGTGACGCCGCCGGCCAGGGCCAGGTCGCAGTCACCGGCGCGCAGCGCCTGCATGGCCCAGTGCAGCGCGACGAGCGAGGACGAGCACGCGGTGTCGACCGTGACGGCCGGGCCCTCCAGCCCCAGGGTGTAGGCCACCCGGCCGGAGACGACACTGGTGGAGCTGCCGGTGCCGCGGTACCCCTCGAACTCGGCGTCCGAGAGAACCGTGCTGTAGTCGCCGTACATCACGCCGGCGAACACGCCGGTGCGGCTGCCGCGCAGCGAGAGCGGGTCCACGCCGGCGCGCTCGACGGCCGACCAGGACACCTCCAGCAGCAGCCGCTGCTGCGAGTCGGTGGCCAGCGCCTCCCGCGGGCTCATGCCGAAGAAGGCCGGGTCGAATTCTCCCGCGTCGTGCAGGAAACCGCCGCTGCGGGTGTAGCAGGTGCCCGGGTGGTCCGGGTCCGGGTCGTAGAGGGCGCCGAGGTCCCAGCCCCGGTTGACCGGGAACCCGGAGATGACGTCCACGCCTTCGGTGACGACCCGCCACAGGTCCTCCGGCGAGCGCACCCCGCCCGGGTAGCGGCAGTCCATGCCGACGATGACGATCGGGTCGTCGGCATGGTCGCGGGAGCCGGTGGCCACGGTTTCCGGCGTGTCCGCGCCGAGCAGTCCGTCCAGCAGGTACGCCGCCAGCGCACGCACCGTGGGGTGGTCGAAGATCAGCGTGGCCGGGGTGCGCAGCCCGGTCGCGGCGCTGAGCTGGTTGCGCAGTTCGACCGCGGTCAGCGAGTCGAACCCGAGTTCGGAGAACGGGCGGTCCGGGTCGACGGACGCGGCGTTCGCGTGTCCGAGCACCCCGGCGACCCGGGTGCGGACCAGGTCCAGCACGGCCTCCCGGCTCCGCTTGGCGTCCAGCCCGGCCACCAGCGCCGCGCCGGCGGCCGCGGTGCGGCGGACCGGAACGCGGATCAGGCCGCGCAGCACCGACGAGACCTCGCCCGCGGCCCGCAGCACCGGCAGGTCCAGCCGGACCGGCGCGACGACGGGGGCGGCCACCCGCTCGGCCGCGTCGAACAGGGCCAGTCCCTGCGCCACGGACAGCGGCGGCACGCCGGTGCGCTGCAACCGCCGGTGCGCGCTCTCGGCGGCCATCCCGGCCCCGGCCCAGGGACCCCAGGCCAGGGACAGCGCCGGCCGTCCGGTCGCCCGCCGGTGGGCGGCCAGCGCGTCCAGGAAGGCGTTGCCCGCCGCGTAGTTGGCCTGCCCGGCCGCGCCGGTCAGCCCGGCGACCGAGGAGAACAGCACGAACTTCGCCACGTCGCCGGCGAGCTCGTGCAGGTTCCAGGCGGCGTCCACCTTGGGCCGCAGCACCGCCGACAGCCGCTCGGGGGTCAGCGATCCGACCATCCCGTCGTCCAGCACGCCGGCGGTGTGCACCACCGCCGTCACCGGGTGTTCGGCCGGCACCCCCGCCAGTGCTTCGGTCAGCGCGCCCCGGTCGGCCGCGTCACACGCCACCGCGGTGACATCGGCGCCGGCCTCGGTCAGCTCGGTCAGCAGCCCGCCGGCCCCGGGGGCGCCCGCGCCCCGGCGGGACAGCAGCAGCAGCCGCCGCACGCCGCGCTCGGTCACCAGGTGCCGGGCCAGCACCGCGCCCAGGCCGCCGGTTCCGCCGGTGATCACCACGGTCCCCGACTCCGGCCAGGCGACGTCCTCGGCGGTGACGTCCGGCTCCTCGGTGGCGCGGGCCAGCCGGGCGGCCAGCAGGCCGCCGCCGCGGATGGCCAGCTGCGGCTCCCCGGTGGCCAGCGCCACCGGGATCATCGCGGCGGAGTCCGCGTCGGCGTCGAGGTCCAGCAGCACGAACCGGCCCGGGTGCTCGGCCTGCGCGGCCCGGACCAGGCCCCACACGGCCGCCCCGGCCAGATCGGCGGGCTCGGGGCCGACCGCGCCCCGGGTCACGAAGGCCAGCCGGCCCGGCGCGCCCTCGGACAGCCAGTTCTGCAGGTCGGCGAGCACCTCGGCGGTCAGGGCGTGCACGGCCCCGGGACCGGCCGGCCCGGCGACCGGACGCAGCACCACGCCCGGCGCGGTGTCGGTGGTCCGGAAGTCCAGCCCGAAGGGGTCGTCGCCGAGCACCGCGATCGATCCGGCGGTCCCGGGCGCTTCGGCCGGGAGGGCCGTCCAGTCCAGCCGGTACAGGTCGCGGCCGGTGGCCGCGGCGCCGGCCGCGACCGGCGCGCGCACGGCCAGCGACCCCACCGAGAGCACCGGCGCCCCGGCCGGGTCGGTGAGCTCCAGCGCGGCCACGCCCTCGCGGACCGGGCGGAGCCGGACCCGGACGGTGGTGGAACCGGTGGCGTGCAGGCGGACGTCGCTCCAGGCGAACGGCAGCCCGCCCCGGGTGGTGCCCAGGTCCACGAACGGCAGCGCGTGCAGCGCCGCGTCAAGCAGCGCCGGGTGGATGCCGAACGCGCCGACGTCACCGGTCACCGCCTCCGGCAGGGTCACCTCGGCGAACACGTCCGTGCCCTGCCGCCAGGCGGCCCGCAGGCCGCGGAACGCCGGGCCGTAGCCGAAGCCGTCGTCGGCCAGCCGCTCGTACAGGTCTTCGGTGTCGACCGGTTCGGCGTCCGCCGGCCACTCGACGGGTTCGGGGGCCACGGCCGGGGCGGCGCCGAGCAGCCCGGTGGCATGCTCGGTCCACGGGTGGTCGTCGGCGTCGTCCGGACGGCCGTAGACGGTGAGCGCGCGCAGCCCGGCGGCGTCCGGCGCACCGATCCACACCTGCACCTGCACGCCGCCCCGCTCGGGCAGCACCACGGGCGCGGCCAGGGTCAGCTCGGCCACGTGATCGCAGCCGACCTCGTCGCCGGCCCGGACCGCCAGCTCCAGCAGGGCGGTAGCGGGCAGCAGCAGGCTGCCGCGCACCAGGTGATCGGCCAGCCAGGGCTGGGTCTGCGCGGACAGCCTGCCGGTCAGCAGCTGGCCGTCCGCGCCGGCCAGCACGACCGCGGCGGACAGCAGCGGGTGCCCGGTCGGCCCCAGTCCGGCCGCCCGCAGGTCGCCGGCCGTGCGGTAGGCGTCCTTGGGCCAGAACCGCTTGCGCTGGAAGGGATAGGTGGGCAGGTCGACCGGGCGGGCCCCGGTGCCCTCGAAGTAGCTCTCCCAGCGGACCGGCACGCCCGAGGCGTGCAGACCGCCGACCGCCGTGGTGAGGGTGGCCTGCTCGGCCCGGCCCGGGCGCAGGGCCGCGAACACCGCGGCGTCGGCCACGGACTCGCGGACCAGCGCGCTGAGCGAGCCGTCGGGCCCGAGTTCGAGGAAAGTGTGCACGCCGTGCTCGTGGAGCCAGGCGGCGGTGGCGGCGAACCGCACCGGACGGCGGACGTGCTCGACCCAGTAGCCGGGCGACGTCAGCTCGGCCACCGTGGCCGGCTCACCGGTCAGGTTCGACACCAGCGGCAGCAGCGGTTCACGGGCGTCCAGCCCGGCGACGACCGCGCGGAACTCCGCCAGCATCGGCGCCATCCGCGGCGAGTGGAAGGCGTGCGAGACCCGCAGCCGCTTCGACTTCGCGAAGTGACCGGCGATGTCCAGCACCGCGTCTTCGTCGCCGGAGAGCACCACCGATTCGGGGCCGTTGACGGCGGCCAGCGCGACTTCGTCCTCGCGCCCGGCCAGCAGGGGCAGCACGTCGGCCTCGGCCGCCCGGACGGCGACCATCGCGCCGCCGGCGGGCAGCGCCTGCATCAGCCGGCCGCGGGCGGCGACCAGGGTGACCGCGTCGGCCAGGGAAAACACCCCGGCCACGTGCGCGGCGGCCAGCTCACCGATCGAGTGGCCGGCCAGAAAATCCGGGCGCACGCCCCAGGATTCGGCCAGCCGGTAGAGCGCGACCTCGATGGCGAACAGCGCCGGCTGCGCGTACTCGGTCCGGTCCAGGGTCTCCACGTCCTCGCCCCAGACGACCTCGCGCAGCGGGCGGTCCAGGTGGGCGTCGAACTCGGCGCACACCGCGTCGAACGCCTCGGCGAAGACACCGAACCGGCCGTGCAGTTCCCGGCCGGCGGCCAGCCGCTGCGCGCCCTGCCCGGTGAACAGGACGGCCAGCTTCGGCCGGCCGCGGGCCGCACCGCGAACCACCCCGGCCACCCCGGCCGCGCCGTCGCGCACGGCCGACAGCCCGGCGACCGCGGCCTCGCGGTCCCCGGCCACCACGACCGCCCGGTGCTCGAACCCGGTCCGGGTGGTCGCCAGCGAATAGGCGAGGTCGCGCAGATCGGCGGTTTCCTCCGACAGCCGCGGCAGCAGGCGCTCGGCCTGCTCCCGCAGGGCATCCCGGGTCCGCGCGGACAGCACCAGGGGCAGCGCGCCCGCACCCGGCGCCGCACGCGGCGCGGGCTCCTCGACCGGGGCCTGCTCGATGATGGTGTGCGCGTTGGTGCCGCTCAGGCCGAACGACGACACCGCGGCCCGGCGCGGCTCTCCGGTCTCCGGCCACGGCGTGCGCTCGGTCAGCAGCCGGACCGCGCCGCTGCTCCAGTCCACATGGGACGTCGGCCGGTCCACGTGCAGCGTCCGGGGCAGCACACCGTGGCGCATCGCCAGCACCATCTTGATGACGCCGGCCACGCCGGCCGCGGCCTGGGTGTGGCCGAGGTTGGACTTCACCGAGCCCAGCAGCAGCGGCCGCGCGGCCGGGCGGTTGCGGCCGTAGACGGCCAGCAGCGCCTGCGCCTCCACCGGGTCGCCGAGCGTGGTGCCGGTGCCGTGCGCCTCGACCGCGTCCACCTGGTCGGCGGCCAGCCGGGCGCTGGCCAGCGCCTGCTCGATCACCCGCTCCTGCGAGGGGCCGTTCGGGGCGGTCAGGCCGTTGGACGCGCCGTCGGAGTTCACCGCGGAACCCCGCACCACGGCCAGGATCCGGTGCCCGTTGCGGCGCGCGTCCGACAGCTTCTCGAGCACCAGCAGGCCGACGCCCTCGGCCCAGCCGGTTCCGTTGGCGGAGTCGGCGAAGGAACGGCAGTAGCCGTCCGCGGCCAGGCCGCCCTGCTTGCTGAACTCCAGGAAGGTCAGCGGGCTGGGCATCACCGTGACGCCGCCGGCGATGGCCAGGGAGCACTCCCCGCCGCGCAGCGCCTGGGCGGCCAGGTGCAGTGCGACGAGCGAAGAGGAGCACGCGGTGTCCACCGTGACGGTCGGGCCCACCGCGCCCAGGCAGTAGGCCAGCCGGCCGGAGATCACGCTGGTGGTGTTGCCGGTGAGCTGGAAGCCCTCGACGTTGTCCCCGGGGCCGACCCGGTAGTCCTGCGGCATCGCGCCGACGAAGACCCCGGTCGGGGTGCCCTTGATGGTGGCCGGGTCGATGCGGGCCCGCTCGAAGGCGTCCCACGCGGTCTCCAGCAGCACCCGCTGCTGCGGATCCATGGCCAGCGCCTCACGCGGCGAGATGCCGAAGAAGTCGGCGTCGAACCGGCTCGCGTCGGGGAGGAACCCACCGGAAAGCGTCGCCGACGAGCCGAGCTCGTCGAGCTGCCAGCCGCGGTCGCCGGGGAACGGGGTGATGCCGTCGCGGCCCTCCGCGACCATCCGCCACAGGTCCTCCGGGCTGGTGACACCGCCGGGGAACCGGCAGCTCATCCCGATGATGGCCACCGGCTCGGAACTCGCTTCCTCCAGCTCCTGCACCCGCCGGCGGGTGCGCTGCAGATCCGCGCCGGCCCGTTTCAGGTAGTTCCGGAGCTGTTCCTCGTTGCTACTGCCACCGGTCCTGTCAACACCCATGTCAGCTCAACCCATCCGTCGCGGCGAACGCCATGGGACGAGTCTCACTCGCCGGTGGATCGGTAAATCCCTAGTAGTGCCAGGACAATGCCGGAAAAGCGAAAAGCACGAACCCCGCGGGGTTCGTGCTTTTCAACGGAAAACCGGCGGGAGGGCTACCAGCCCGCCGACACCAGGAGATCGCCGAACTCGCGCTCCCGCTCGGCCTGCCGCAGGTCCGACTCCACCATCATCTGCATCAGCCGGGTGAAGTCCACTTCGGGCTCCCAGCCGAGTTCGGTGCGGGCGCGGGTGTTGTCCGCGCACAGCGTCTCCACCTCCGCCGGCCGCACCAGCGCCGGGTCGATCACGACGTGGTCGCGCCAATCCAGGCCGACGCACTCGAAAGCGATCCGCACCGCGTCCCGGACCGAGTGCATCTTGCCGGTGCCGACCACGTAGTCGCCCGCAGTGGGCTGCTGCAGCATGAGGTGCATGGCGCGCACGTAGTCACCGGCGTACCCCCAGTCGCGTACCGCGTCCAGGTTGCCGAGGCGCAGCTTGTCCTGGAGGCCGAGCTTGATCTGGGCCACCGCCAGGGTGATCTTGCGGGTCACGAACTCCGCGCCGCGCCGGGGTGACTCGTGGTTGAACAGCATCCCGGAAACCCCGTACATCCCGAAGGACTCCCGGTAGTTCCGGGTGATGAAGTGCCCGTAGGCCTTGGCCACGCCGTACGGGCTGCGCGGGTGGAACGTGGTCGTCTCGCGCTGCGGGGTCTCGGCCACCTTGCCGAACATCTCGGAGGAGGACGCCTGGTAGAACCGGATCTGGTTGTCCACGGTCGGCGTGCGGGAGCCGCTCAGCCCGCTGACCACCCGGATGGCCTCCAGCATGCGCAGCACGCCCATGCCGTTGACCTCGGTGACGAGTTCCGACTGCTGCCAGGACATCGGCACGAACGAGATCGCACCGAGGTTGTAGACCTCGTGCGGCTGCGCCGCGTCCACGGCGGAGACCAGGCTGGCCTGGTCCATCAGGTCACCGTCCACAAAGGTCACGTCACCCAGCAGCCTGCTCACCCTCGACTTCCGGGGGTTCGCCTGGCCCCGGATGAGCCCCCACACCTGGTATCCCTGCTCGAGCAGGTGTTCGGCCAAGTAGGAGCCATCCTGCCCGGTTATCCCGGTGATCAGTGCGCGCTTGGTCATGCGCCGCACCCCTTTCTTCGCGACGAGCCGGACAGCGGGCTTCGGATCTCATGCTCCGGTCCGACCGTCGCAGCCGGTCGAACCAGGTGTCAATCGAACTCGAAGCGGTACTGGGGAATTTCCGAGAGTTGCCAGGCCGATCCCTCGATCGGCGGTGCGGGTCAACGGTTCCGCGGACTGTCAGCCGGTTTCCTGCGGCACCAGGGCCGCGCCGAGCCGGTCGAGCAGGGCGTCCACCCGCTCGGCCATCCCGGGACCGTCCCACCAGGACAGGGTCAGGTCGGTCCGGCCGTCGCCCTCGGTGGCGACGACGGACAAGGCGGCGCCGGGCTCCATCGGGCACAGCACATACCCGGCGGCCGCGGTGAAACCGTCCGTGTGGAACCACCCGGGCCGCACCGGGCCCAGGTGGTACACCTCGGCCAGCAGGCTGTGCCGATCGTCCCGCCGCGCGCTGCGGTCGACCCGCCGGACGATGTGCCGGAGCAGCGGCAGCGGTGCTTTGAGGATCTCCGCGCCCGGCGCGTCGACCCGGCAGGTCCGGTCCGCGAGCGCGTCGGCCAGCTGCCGGTCCACCTCCGGCCAGGAGTCACCGGCCCGCAGGTCCAGGGAGACAGCCAGCGAGAGGTTGCCCGTCGACCGGATCTCCGGGTGGCCGGGGCGCACGTCGACGACGAAGCCGACCGGGGCCACGGGGTGGCCGGACAGCTCCACCAGCGCCGCGGCCAGCCGCGCCTCGAGCGCCGGGACCGTGCCCTCGATCGTGCACCGCCGCCAGAGTTGGCGGCGCAGGTCCGCTCCCGGCGGAATCCCGAGCAGGGCGGGCATCCCGGTATCGGATCCGGCTTCGCCGGCCTGCCGGTGGAGCGGATCGTCGAGGTCTTCGAAGGTGGCGGGCGACGGGGCGCCGGCCGGTTCTTCACCGCGCAGAACCCGGAACACGTCACGGGCCCACCACAGCAACCCGCGTGCGTCCATCACGGCGTGCCCGGCCCGGAACACCACCGTCGGCTGCGGCCCCGCGAACAGCACCACCTCGCACGTGCGGCCCGCTCGCCCGGGCAGCGAAGTGCGCAGCTCGGGCGCGTCGGCCGGGAGCCCGTGCGTCACCGTCACCGCCGGCGCGACGCCGCTGTCCACCCACGTGCGGCCGCGGCGGACGAGCCGGGCGCCCGGGCAGGCCCGGGACGCGACCGCCACCGCGCGGCGCAGCTCTCCCGGGCCGATGTGGCCGGTGCCCTCGACGCACAGGTTCAACGCCGCCGACACCTTGCGCGGAAAGCCCAGGAACCACCACTCGATCGGGTCGATCGGGCGGCTGAAACCGTTGTCAGTTCTCATGTCAGTACCTGTTCCGATGCCCATTTCACTGCCCCGCCCGAGCCTGCACAGCCAGTTCGGCCACGTGCTCGACGGTCGTCCGGCGGATGATCTCGGGCAGCCGGCTGACGAACGCGCGCTCACCGTCCGGACCCGTGGCGTGCCGGGCGACCTGCGCGACCATGGTGATCAGCGACAGCGAGTCGCCGCCGAGCCGGTGGAAATCACTGGCGCCGTGCAACCGGTCGGCCTCGACGCCGAGCACCTGCGACCAGATCCGCGCCACCGTGTCCTCCATGCCTTCGAGCGCCCCGCCGGCCACCGGCTTCGCGTCCCCGAACGGGTCCGGCAGCGACGCGGTCGCGATCTTGCCGTTCATCGAGCGCGGGAACTCCGCGACCGGCACGATCGTGGCCGGCACCAGGTAGCCGGGCAGCTGTTCGGCCAGGTAGCCGGTCAGCTCGCCGATGTCGATCGGCCCGTCGGCGGCGGTGACGTACCCGCACAACGTCTTGTCGCGGTGGCCCGGCCGGGAGCGCGCGACGACCACGGCGCCGGACACGGCCGGGTGCGTCTCCATGGTCTGCGCGATCTCGGCGGGCTCGATGCGGTGGCCGAGCACCTTGATCTGGTCGTCGATCCGCCCGCAGAACTCCAGGCCGCCGCCGGGCAGCCGGCGCACGATGTCGCCCGTGCGGTAGACCCGGCCGCCGTCGGCCAGCCGGACGAACCGCTCGCGCGTCAGGTCGGGCCGGCCCCGGTAGCCCCGGGCGAGCTGGCTGCCGCCGATGTACAGCTCGCCGGGCTCGCCGGGGGCGACGTAACCCCGGCCGGCGTCGAGCACGTGGTAGGTGACGCCGTCGTACGGCACGCCGATCGGCACGGCCGCGCCCTCGTCGCGGTCGGCGTCGAAGTCGTGGTACCCGACGCCGATGGTGGCCTCGGCCGGTCCGTACATGTTGGTGATCAGGCAGTCCGGCCCGAACACCTGCCGGGCGCGCAGGGCCACCCCGCGGGTGAACTGCTCGCCGATGACCAGCAGGGTCCGCACCGCGCCCGGCCGCAGCTCCAGGCGGGTGATGAGGTCGAGGTGCGAGGGCGTGAGGGAGAGCGTCGTGGCCCCGGCGTCGAGGACCTCCTGCAGGCCGAGGTGGCTGATCTCGTCGCGCAGCAGCTGCAGCGTGCCCCCGACGGTGAGGGGCAGGATCAGCGAGAGCTGCGCGAGGTCGAAAGACAGCGAGCAGAGCAGCGGCAGCCGGGTGGCCGGGCCGATGCCGTGTTCCTTCGTCGCGCAGGTCGCGTACGCCGCGATGCTCCGGTGTTCGACCTCGACGCCCTTGGGCCGGCCGGTCGAACCCGAGGTGTAGACGACGTAGGCGAGGTCGCCGGGCGCCGGGGCGGCCGGCTCCAGGTCGGCGTCGCGCGGCAGGTCGTCGAGCACGAGCCCGGCGCAGCCGTCCGGGCGGTGGTCGCGCCGGTCGTGCGGCCGGGTGACCAGGCAGGCCGCGGCCTTCGCGTCGGCCAGGAGGGTCCGGATGCGGGCGTCCGGGTGCTGTGGGTCCATCGGCAGGTACGCGGCGCCGGCCATCAGGGTGCCCCACGCTCCGGCGACGGCGTCCACGGTCTTGTCCGCGAGCAGCCCGACCACGTCCTCGCGGCCGACTCCCAGCTCCCGCAGGGACTTCGCGACACCGCGCATCCGCCGGTCCAGCTCGGCGTAGGTGACCTCGCCGTCCGACGCGCTCACCGCGATCGCGTCCGGACGGCGGCGGACCTGTTCCAGGAACCGGTCCACGATTCCGGGGCCCGGATCCGGCAGCGCCGCGGACGTCAGCCGGCCCTGCTCGCGGTGGACGGCCGGAGCGAGCGCCTCGCCGACGGTGTCGAGCAGGGCGTCGACCCGCTCGGACATGCCGGGGCCGTCCCACCAGGCCACCGTGAGGTCGGTGCGGCCGTCGCCCTCGGTCGCCACGACGGACACCGGCGTGGCCGGCTCCATCGGCGACACCATGTACGCGCCGGCGGCCTCGAACGTGCCGGTGTGGAACCACTCCGCCGGAACCCGGCCGAGGTTGTTCACGTTGGCCGTGGCGCTGAACCGGTCCTCCCGGCGGGCCGAGCGCTCGGCGCGCCGGATGAAGTACCGCAGCAGCGGGACGGGCGCCTTGAGGATGCTGGGGTCGGGGGCCGAGACCCGGCCGTCCTGGTCGCTCAGCGCGGCCAGCAGCCGCTGGTAGATCTCTTCCCACGAGTCGACGGCCGCCACGTCCAGGGACAGGACGAGCGACAGGTTGCCGGTGGACCGGATCTCGGGGTGGAACGGGCGCAGGTCCAGCGGAAACCGGATCGGCGCGGTGGGCCGGCCGGAGAACGCGGTCACGGCGGCGGCCAGCTTGGCGCTCAACGCCGGGAAGTTCCCGTCGACCGTCCGCCGCCGCCACAGCTGCCGGCGGATGTCCGCGCGCGGCGGGATCCCGAGCAAGGACGGCACCTTGGTGGCCGCCTCGGCTTGGCCGGCCTGGCTGTAGAACGGGTTGTCGAGGTCCAGCACGGTCCCGGTCGACCGCGCGCCGGCCGGTTCCTCCCCGCGCAGGGCGCGGAACACGTCTCGCGCCCAGAGGATCAGCCCGCGCCCGTCCATCACCACGTGGCTCGCCCGCAGCACCACGGTCGGCTCGGGACCGTCGAGCAGCAGCACCTCGCAGTTCGCGCCGGAGCGGTTGGGCAGCGGCGAGCGCAGTTCGGGCGCGGCGCAGGGGTCCGCGACGCCGGAGACCACCTTGACGGCCGGGTCGGCACCCCCGTCGACCCAGCGGCGACCACGGCGGACGAGCCGGGCGCCCGGGCACGCCTCGGAAGCGACGGCCACCGCGCGGCGCAGGCTCTCGGTGTCCAGCCGGCCGGCGCCTTCGACACAGAAGTTCGTGACCGGTGACATCTTCGCCGGGAAGCCGAGGAACCACTGCTCGATCGGGCACACCAGCCGCGTGAAGGCGGCGTCTTCCGGTAGACGATCGGTCATCGCCGTGCTCCGTCCCGCTTCAGTCGACAACTCCGGGTCGAAGTCTGCATCCCGGAATCAGCCGGTCACAACAAATCGGCGCACTTCTAGGAGAAGTCCCGGAAGCAGCCACGCGCGGGGCCGGACCGCCGCTGTCTAGGGATTTCTCGCCCGAGCCGCGACCTACCCTTCCGAAGTGGACATCTCAGAAACCGAAGCCGCACTCTGGATCCGCCGCTTCGCCGGCACGCCGGACGCGACGGCCCGGCTGGTCTGCTTCCCGCACGCGGGTGGCGCGGCGAGCTTCTTCCAGCCGGTGGCGCGCGCCCTGGCGCCCGCTGCGGACGTGATCTCGCTGCAGTACCCGGGACGGCAGGACCGGCGCCGGGAACCGGTCATCCGGTCCGTCGACGAGTACGCCGCGCGGCTGACCGCCGTGCTGGGCGGCCTGCCGCCGATGCCGACCGTCTACTTCGGACACAGCATGGGCGCGATCCTCGCCTTCGAGGTGGCGCACCGCCTGGCGGCAGCGGGTGGCGGCGCACCGGCGTCGCTGGTCGCGTCCGGCCGCCGCGGCCCGGCGACCGTCCGCGAGGAGTTCGTGCACCTGCTCGGCGACGACGGCATCATCGCCGAGGTCCAGGAGCTCGGCGGCACCGACACGGCGTTGCTGGACGACGAGGAGATCCGCCGGATGGCGCTGCCCGCCATCCGGGGCGACTTCACCGCCATCGAAACCTACAGCTGCCCGCCGGACCGGCTGGTGCCCTGCCCGGTCACCGTCTTCATCGGCGACACCGATCCCAAGGTGACGGCCGAAGAGGCCCGGATGTGGGGGCAGCACACCACCGGCGCCTTCGCCATGCACGTCTACCGCGGCGGCCACTTCTTCCTGGTGGAGCACTCGGCGGACGTGCTGGCGCGCTTGCGGGCCGAGCTGGCCCGGGTCGCCGCCACCCACGCCGTCCGGGCCTGACCCACGCCGGGCCCGGCGACCGCCCATCACCGCAACGAGGAGGTATCCGCTGTGTCGGCCAGGAAAGCGACGTTGATCGGCGGGCCCGCCGGCCTGCCCGCGAACGATCGGACCCGCGAGGTGACCACCGGGCTCGAGGAGAAGCTGAAGATCCCGCACGGAGCGGGCTACGAGCACTTCAGCCACGACGGCGAGTTTTCGGTGGTGGACGGGGCCGAGGCCGCCGTCTTCCGCTGGTGCGGCAGCACCCGCGTCGCCGAGTGAAACCCGGGGCGAGCCGGTCCTCCCTTCACCGGCTCGCCCGGATCGCCACCGGAGAGCACGCGCTTACGCACCCCAACGGAAAAGCCGTGGCGGTGCCCCTTCGCCAGGGGCACCGCCACGGCTTTTCCGTTGGGGATGTCCGTCAGGTCACCACGCCGGGCACGACCCGGGGCGGCCAGCAGTCGGCGGCGAGCAGACCCATCGAGTAGGCCCGGGAAACCAGGGCCGGCCGGTTCGACACCCGGAGCTTCCGCAGCATCGAGCCGACGTGGTACTCCACGCCCTGGCGGCTCAGGTACAGGCGGCTGGCCAGCTGCACGGTGGACGCACCGGCCGCCACCCCTTCCAGGATCCGCCCGTCGAGCTCGGTCAGCAGCGCCTTCCGGGCGCGTGACCGGCGGCGGCCCTGCTCGGGGACCTCGGCTTCCTCGGCGATGACGCCGTCCGGGGAGACCAGCACGACGATCGACGACAGCTCGTCGGTCTCGCCGCGCACCGCCACCGCGGTCAGCTCACCGGAGAACAGGTTGTCGGGCCCGTACATGCCGAGCACGCGCTCGGCGAAGCGATTGTGGCCGCGTTTCACCAGCCCGGCGAAGTGCCGGTCCAGCACGGCCTGGGTACCCGGGTGCAGCAGCTCGTAGAGCCCGCGCCCGCACACGTCGGCGGAGCTCCGGCCGAACTGCTCGAAGAACTCGTCGTTGGCCGCCACCACGGTCAGGTCCGGCAGCAGGCTGGCCATGCAGGTCTTGGTGTCGGCACCATCGGACGGGTTCGGCATCGCGGCGAGACCGGAACCTGGTACCGCAGTCGCACTTTCCATCATCACCATCACCGACTTTCCGGCAGTACCAGAGTGGGACCGCCCTCAACCTGACTCGCGGCAGCGGTTTCCCGGCCTCCGCGCCCGGCTCGATCTCAGCCGGATTGTCTTCCTGCGGGCAGCGCCGCAGAAGGTCCTGTTTCGAGTCAATCGATGTCCGCCGCGCGGCGGCACCACCCGGGGCACCCGTCAGCGCGCGCACCCGTTCGACCCGGCGGTCTTGGCGCCGTCGTCACGGCCGATCGGCGGACTGGAGCCGTACGCGCCGACGACGGTGGTTTCCCGGGGGAACCGGATCGCGTCCACGGTCGGCATGGTCATGGTCTCGGCAGGCAAGATCGGCTCCTTCCTCGATCACGTTCCCGGCTCGTGTGGCGATCGCGCCCGGAGGGCGTCCAGAACGCCAGGGCTTGCCGGCACGACACCAGGTCGGCGTCACCGGGGTCGCTACCGATCGGCGAGCCTCCACCGGTACCGGGCACCTCGCCACCGTGGCGGCCGGCCCAAAACTGATAGCGGGGCCGGCGTCGCACGTGACGGCGATCTTCTCGGCTTTCGCCTTGTTGATCGCGTGATTTGGACGTTACTTGGGTTCGTATGGCTTTGGCAAGACTTCGTGTGACTAAGGGCGCGATTTACTGACCATATCAACGTTTTCCCCAGTAAACTGGCCACAGACCCGCACGCCCGGGGTCGAACCCACGAAAACCGACATCAAAACAACACAGCGCGTTGGCCTTGTTCCCGTGAACCGTTACGCTGGGCAACAGGCCAATCCGGCACCACTGCACCGACCACCGCGGGCTCCGCACCACCAAAGGCGATGACGATGTACGCAGAAGAACGGCAGCGTGTGTTCCTGGACCGGGCACGTGCCAACGGTCGCGTCGACGTGGCCGAACTGGCCGCCGAGTTCTCGGTCACCACCGAAACCGTCCGCCGCGACCTCACCGTACTCGAACGACACGGCCTGCTCCGCCGCGTCCACGGCGGCGCCATCCCCGTCGAGCGCCTCGGGTTCGAACCCGCCCTCGCCACCCGCAACACCCTCATGGCCACCGAAAAAGACCGCATCGCCAAAGCCGCCATCACCGAAATCCCCGAAGAAGGCGCCATCCTCCTCGACGCCGGCAGCACCACCGCCCGCCTCGCCGAACACCTCCCCGCCGACCGCGAACTCACCGTCGTCACCAACTCCATCACCATCGCCACGACCCTCTCCACCCGCCCCAACATCACCCTCATGCTCGTCGGCGGACGACTCCGCGGCCGCACCCTCGCCCTCGTCGACTCCTGGGCCCTCCAAGCCCTCCGAGACACCTTCGTCGAAGTCGCCTTCATCGCCACCAACGGACTATCCCTCGAACGCGGCCTCACCACCCCCGACACCGCCGAAGCCATGGTCAAACAAGCCTCCATCAACTGCGCCCGCCGCACCGTCCTCCTCGCCGACCACACCAAAGTCGGCAACGACCACTTCGCCCGCTTCGCCGAACTATCCGACATCGACACCTTCATCACCGACGACGGCATCGACAAACACGTAGCCCGAGACCTCGCCGGAGCCGGACCGCGCATGGTCATCGCCTGAGCGCGCCGCCGGGAACAGCCTGTCTCCTCGCAGCGGGCGCCGGGTCGCGCCCGGGCGGCGTCATGCCCGCCCGCGCACAAGCCGGCGCCCTTACGCATGGGCACGTTCGTCCGGCGCCGGTGCCCGAAAGCACCCACGACGAAGCCGCGGTCCCGCCCGGGGGTGGGCGAAACCGCGGCGACGTACCGCGTGGGAGTCCGGTGAGCCGTCCGGACAGTGACCAGAACGGCTCACCGGAAATCCGAGGGCCGGCAGGGCGCGCACCCGGGGTCCTCAGTGGACACCGCAGGCGCGCGGCGGCCCGGCCGGCCAGGGGGTCACCTGCCGGGCCACCGGCGTCAGCCGGCCGACTGCTCGGCCGAGTCGAGATCGCGCGCCAGCAGCTCGGCGATCTCCGCCACCGCGCTCTCCGCGCCTTCGCCCTCGGCCGTGATCAGCACTTCTTCGCCGCCGCGGACGCCGAGGGCCATCACCCCGAGGATGCTGGCGGCGTCCACCAGCTTGTCCTCGCTGCGGCCGATCTTCACCGGCACCGGCTGCCTGGCCGCCGCTTCGACGAGCAGCTTGGCCGGCCGCGCATGCAGCCCGACAGGCGACCCGATTACCACTGTTTTACTGGACATTCCGGTATTCCCATCTGGTTTGAAAGCGCGTTGCCCGGGCGGCGGCCGCTCAACCGCCGGACTTGGCGGCGAACTCCGCCGCGACCCGGCGGGCCTTCGGCGCGTCGGGCGCGGACAGCACCTCGCGGGCCAGGACTTCGCACTGCTCGAGCGTGTAGTCGGTCAAGGCGGCGCGGACCGCGGGGACCGCGGACACCGACATCGACAGGCTGGTGATGCCGAGGCCGGCGAACACCGGGGCCAGCCCCGGGTCGCTGGCCGCCTCGCCGCAGATGCCGGCGGCCTTGCCCGCCTCCTTGGCCGCCGCCGCGACGTTTGCCACGAGCGCCAGCAACGCCGGCTGCCAGGGGTCCAGCAGCTCCCCCAGTTCACCCAGCATCCGGTCCGCGGCGTAGGTGTACTGCGACAGGTCGTTGGTGCCGATGCTGACGAAGTCGACCTCCGCCAGGATGTCCGCCGCCCGGATCGCCGCGGCCGGCACCTCGATCATGACGCCGGCCCGGCCGATGCCGTGCTCGCGGGTCAGGTCGCGGAACGCCGCGGCCTCCGCCGGCGTGGCGATCATCGGAGCCATCACCCGCACGTCCGCGTCGTGGTCGGCGGCCGCCAGGCTGATCGCCCGCAGCTGCGCAGTGAGCAGCTCCGGGTGGCGGACGCCGACGCGGTAGCCGCGCACGCCGAGGGCCGGGTTGGGCTCGTCTTCGGTGTTGGCGAACGGGATGTACTTGTCGGCTCCGGCGTCCAGCGTCCGGATGACCACCGGACGGCCGGCGAACCCGCGCAGCACCTCGCCGTAGGCCGCCCGCTGTTCCTCGACCGACGGGGCCTCCGTGCGGTCCAGGAACAGGAACTCGGTGCGGAAGAGCCCGACCCCTTCGGCGTCGGCGGCGGCTTCGGCCGAGGCGCCGCCGACGCTGCCGACGTTGAGCAGGAGCTTGACCGGGTGGCCGTCGGCGGTGGCGCCGGGACCGCTGTGCCGGGCGAGCTTTTCCTTCAGCGCGTCGGACTCGGCCCGGACCTGGCGAACGTGGTCGTCGGTCGGGTCCACGACCACCGTGCCGCGCCCGCCGTCGACCGCGACCCGCTGCCCGGCCTCGAGGCCCGCGGCGCCGGCGCAGCCGACCACCGCGGGGATCCCGAGCGCCCGGGCGACGATCGCCGTGTGACTCGTCGGGCCCCCCTTCTCGGTGACGATGCCGAGCACCTTCGCCGGGTCGAGCAGGACCGTGTCGGCCGGCGCGATGTCCTGGCCCACCAGGACGAACACCCCGTCGACGTCGGGAATGCCGGGTGGCTCCAGCCCCAGCGCGGCGGCGATCGCCCGGTCCCGGATGTCGATCAGGTCGGCCGCCCGCTCCCCGACGTAGCCGCCGATGCTCTCCAGCGCGGCGACGTGCTTGCCGAAGGCGTCGGAAATCGCCCACGCCGCCGGCCGCCCGTTGTCCACCGAGGCGCGGATGCCCGCCGTCAGTGAGGCGTCCTTGGCCATCATGATCTGGGTGTCCATGATGGACTTCGCCTCGCCGCTGACCGAGGCCGCGCGCTTCTCCAGGTCCGCCACCGCCGCGTCGAGCGCTTCGGTGGCGGCCGCCAGTTCGGCTTCCGGCTCTGCCGGGGCGTCCCAGTGCTCCGGCAGCACCGGGGGCGGGGTCAGCCGCACCACCGGGCCGGCGGCCGCACCGGGGCTCGCCGGGTTGCCGCGCAGTTCCTCAACCAACTCTGGTCGCCTCCTTCTCGCCCGCCCCGCTCACGCGGCGTCGGACGTGCCCGGCTCGATGGTCACCTTGATGGCCTCGCCACTGCTGACGATGTCGATCGCGCGGCGCACCTCCGACAGCGGCAGGTGGTGGGTGATCAGGTCGTCGACCGGGACCCGGCCCGAGGAGATCAGCTCGAGCGCCTGGCGGTTGTGGTCGGGGCTCGACCCGTTGGCGCCGTAGATGGTCAGCTCGCGGTAATGCACGAGGTTGGAATCGCACGCGATGATCGGGTTGTCCTTCGGCAGGCCGCCGAAGAAGCTGATCCGGCCGCGGCGCGCGGTCATCTTGAGCGCGTCCTCCTGGGCCTTGCCCGCGGCCGCCGCCGTGATGACCACGTCGGCGCCGTCGCCACCGGTGAGCTCGAGGACCTTCTCCACCGGGTCGACTTCGGCGCCGCAGATCGCGGCGTCCGGCTTGACCAGCTCCGCCGCCATGTCCAGCCGGCCGCGGTTCAGTTCGACCAGGTACACCGCGGCCGCGCCCTTGGCGCGGGCGAGCCGCACGTGCAGGCAGCCGATCGGACCGGCGCCGACGACCACGACGACGTCGCCTCGGCCGACCTGCGCGAAGCTCTGCCCGTTGAGGACGCACGCCAGCGGTTCGGCGACCGAGGCCTCGGCATAGCTGACGCCGTCGGGAATCCGGTTGACACCGTCGACCTTGAGCACCTGCTTCGGCACGATCATGTACTCCGCGAACCCGCCGTCGAAGTGGTAGCCCATCGACAGCTGGTTGGGACAGACCTGCTGCAGGCCCTTGCGGCACTGCTTGCACTCGCCGCACGGGATCGCCGCGATCACCTGGACGCGGTCGCCGGAGTTCCAGCCGGAGACGTTCGCGCCGGTCTCGACGACCTCGCCGGCGATCTCGTGGCCGATCACCCGCGGCGGGTCGATGTGGTGGTGCCCGTGCTTGAAGATCTTCAGATCCGTGCCGCACGTGGAGGTGTTGTGCACCCGGATCTTGATCTCGTCCGGGCCTGGGTTCGGCTCGTCGGCCTCTTCGACCCGCAGATCGCCTGGCGCGTAGAAACGTGCCACCTTCATTCGGAGAACTCCTCGTCCATCTGATTCAACAGTCGCAAGATCGTCTCGACGTCCGGCGCCTCCCGCAGCTGCCGTGCCTGCTCGCCGTCCATCAGGATCCGGGCCAGCGAGGACAAGATGCCGACCTGCTCCGACCCCTGGGCGGCGATGCCGACGCACAGCCGCACGTCGTTGCCGTCCCAGTCGACCCCGCCGGGGAACTGGAGGATCGCCAGCTTGGTCCGCTTCACGAACCGGCGGGACTCGTCGGTGCCGTGCGGGATGGCGACGTTTTCGCCGAGGTAGGTCGACACCGAGCGTTCGCGCTCGTGCATCGCGTCGAGGTAGTCCGGCTCCACCGCCCCCAGCTCCAGGAGCTTGCGGCCGACCTGCGTGATCGCGTCGGCCTGGCCGGTGGCGGTGCAGCCGATGAGGACGGACTCGGCGCCGAGGATGGCAGCGTCAGTCGGCAAGGGAACCGCCGTCCCGGATCGCCGTCTCGACCTGGTCGAACACCGGGTCGCCCAGGAAGCTCTGGAACCCGAGGATCACGGCCGAGGCGTTGGCCTTGCGGGCCCGTTTGACCAGGGTGCTCTGGCACAGCACGACCTGCGCGTCACCCGGGATGTCGTTGACCGGCGTGTGCTCGACCTTGACCGAGTAGGGCTTCAGCCGCTTGGCGAGCTGGGACGCGACCATCACGCTACTGCCCATGCCGGCGTCACAGGCGATGATGACCTTTTTGACTTCTTTGCCTTCGATGCTGCTCACAACCGCACTTCCTTCCTTCGATCGACGATGATCGCCAAGCCTGACCGTCAAGTGACGGCTCCACCATTCGCCACGGCCAGTTCACGTTCCTCCTTGCGGGCGTCCCGGCCGAACTTCAGCAGGGCCGCGGCGACGACGAACGACACGATCGCGGCGACGAGCACGCCGGCGATGACCCCGACGTAACCGCCCTTCGGCGTCACCGCGAGGACCGCGATGATGCTGCCCGGCGACGGCGTCGCCGTCAGGCCCGCGCCGAAGATGCTGAACGTCGCGACACCGGCGGCGCCACCGGCGACCGCGGCCAGGATCAGGCGCGGAGTGGCCAGGACGTACGGGAAGTAGATCTCGTGGATCCCACCGAAGAACTGGATGATGATCGCGCCGGGCGCGGTGGCCCGTGCGCTGCGTGCGCCGAAGAACGTCAGCGCCAGCAGGATGCCGAAACCGGGGCCGGGGTTCGGCTCGATGAGGAACTCGATGGCCTTGCCGTCGCGCAGAGCGTCGGCGACGCCCAGGGGGCTGAGTACACCGTGGTTGATGGCGTTGTTGAGGAACAGCACCTTCGCGGGCTCGACGATGATCGAGACCAGCGGGAGCAGGTGCGCGTCGATCAGGACCTGTACGCCGTGGCCGAGGCCCTTGGTGATGCCCTGCACGACCGGGCCGATGCCCAGCAGGCCGAGCACCGCCATGGCGCCACCGATGATGCCGGCGCTGAAGTTGTCGACGAGCATCTTGAAGCCCGGGGCGGTTTTGCTGCCGACCTTGTCGTCCCACAGCTTGATCAGGAAGCCACCAAGCGGGCCGACGATCATCGCGCCGAGGAACATCGGGATTGAGGCGCCGACCGCGATCCCGACCGTCGCGACCGCACCGACGACCGCGCCGCGCTGGCCGTGGACCAAGCGGCCGCCGGTGTAGCCGATCAGGACCGGCAGCAGGAAGTTGATCATCGGATCGACGAGCTCGGCGATGTGCGCGTTGGGCGCCCACCCGCTCGGGATGAACAGGGCGGTGATCAGGCCCCAGGCGATGAACGCGCCGATGTTCGGCATGACCATGCTGGCGAGCTGACCGCCGAAGCGCTGGACCGAGACCCGCGCGCGCTCCGCCCTCGACGGAGTTTCTTCGTCGATCTCCGTAGTGGTAGTCATCGTTGGCTTCCTCTTCCGAAAAGGTGATTTGAGGGTTCGCCATCAACCGATGGCGGATACCGGAGCGAACTGGCTCTCGCTGCGCCGCAACGCTATTCGCGAACCTTCTCGTCCCAGCCGGGATGCGGTTCCACCCGCACTCGACGCGCCTCCACGTCTTGAGGCCCCGGCATCGTGCTGCCCGGGAGCGACACCGCGGCCGCACCCCAGGCGACGGCTGTGGCCAGCGCCTGCGGGCCACTCCCCCCTGCCGCCAGGAAACCGGCGAGCATCGCGTCGCCGGCACCGACCGAACTCCGCGGTTCGGCCGATGCGTTGGCGCACCAGATCCCCGCGTCTTCGACCAGCACGGCGCCTTTGCTGCCGAGACTGGCCAAAACCTTTCCCGCGCCGAGAAAACGCAGCTCCTGCGCGGCGTCCACGATGTCCCGCACCGTGTCGAGCCGCCGGTCGACAGCTTCCTCGAGCTCGTCGAGGTTCGGCTTGACCAGCGCCGGCCCGGCCTTCACCGACGTCCGGAACGCCGGGCCGCTGGTGTCGACGACGACCCGGACCCCGGTGGGGGCGAGCCGTTCGATCAGCGCCGCGTAGAAGTCCTCACCGACGCCGGGCGGCAGGCTTCCCGCCACCACCACCCAGCGCGCGTCGGCCACGTTGGCCAGCAGGACGTCGCACACCGTCTCGATCTCCTGTGCCGACAGGCGCGGGCCGATCTCGTTCAGCTTCGTCACCGTGGCGTCCGGTTCCACGATGCTGATGTTGCTGCGCACCGGCTTTTCGGTGCGGACCCTGACCACGTCGATGTCGCAGTCCTCAAGGAGACTGATCAGCTGATCGCCTTCGGCACCGCCGGCGGGAACCACCGCACGAGCCTTGTGTCCGTTGCGGACCAGCGCCCGGGCGACGTTGATGCCTTTGCCGCCGGGCTGGAGGGTGGCGCCGGTGGCCCGGTGCAGATCGCCCCGGGTGAGCCGAGCCACCTCGACCGTGCGGTCGACGCTCGGGTTCGCCGTCAGGGTCACGAACACTTCAGTACACCTCCACCGAGAACCACTTTGGTTTGAGTGATGTTGCCTGTGTTCGTCTGCGTTTGCAACCCCCAATCGTGACGGAGGTCGCAACCGTTGCCGAGCACCTACCCTTGCCCGCGGACCCGCAGTGCTGGACCCGTCGCACGGCCGATCGGTCAGCCGCCGGACGGAGGCGAGAAAACCAACATAAATCAACATGGACGACAGCGAACCGAGTCACGCAACGTGCTCGATCGGCACACTCGCCGCGCCCTCGCCGGCGTACGCCCACCTGGTCCCGACCCGGTGGCGGCCCAGCCAAGGGGCATCGAACTGGCAGTGGGCTGGATTCCGGAGCTTCCGCAGCGAGTTCACGCCACGGTGCCCGACCGGCGCAGCGCCCGGGACCGCCACCCAAAGACCGGGAAATCCCTCGACTTCCGGCCTGGTCCCTTGCCGGGCAGGGCCCCGCGGAGACGGGGGCGAATCGGGTAGCACTGCCGAAACGGGGCGGCAAGATCGAGGGCCGCGCCGTGACTTCCGGCGGGCCGCCCGGCGGCGAACTGTGGCCGGCGTATGGGTTCACATCCAAACCCAAGCCGGAATCGGCCTCGGCCGCCCCGGAACCGGGCACGAACAGGGCGATTCCCCAGCGACGACCGTCGCCCACCGCCTGGGCCAGGCGGCCGCACTTCTAGACATTTCCACGTGGCCGCGCCCCTACGCTCACGCCATGGCGAGCCAACTACTGGCGTCCTCCGACCTGCTCACGCACGTGGGCGAACATACCCGTCCCGAGGACGCAATCCTGCGCAAGTTGCGTGAAGAAACGGCGTCGCTGCCGACAGCTGCGGCGATGAGGGTGTCCGCCGAGGAGGGCCGGTTGCTCGCGCTGCTGGTCAAGCTCACGCGGGCGCGGACGGTGGTGGAGGTCGGTACCTTCACCGGATACAGCTCGTTGTGCATGGCCCGGGCCCTTCCCCGCCACGGCCTGCTGATCACGTGCGACATCACCGCCCGGTGGCCGGCGCTCGGCAGGCCGCACTGGCGGCGTGCCGGGGTGGCGGACCGGATCGACCTGCGGATCGCGCCGGCGACCGCGGTACTCGACGCGCTGTTCGCCGAGTACGGCCCAGGTACGATCGACCTGATCTTCATCGACGCCGACAAGGCGGGCGCCGCCGCCTATTACGAGGCCGCACTGACGCTGCTGTCGCCCGACGGCCTCATCGTCGTCGCCGGCACCCTGTCCCCCGACGACGGCCCGGACGACCAGGACCCGGACACGGTGGGCCTCCGCGAGTTCAACCGCCTCGTCCGGGACGACCCGCGGGTGGAGATGTCGCTGCTGCCGATCGCCGACGGCATCACCTTGATCCGCAAGGCGGACTGAAGGACCAGGAGGGCCGCCGCGGGAAACCCGCGGCGGCCTTCCGCATCCCGGGCTTCAAAGGACCCGGATAGCGTGGTACGTTCTGGGCTCTTTTCGATGTCAACGGATAGTGACTGTCCAGCCTGTCGGGGCTCCTTGTCGGAGCCGTAGGTCACTGCGCGTAGCAGCTGGATCTGCTGTCATCTCGGTCGTCGATCACGGCGGCGCGCGGAGGTATGGCTGCGGCTTTACCCGCAGGATATGACGAATCTGGTCCCTTCAGGGGCAGACAATGCGCTGTGGTGGACGCTGCGCCGGCCGTTTCGAACGTTCACCGACCGAACGCGGGGCGCACCCGAGACAAGACACGGCCTGGGCAAGCTGCTGGACTGGCTCCAGAGCCAGCCCGGTGAATCGTGGCAGGACCGGTGGCCGGCCAGTGGCGCCGACGCAGCGGGCTCGACTGGACCAATCTGCCCCGGCGAGAACGAGCTGATCTGACTGGCCGCCGGCACCGCGAAGAGCTCTGTAGTCCACGGCCGACGCCGTGAAGATCTCCTCGACGGGACTCATGATGCGACTCCAGGGCTGGTGTCCGCCATGCGCGGGGCCGCCCACGTGTTGTCCAAACGAAGGTCGGGGAGCGGTTGGACGCCCCTTGCGCCGGGAGATTCAGTGCGCCGGACCGCCGGTGTTGATGGTCAGCGGATCGCCGGAGCATAGTGAGCACGGCCGGGCCGCCCCCGGACTCGATTCCTTCGCCGCGAGAGGGGTAATGTCATGCCGAATCCTTTCGAGGACCCAGACGCCGGTTACCTCGTTTTGGTCAATGCCGAGGGGCAACATTCGCTCTGGCCCGTTTTCGCCGATGTCCCCGACGGATGGGAAAGCGTTTTCGGGGAGGCCGGCAGGCAGGAATGCCTCGACTACATCGAGAAGAACTGGACCGACATGCGTCCGAAAAGCCTCATCGAGGCGATGGAAAAAACAGCGCCGACGTCATGAGCGATGACCTTGCCGGATACCGGAGCCTGGGTGAGGCGTTCGCCGCGCGCGCCGCCGCGTATCCCGGACGCACCGCGCTGACCTGCTTCCGGGGCTCCACCGCGCCGGAACACGAGACCATCGGATATCGGGAGCTGGCCCGGCGGAGCCAGGCGCGCGCGGCGGAGCTGGCCCGGCGGCTGCCGCCCGGCGAGCGGGTGCTCATCGCCCTGCCGACGAGTCCGGAGTTCGTCGAGATCTACCTCGCCTGCCTGTTCGCGGGGCTGATCGCCGTGCCCTCACCGCTGCCGGGCAGCTCGGCGAGTGCCGGTGAACGCCTCGCCGCGATCGCCGCCGATTGCTCGCCGGGTCTGATCGTCACCACCGGTTCCGCGCTGGCGGAGGTCACCGCGCACCTGCGCACGCACGGCCTGGCACGGCCGGCTGTCGATGCGGTGGGCCCCGCGAGCACCGAGCCGTCCTCTTGGCCGGCCACGCCCGTGCGGCCGGTCGACCGTCAGACGGACGCGGTGCTGCAGTACAGCTCCGGCTCCACCGGATCACCGAACGGGGTGATCCTCACCCATGGCGCCGTACTGGCCAACCTCGGGGCCCTGTGCACGCACCTGCGCCTCGGCCCGGAAGACCGGTTCGGCGGCTGGCTGCCGCTGCACCACGACATGGGCCTGTTCACCCAGCTCACCGCGGGGCTGCTGTGCGGCGCGCCCGTAGTCCTGATGCAGCCGACGACGTTCGTCCGGCGGCCGGTCGAGTGGTTCCGCATGCTGGACCGGTTCCGCATCACCTACACGGGTGGCCCCAATTTCGCGTACGACCTCTGCACGCGCGCCATCACCGACGAGATGATGGCCGGCCTCGACCTTTCGCCGGTGCGCTACTTCGTCAACGGCGCCGAGCCGATCCATGCCGCCACGGTCGAGGCGTTCATGGATCGGTTCGCCCCGATCGGGGTCGGCCCGCACACCCACAGCCCCGGCTATGGCCTGGCCGAGAGCACGGCGTACGTCGCCTGCGTACCCGGCGGCGTCCGGCCGACCGTGCTCACGGTCGACGCGCGGAGCCTGGAATCGGCGGAGCGTCCCGAACTGCGCCCGGCCGACGGCGACGGCATCGGCAGGCAGGTGATGGGAGTGGGCCGGCCGCTTGCCTTCGACGCGCGGATCGTCGATCAGCGGACCCACGAACCGCTTCCCGACGGCCGGGTGGGCGAAATCTGGTTGCGCGGTGACAGCATCGGCCGCGGCTACTGGGGCAAGCCGGAGCTGAGCGCGCGTGTCTTCGACGCCGGGCTGGCCGACGCCGAAGGCGGGGGCGGCTGGCTGCGCACCGGCGATCTGGGTGCCTTCGCCGACCGCGAGCTGTTCGTCACCGGCCGCCTCAAGGAGCTGCTGATCGTCCACGGCCGCAACCTGTCCCCCCATGACGTCGAGCGCGAAGCCCGTGCCGCGCACCACGCCCTCGTCGGCCAGGTCGGCGCCGCCTTCGGGATCGGGGCGCCGGACGAGCGGGTCGTGCTGGTGCACGAGGTCCGTCCGGAGACCCCGAAAACCGAGCTGCCCGCGGTGATCACGGCCGTCACCCGCAGGCTCAACCGGTCGTTCGGCGTCCCGCTGCGCAACATCGTGCTCGTCCGGCGCGGCACCGTGCGCCGCACCACCAGCGGGAAGATCAGGCGCACCGCCATGCGGGACCGGTTCCTCGCCGGCGACATGCACGTACTCCACGCCGAGCTCGAGCCAGGCCTGCGCACCGCGCCGACGGGACAGCACACGTGACGTCCACCCGTGCCGGCACGGAGATCGAGGCCGCCCTGGACGCTGCCTTGGCCGACGTCGCCGCTCACGGCCCCGGCGGGACGGAGGACAGCCGGATCGCCGAACTGGACGCCACCGAGGAGTTCCCGGCTCCCTTCACCGACCGGCTGGATGCCTTCGGCCTGCCTGCGTACTACGTCCCCGCCGAATGGGGTGGCGAGGCCGAGGACCACGAGGTGCTGCTGCGCCTGTGGCGCACGGTGGCCAGGCGCGACCTGAGCACCGTGGTCGCGCACGGCAAGACCTACCTCGGAGCCGCCTCCGTCTGGATCGCGGGCGACGCCGAGCAGGCCGCCACCACCGCGACCGGGATCCTGACGGGCGCCCAGGTCGCCTGGGCGCTCTCCGAGCCGGACCACGGCAGCGATCTGCTCAACGGGACGGTGACCGCGACCGCGCGGGACCGCGGCTACCGGCTCGACGGGGTGAAGTGGCCCATCAACAACGCCACCAGGGCCCGGTACCTGACCGTACTGGCCCGTACCGGCGAGGCGGGCACCGGACGCGGGCAGAGCCTTTTCCTCGTGGACAAATCCGCGCTCGCTCCCGGCACGTGGCGAACATTGCCCAAGGAACCCACGCACGGCATCCGCGGCGTCGACATCTCCGGGATCGCCTTCCTCGACGCGACGCTGCCCTCCGGTGCGTTGCTGGGCGCGGAGGGCACCGGGATCGAAACCGTGCTGCGTGCGCTCCAGCTCACCCGGACCCTGTGCGCGGCCCTGTCGCTCGGCGCGGGCGAGCACGCACTGCGGCTCGCCGCGATCTTCGCCGCGGAGCGGATCATCCAGCGCCGCCCGCTGCTGGATCGCGCCCGCCCGCGGGCCACCCTCGGCCGGTGTTCCGCGCTGCTGGCCGCCGCGGAGGCGGCGGCCATGGTCGGCAGCCGCGCCATTCACGCCATGACCGGCGAGATGAGCGTGGTCTCCGCCGTGGTCAAGGCCGTGGCGCCCGCCCTGGTCGACTCGGTGATCGGCGAGCTGGCCGAGCTGCTGGGCGCGCGGTCCTTCCTCACCGGCGTATACGCGCACGGCGCGTTCCAGAAGGTCGGGCGGGATCACCAGATCGTCTCGGTGTTCGACGGCAGCACGCCGGTGAACCGCGCCGCGCTGGTGCAGCAGTTCCCGCGCCTGGCGAGGGAGTTCGCCGCCGGCACCGTGGACGCGGATGGGCTGGCGAAGGCGGCGGCGGTCGGGTGTCCCCCTGGCCCGCTCGACCGCGGCGCGCTCACGCTGCTGTCCCGGCAGGGATGCTCGGTGGTGCAGTCCCTTCCCGCCCTGGCCCGCTCGATCGCCGCCGGGACCGCTCCGGACGGGCTCGCGGCACACGCCACCGCCTTCGCCGCCACCACCGGGGACGTCCACGAACTGATGGCCGCGGTGACTCCGGCCGCCCGTCCGCCGATGGCCGCGTACGAGCTCGCCGGCGCGTACGAACTCTGCTACGCGGGCGCCGCGTGCCTGCACACGTGGTCGGCCGAGCGGCACCGGCACGGTGGGGAACCGCTGTGGGAGGACGGTCTTTGGGTCCGAGCCGCGCTCCGCGCACTGCGGGCCAGGCTCGCCGTCACGCTGCGGATCCCGGTGCCCGCCCCGGAAAGGGGAGACGATCGGATCGACGACGCGATCGCGGTACACGTGGCCGAGGCCGCCCGTACCGGTGCCCCGGTCACCCCGTTCGGCGCACCGGCACTCCGGGCCCCGGCGGGCCGGACATGAGCGCGGCCGAGCTGGACGCGCTGTTGGGGGACGCCTGGGACGACCGGAACCCGGTGGGGCACGCGGCGGTCCTCGCCGCCGACGAGCGCCAGGAGATGCTCGCCGAGGGCGAGCGGGTGCTGGACCGGTATGGCCTGAACGCCGAGTTCGTTCCGGTGGCCTACGGAGGCCGGTGGGAACGCGCCGACCGGCTCGCCGAAATCCTGCGCACGGTGTGGCGGCGAGACCCGTGCCTCGGCCTCGGCTACGGCTTCAGCTCCCTCATCGCGTCCGTCAACATCTGGACCGCCGGCAACGAGGACCAGCGGCGCCGCACGGCCGGCCTGTTGCTGGCGAACGGCCGGGTCGCCGCCGCCTTCCACGAACTGGCACACGGCAACGACTTCGCGCACGCCGAATGCGTCGCCCGGCCCGGCGGCGGGGGCTGGCTGCTTTCCGGCCGCAAGGAGATCGTGACGAACCTGCGGCGAGCTGAGGCGATGGTGCTGTTCGCCCGTACCGGATCGGCACCGGGGAGCCGTAGTCACAGCCAGTTCCTCGTCCTGCGGGGCGACCGGCCGATCACGGGGCTGCGGGACCTGCCGCGCTTCCCCAGCTCCGGCATGCGGGGCGTGCAGCTCGGCGGCGTGGCGTTCGACCGCAGCCCCATTCCGGGCGATGCCCTGATCGGCTCCCCCGGCCAGGGCATCGAGGTGGCGTTGCGCTCCTACCAGGTCACCCGATCGGTGGCAGGCGCGATGTTCGCCGGGCCGTTGGAAACCGCGCTGCGGCTGGCCATCCGGTGCGCCCTCGAGCGCCACCTCTACGGCGGCACGGCCGCCGACCTGCCGTACGTGCGTGCAGTGATCGCCCGTGCCTACGCCGACCTGCTCGCCGTGGACGCGTTCTCGGCCGTGATCCTGCGCTCGCTGCACCTGGAGCCGGAGACCATGGCCGTCTACGCCCCGGCCGCGAAGTACCTGACCGCGCGGATCGCGCTGGACGCGTTCGAGGACCTGCGCGCGGTGCTGGGCGCCCGGTCCTACCTCCGGCGGGGCCCGTACGCGATGTTCCAGAAGCTGGCCAGGGACGTCACGCCTGCCACTTTCGCCCACGTGTCGCTCGCGGCCGCGCTGGTGACGTTGCTTCCACAACTCCCCCGGCTGGCCAGGAAATCGTGGCTGGCCGACCCGTCCACCGCGCCGTCGCTGTTCGACGTCGGCGGCGACCTGCCCGCGCTCTCCCTCGACCGGCTGAGCGCAGGCATGCCCAAGCACGACGGCATCATCGGCGCGCTCACCGAGATGGCGGCTGCCGGGTCACGGCCCGGCTCGGATCCCGTGCGGCGCTTCACGGTGCGCTGTGAGCAGGAGCTGCGAAAGCTGCGGGACGGGTGCGCCGCGCTCGGGCCCGCGGACATCACGATCGACGCGTCGCCCGCCGCGTTCGCCCTGGCCGACCGGTACACCGCGGTCCTCGCCGCCGCCTCCGTCCTCGCGGTGTGGTGGCACGGCGGCGAACGCCACGGCGATGCCGCGGTGCTGGGCGTGCTGGACCGGCTGACCGAGCGGATGGGCGGCCCGGCGGTGCTCACCCCGGCCGAACGCGACGACGTGGAGCAGCGTCTGTTCGACTGCGCCGTCGCGCACAGCCTCGACGGCCGTCCGCTGGGACTGTCCGCGCTTGGCGTCCCGGACCGGGCCCGGAGCCGGGGATAGGCGACGAGGGCCGGAGCGGCGTCGAATACCGGCCGAAAGCACGGCTGTCAGGCGCTCTCCTGTACTTTCGGCCGGTTCGCCCCCGCGCCCGCGCTTCCTACTCTGAGCCGCATGACTTCAGCGGATCGACCAGCGGGAATGATGGTCAACGTCGGGCTCGGCGCCGTGTTCACCGCGGGGATCGTCTTCACGGCGTACATGCTCATGGACAGCTGGGGCGGCGCGTCCTGGGTGTTCGGTTCGGTCGTCTCGGTGGTGGTGTGCGCGCTGGCCCTCCTGCGCGAACGGCAGAAGACGCTGATCGCCGGAGCGGGCGTGGCCGTCACCGCCGTCGCCGTCGTGGTGTCCATCGTCACCGGCCACTCCATGCCCCAGGAACCCGCGCCCATCACGGCGCTGGCCATGGCGGTGCTCGTCGGCTCCGCACTCCGGACGCTCCCCCTCGGGCCGGCCACCGGCATTGCCCTCGGCGGCGTCCTGGTGACCATCGGCGCCTGGGTCGACGGGCGGACCGCGGTGACGTACCTGGCCACGATGGGCATGGCCGGCGCCCTTGTGCTGGGACTGTCGCTGCGGGCCGTCGACCGCGCCTCACGGGCCAACGGCCCGGCGCGGCGCTCCTCCTGGTCGTCCGGTTCGCCCCAGCGGTAACCGTGCGCGAAGACCCGCACAGCACCGAATCCGCCCGGCCCGCCGACCCGCGAGCCGCCCCCGTCGTGCCGTCCGGCGGTCCGCTGAGCGGCACGGCCGCCGGACGGCGATTTGGTAATCTGACCGACGTGACCATTCCGGACCGCTGGGTCAAGGTCGCTTCCGACGCCGGGCTCGGCATCCTCTTCCTCGGCGCGATCGTCCTCCAAGCCTTCGCCCTCGCGAGGAGCTGGGGTGGCGCGTCCTGGGTTCCGGGCGCCATCGCCGCCGCGGTGGTGTGCGGGCTCGCGGTCGCGCGCCGCCGGGAGCGGACCTGGACCGCGGTCGCGGGCCTGGCGGTCGCGGCACTCGCGGTTCTGCTCGGAATGCTGTTCGCCGGCCGTCTTCCCGCCGAACCGGGGCCTGCCACGGCGCTCGGCCTCGCGGTGCTCATCGGCTCGGCGGTCAGGACGCTGGCGCCGGTCCGGGCCGGTCTCATCGTGGGCGCCGGGCTGGTGGTGATCGCCGCTCAGCTCGCCGCCGGGCCGACGTCGGCCGTACCCGCCATCGCCGCCGCGACCTGGCTGGCGGGGCTCGCGGCCGGGCTTGCGCTGCGGCTGCTCGACGCCAAAGCACGGGCGGCCGCCGACCGGGTGCGCCGGGCCGAACGGCTGGAGCTCGCCAGGGAACTGCACGACATCGTGGCCCACCACATCACCGGGATGCTGATCCAGTCGCAGGCCGCCCAGGTCGTCGCGCGGCGAAACCCGGAAAAGGTTTCGGAGTCGCTGACCGAGATCGAGGCCGCGGGCTCCGACGCCATGATCGCGATGCGCCGCGTCGTCGAACTGTTGCGTGACACCGAGGACGTGGCCCCCGCATCGCCGGGACCGGAGGGGCTGAGTGCGCTGGTCGAGCGGTTCGGCAAACAGTGTGCGCAGGTCCGGCTGAGCGTTCCCGACGACGAGCCGGACTGGCCGCCCGAGGTGACCAGCACCGTGTACCGGATTGTCCAGGAGGCGCTGACGAACGTGCTGCGGCACGCCCCCCACGCCCGTTCGGTCGACGTGACCGTCGGCCGCGACACCGAGGGCGTCACCGTCGAGGTCGTCGACGACGCCCCGCCGGGCTCCGCCCGCCCCCATCACCGCGGGGGGTACGGTCTGATCGGGATGCGCGAACGGGTGGAGACGCTCGGCGGCTCGCTGTCCGCCGGTCCCCGGCCGTCGGGGGCCGGCTGGTCCGTGCGGACCACGCTGCCCATCCCCACCAGGGAGCCCCGATGACCATCAAGGTCCTGCTCGCCGACGACCAGGCGATGATCCGCGCCGGCCTGCGGCTGCTCCTGGAGGACCAGCCCGACATCGAAGTCGTCGGGGAAGCCGAGGACGGTGCCGAGGCGATCGCCATGGCCAGGCGGCTGCGGCCGGACGTGTGCCTGGTGGACATCAGGATGCCCAAGCTCGACGGCATCCAGGTCGCCCGCGCCTTGGCGGGTCCCGGGACGGCCGATCCGATGCGGGTTGTCGTGGTCACCACGTTCGATCTCGACGAGTACGTCTACGGGGCTCTGCGCGGTGGCGCGGTCGGATTCGTCCTCAAGGATGCCGGGCCCACCCTGCTCATCGAGGCGGTGCGCGCCGCCCATGACGGCGAGGCGCTGGTCTCCCCTTCGGTCACGCTCCGGCTGTTGAAGCACCTGAACAGCACCGGCGACGTGTCGCACGCCGTACCGGCGCAGGAGATGTCGCTGTCCGAACGGGAGATCGAGGTCGTGCGGACCGTCGCGCGGGGTCTCACCAACCGGGAGATCGCCGCCGAGCTGTTCATCTCCCTCAGCACGGTCAAGAGCCACATCTCCGGCATCCAGACCAAGCTCGGGGTGCGCAACCGGGTCGGGATCGCCGCGTGGGCCTGGGAAAACCGCATCGTCCACAGTGCCACGTGACGACGCGCCTCAAGCCATGGTTGCAGACCTCAGGTAGCCGGCCGGAATAGCCACCGAACTTTCCCCCGCGGTGGCCGCCGCCGGTTTTGACGAGCGTTTCCGGTATCGCGACGATTCCATTCCGTCCACGCGACACGCACGGAATCGATCCTGACTTCCGTGTGATCAATTACTTCTCCGAAAAGAAGCGTGCGCATCGCCGCGGGCGCCATACCGCACCGGCCGAGAAAAGTGCCCAAACAGGCTCTCAGGACCGCAGCGCGGCCGCCAGCGCGCGCACCGTGGGGTTGAGGTAGAGCGCACGCGGATGCAGTGGCGGCAGCCCGCGCTCGCGCATGGCCGCCGCGATCCGCATGGCGAGCAGTGAATTCCCGCCCAGTTCCCAAAAACTGTCGGTCGCGCCGACGGCGGAGCCGAGCACCTGCCGCCACACCGCCAGCAGCTCACCGGTGAGGTCGTCCCCGGCCGGAGGTTCGTCCTCGGCCCCGGGTTCCGGCGCGGCGGGCCCGGGGAGCGCGGCGAGGTCCACTTTCCCGTTGGCGGTCATCGGAAGCGCGGGCAGCGCGGTGACGGTCGCCGGCACCATGTGGTCCGGCAGGATACGGCCGATCCGTTCCCGCACCGCCGCCGTGGTCCCCTCCGAGAGCACGACATACGCGTCGAGCCGGTCGGTGGCGGCGGCCGCCGCGTCGGCCCGGTGCAGCGTGACCGCGGCCGCCACCACCCCGGCGCATTCCACCAGCACGGACCGGATCTCGTCCAGCTCGATGCGGAACCCGCGCAGCTTGACCTGGTTGTCGAGGCGGCCGAGGTGCTCCAGCACGCCGTCCGGCCGCAGCCGTCCGCGGTCACCGGTGCGATACATCCGCCCGGCGCCGAAGGGATCGCGCGGGAACCGTTCCCCGGTCAGCCGGGGCCGGTGCAGATAACCGAGCGCGACGCCGCTGCCGGCGACGTGGATCTCGCCCGCCACGCCCGGCGGGACGAGCCGCCCGCGTTCGTCCAGCACGGACACCCGCCAGCCGGGGATCGGCCTGCCGACCGACCTCGACCCGGTGAGAGCGTGCCACCGCGTGATGGTCTCCGCGGTGACGTGCACCGTGGTCTCGGTGATGCCGAACATGTTCACCAGGCGGCAGCGGGTCTCGGGGTACCGGTCCAGCCACGGCAGCAGGCTCCTGGTGTCCAGCGGCTCACCCCCGAAGACCACCAGCCGGACCGGCAGCCGCTCGTGGCGCGTGCGGTCCACCTCCGCGAGCGGCGCGAACGCCGACGGCGTCTGGCTCAGCACGGTGACCCCGCGCTCGGCCAGCAGCTCGTGAACCTGTTCCGGCGACCGCGACACCCAGTACGGGACGACGACGAGATGGCCGCCCGTGAGCAGGCAGCCCCAGATCTCCCAGACCGAGAAGTCGAACGCGATGGAGTGAAAGAACGTCCACACGTCGGCGGCGCCGAGTGCGAAGTCGTCCCGGGTGGCGTCCACCAGCGCGACGACGTTGACGTGCGAGACGAGCACCCCCTTGGGCCTGCCGGTGGAGCCCGAGGTGTAGATGACGTACGCCGCTTCCTCCGGACCGGTGCCGACGGCGGGCGGGCGGCCGGTGTCGCCCGGCTCGGCGACCGACCCGGGTGTCAGCACCCGTACTCCCCGGCAGCCGGGAAACCCGGTGTGCGTGGTGATCACGACGGCGAGTCGTGCGTCCTCGACCGTGTAGGCGAGGCGCTCGGCCGGATAGGCCGGATCGAGCGGCACGTAGGCGGCACCCGCCTTGAGCACGGCGAGCAGGACCGCCACCAGCTCCGCCGACCGGTCGAGACAGACACCGACGAGGGCGCCGGTGCCCACCCCGGCCGCGCGCAGGCCGTTGGCGAGCCGGTCGGACCACCGGTCGAGCTCGGCGTAGGTGACCTGACCGTCCTCATCGGACAATGCGATCGCGTCGGGCCGTTCGGCAGCACGCTCGGCGAACACCTCCGGAATGCGGCGCGGCGTGCTCGTCAGGACGCGCGACGGGCGTCCCAGCGCCAGCACGCGTTCTCGCTCTGCCGCGTCGAAGATGCCGGCCCCCGCACTCCGGTGGGCCTCGATCAGATGCCGGACGAACTGGGCGGCGACCGGCGGGCTCACGCGGCCGGGCCGGTACTGGCACCGCAGCTCGGCCGTGCCGCCCGTGCCACGGCCGACCGTGACGGTCAGCGGGAACGGGGGTGCCAGACAAGGCACGTACTCTCCTTCGCCGTCGAGATCGAAGAGCACGCCCGCGCCGGCGGGCCGCCCGGGCGGTTCCCCCGGTTCGTACCGGGTGAGGACCGCGGCGAGCGCCGCCTCCCAGCGCTCGGGGTCCCGGTCGGTGCCGGACGGCAACGTGACCCGGAATTCGGCCGGCTCGTCGTGGCCGAGCCTTCGGTCACCCAGTCCCCAAGCGGGTACGTGGTCGGCTTCGGACGGCCGTGCGCGGCCCTCGGCCCGCGCGGGCGCCGGTCCGCCGTCGAGCGTCGCGGCGGCGAGCAGCCGCAACGCCAGGCCGTCGAACGCGGCCCGGTGCGCGACGACCACCAGGTCGGCCCGGCCGTCGGAGTATTCGATCAGGGCGGCTCGTGCACCGCGACGGGCATCGACGGGCCGGGCCAGCTCGCGGGCACGGCGGCGGCAGCCGGCCGGATCATCGCCGGCGAAGGGGACACGCTCGGCCCAGAGCGCACCGGGCTCGGCGAAGCTCGCGAAGCGCTTGGCGAGTGTCCCGGCGTCGGGCGGGGTCTCGAGCCGGAGACGCAGCGCGTGGCAGTGCCTGGCGTTCCCGGACGACTGCGAAGGGACGACCACATCCATCTCCCTATGTCGGGACCGAGGCCCGTTCAGCGGGCCGTGAACCCACCGTCGACGGTGACGACCGACCCGGTGACCTGCCGCGAGCCGTCGGAGGCGAGCCAGACGGCCGCCTCGGCGACGTCTCCTGGCTCGATCAGGGCGTTCATGGGCTGCGACTGGACGAACGCCGCTTCGTGCTCGCCGGCCGGTACCCGCAGCGACCTGGCGATCTCGGCCAGCATCCGGCCCTCCACCGCGGGATCGTCCCGGACCGACCCCGGGCAGAGCGCGTTGACCCGGACCTTCACCGGCGCGAAGTCGAGCGCCGCGGCCTTGGTGAGCCCGATGACGCCGTGCTTGGCCGCGACGTATCCGGCGAAGTGGCGGTACCCGACCAGCCCGGCCGTCGAAGCCACGTTGATGATGCTGCCGCCGCGCTGGGCGGTCATGATCTTGCCGACCGCGGCCGTCGCGCGCCAGGCGCCGGAGAGGTCCACGTCGATCATGAGCTGCCATTCGTCCTCGGTGATCTCGTCGGTGGGCGTGCCCGACGGCGTGGCGATCCCGGCGTTGTTGACCAGCACGTCGATCCGCCCGCTCCAGCCGTGGGCGTCGTCGACGACCTGCCGCAGCGCGACGAGATCACGAACGTCCGCGTGCCGGGTCAGCACGGCGGCACCCCGCTCGCGGCACAGGTCGGCGGTGTGCGCGAGCTGGCTCGCGCTGCCGAGCGGATACGACACGCCGGGCAGGTCCGCACAGACGTCGAGGAGGACGAGATCGGCGCCCTCGCGGGCGAAGGCGACCGCGCAGGCCCGGCCGAGGCCGCGGGCGGCCCCGGTGACGATCGCGGTCTTGCCGGCGAGTCGCATGGCCCCTCCTCAGTACTCTCGGTGGGCGAGTTCGTCGTTCACCAGGCGCAGCAGGGCACCGGGATCCTCCGCGATGTACATGTGCCCGCCCTCGATCTCCGCCTGGGCGAACCCGGCGCTGGTCGCCCGCAGCCATTCGCCGGTCTGCCCGGCCGTCACCAGGTCGTCCTCGGTCCCGCGCACGGCGGTGATCGGCCGCGGCAACGGCCGGTCCGTCGTGGGCACGTAGTTCTCGTGCATCTCGACGTCCGCGCGCAGGGTCGGCAGGATCAGCTCCCGCATGTCCGGCTCGGCGAGCGCCTCGTGGTCGTACTTCGCGAACTCCTTGACCCGCACCAGGAACTCCTCGTCGGGGAGGCCGGTCGCGCGCCGCGTCCGCCGCGTCCACGGACCGGGCGAACCACTCACGAACAACCGCACCACGTCGGCGTCGCTCTTCGCCACCAGCAGGTGGGCGAGTTCGTACGCGAGCACCGCACCGAGGCTGTGGCCGAAGACCGCGATCCGCTCCCCCGGCCCGAGTTCGCCGGTGACGGCGGGCAGCAGCCCGGCCGCGGCCTCCGCGACGTCCCGGTACGGGTCCTCGGAAAGCCGCCATTCCCGCCCGGGCAGCTGGAGCGCGAGGATCCGCGGGTCCCCGTCCGTCAGCGCCGCCCACGAGTGGAAGAACGAGGCGCCCGCCCCCGCGAAGGGCACACACACCAGGGATGTCCGTCCCATGTCCGCTCTCTCCCTTCCTTCCGTCATCGCGATTCCAGCCAAGCCGCGATCGCCTGCCAGACCAGGCCCATCATGCCGGGGCGGACCATGTCCGCGTGCTCACAGGGAATGGGCACCTCCGTCAGCTCGCCGCTGACGTAGGGCGCCCACCGCGCGGCGGAGGGGCCGTCCTCCGGCCTGCTGCCGGCCGAGACGAGGATCAGCGCGTCGCCGTCGAACCGCCCGGTGGCGTGCGCGCCCCTGATCCGGGTGTTGTTCTCGAAGATCCGCGCGAAGACCGCGATCTCCTCATCGGAGAATCCGCCGAGGAGATGGCCGAACTCGGCCCGGATCGTTTCCTCCCACGGCACATCCTCGTCGACCGGCTGCCCCTTCTCGCGGGCCTCCGCCAGGATCTCATCGAGCGGGAGGGAATCCATGACGACCAGGGCGACCTCCTCGCCCCGCGCCCGCAGCTGGACGGCCATCTCGTGTGCGGGAGCGGCACCGAAGGAGTAGCCGACGACGTGGTACGGGCCGTGCGGCCGCACCTCGCGCAGCTGCTCGATGTAGTCGGCCGCCATCTCCGCCAGCGAGCCGGCGACCGGCGTCCTGCCGTCGACACCGCGGGCCTGCAGGCCGTAGACGGGCAGGTCCGGCGGCACGTGCTGGGCGAACGGCGTGTAGCACCAGCTCAGCCCGCCCGCCGGGTGGACGCAGAACAGCGGCAGGCGGTCACCGCCGCCACGGATGGTCAGCAGCACGCCGAGCGAGTCCCGCACCGACGAAAGGCTGAGCGTGTTCATCAGCTCGGTCACGGTCGGGGCGGCCATCACGTCCTGGACGGAGGTGGTGATGCCCTTGCGCTTCAGCCGCTGCACCAGGGCGATCGCCAGCAGCGAGTGCCCGCCGAGCGTGAAGAAGTCGTCGTTCACCCCGACTTCGGGGAGCCCGAGCACCTCGGCGAACGCCTCGCACATGGACTGCTCGAGCGCCGCCAGCGGCCCGGCCGCCTCGCCGCCCGCACCATGCGCGAACTCGGGGCTGGGCAACGCTTTCCGGTCCAGCTTGCCGTTCGCCGTCAACGGCAGTGCGCCCAGCTCCACGAACGCCGAGGGCACCAGGTAGGCGGGCAGCCGGTCGGCCGCGTACTCACGGACCGCCTCGGCGAGCCCGCCGCCGTTCCCGGCAGGCACGAGATAGGCGACCAGCCGCTTGTCCCCGGGGACGTCCTCACGCACGACCACCGCGGCCTGGCCGACCGCCGGATGTCCCGCCAGGACGGCCTCGGCTTCGCCGGGCTCGACCCGGAAACCGCGGATCTTCACCTGCGCGTCCAGGCGCCCGGCGAACACCAGCCCGCCATCGCGTGTCCACCGGACCAGGTCCCCGGTGCGGTACATCCGGTCGCCGGCGCCACCGAACGGCGACGCCACGAACCGTTCAGCGGTCCACAATGGACGGTCCAGGTAGCCGCGCGCCACACCCGCGCCGGCGACGTACAGTTCACCGGCGACACCGACCGGAACCGGCCGAAGCGTGTCGTCGAGGACGTACACCCTGGTGTTGTCCAGCGGGCGCCCGATCGGCAGCACTCCGTCGATCTCCTCGGGATCTCCGACCTCGTGCTGCGTCGCGCACAACGTCACCTCGGTCGGCCCGTAGAGGTGCCGCACCACCACCCCGGGGTTCTCCGCCAGCACCCGCCGCACCGACCCGGCGGAAACCACGTCCCCGCCCGTGAGCACCTCACGCACTCCGGAGAAGCACCCCGGATCCTGCTCGGCCAGCACCCCCAGCAACCCCGCCGTCACGTGTACGTGGGACACGTCGTGACCCGCGATCAGGCGACGCAGCACCGTCGCGTCCATCGCCTCGACCGGCGCCACCACCACCGTGCCGCCGGACAACAACGGCACCCACAGCTCGTACGAAGACGCGTCGAAGGCATGCGGAGCATGGAACAACACCCGTGGCACCGCACCCCAGCACCGATCCCGGGTCAGCGCGACGACGTCCCGGTGGGTGGTCACCACTCCCTTGGGCACACCGGTCGACCCCGAGGTGTACATCAGGTACGCCGCCGCGTCCGGAACCACCGGCGGCAGCTCCGGTCCGGCATCGGCCTTCGCGCCGACCGGAACCACGGCGAGACCGGCCGTGAGGGCGAGGTCGTGCCCGGCCGTCGGGTCGTGCACGATCATCGACCGCGCGCCCGCGTCCTCGGCCACGGCCCGCACCCTCGCCACCGGCCAGCCGACGTCGAGCGGGAGATAGGCGCCACCGGCCTTCAGGACCGCGAGCAGCGCCACCACCAGCTCGGCCGACCGCTCCATCAGCACGGCGACAACCGACTCCGGCCCCACACCCGACGCGGTCAGCACCCGTGCCAGCTCATCGGACCGCGCGTCCAGCTCGCCGTAACTCAGCCGGACATCACCCGCCACCAGCGCCACCGCGTCCCGGTCGGCCGCCACCCGCGCCGCGAACGCCGCCGGCACCGAGACGTCCGCGACCGCGGCCACGGTGTCGTTGCGGCCCTCGACGAGTTCGGACAGCTCGGCCTCGCCCAGCACGTCCACCGCCAGGAGCGTGGTGCCGGGTGCCATCGCCAGTGCCGTGATCAGGTTGTCCAGGCCGGTGTGCAGGAGCGCGCAGATCTGGTCGGGGTCGGCGGGCGCGACCGCGTCCACGGTGATCGTGAAGCCGTCGCGGTCGACATCGACGACCACACCGAGCGGATAGTCGGTGAGGTCGCGTACGGCCAGCAGGCCCATGCCGTCCAGGGCGTCGGCCGCCTCCTGCGTTCCCTCCTGGTTGTGCCGGTAGTTGAAGAGCGAGGTGAACAGCGGGCCGCCGGGCAGTCCGCTGGCCGCCTGCGCGGTGGCCAGCGGCGCGTGCTCGTGGACCATCAGTTCGGCCAGCTGGCCCCGCAGTTCGGTCACCGCTTCGGCCACGCTCTTCCCGGCGAGACGCACCCGCACCGGCAACGTGTTGAGGAACAGGCCCACCGCCCGGTCCGCACCGGCACCCGCGTTCATCCGCCCGAACAGCAGCGTGCCGAACACCACGTCGTCGCGGCCCGAAACCACGCCGAGCACGCGGGCCCAGGCGAGGTGGAACAGGGACGCCGGGCTCACCGCGAGCGTCCGGGCCACCTCACGCATCCGTTCGGTCAACGCGCCCTCGACCCGAAGCCGGGCTTGCGCGGCCCGCACGCCGTCGCCGTGGACTTCCGCCAGGCCGTAGGGAGCCGTGATCTCGGTGACGTCGCCGAGCAGTGCGGTGAAGTACCGCTCATGCTCCGCCCGGGACACCCCGAGCCGTGCCCGCGCGACGAACTCGCGGAAGGGCACCGGCGCGGACAGCCGGCCGGCCTCCCCCGTCAGGAACACCCGCAGATCGTCGAGCAGCACCTGCATGGCGGTGTGGTCCTGGACCAGGTGGTGAATGCGGAGCAGGCACAGCCACCGCTCTTCCCGGGGGTCGGCGGCGATGTGCGTGCTCAGCAGCGGTGCCCGGTCCAGTTCCATCCAGCCACGGACGGCGGTCATCAGCTGTTCGGTGACATCCGGGCCGTCGGGGTCCAGAACGACCTCCTCGACCGGGAGGCCGACGTGCCGCACCACCACCTGGACCGGTTCCCGGACCCCTTCGGAGACAACCGCGGTGCGGTAGATGTCGTGCCGGTCCATCACCCACTGCATCCCCTCGAGGAACTGGTCGAGGCGATGCCGCGAGTCGAAGTCGATCACCGTGGCCGTCACGTACACGTCCGTGCCGTCCCGGTCGACCATCAGGTGGTGGAAGAAAATGCCTTCCTGCAACGGCGCGAGCGGATACACGTCCTGCACGTTGGCCGCGCCGCCCGGCACGGCCGCCACCACCGACGCCAGCTCGTCCTCCGTCAGCTCGACCAGCGTCAGCATCTCCGGCGTCAACTCGGTGGCGTCGTCCGGGATCAGGTTCGGTGGCACCACCACCGGCTCCGGAGCAGCCACGGCGGCCAGCCCGGCCGGGGTCGGGGTCGTGAACAACGCCCGCACCGACACCGACACGCCGCGCCGCCGCAGCCACTCCACGAGCGACACGGCCAGGAGCGAATGCCCGCCCAATGCGAAGAAGTCGTCTTCGACACCGACCCGGTCGAGACCGAGGACTTCGGCGAACCCCTGACAGAGCAGCTCCTCCTCGGTGGTGGCCGGGACACGTCCGCCACCGGCGGTGTAGGAAGGCGCGGGCAAGGCCGTCCGGTCCAGTTTTCCGTTACGCGTCAACGGCAGTGCCTCCAGGACGACCACCGCCGACGGCACCATGGACGACGGCAACCGCCCCGTGACGAACCCCCGCACCGCCTCCGGCAGCCCATCGGCCCCGGCACGGGGACCGGGAACGACGTAACCCACGAGGCCACGCCCGCCGGGCAGGTCCTCCCGGACGATCACCGCGGCCTGCGCCACGTCCGGATGTGCCGCGAGCGCGGCCTCGACCTCGCCCGGCTCGACGCGGAAGCCGCGGATCTTCACCTGCTCGTCCGCCCGCCCGGCGAACACCAACCGCCCATCAGCGGTCCAGCGAGCGCGATCCCCGGTGCGGTACATCCGGTCGCCGGTGCCACCGAACGGAGACGCCACGAACCGCTCAGCCGTCCACAATGGACGCCCCAGGTAGCCGCGCGCCACACCCGCGCCGGCGACGTACAACTCACCGGCCACGCCGACCGGAACCGGCCGAAGCATGTCGTCCAGCACGTACACCCTGGTGTTGTCCAACGGCCGGCCGATCGGCAGCACTCCGTCGATCTCCTCGGGATCTCCGACCACGTGCTGCGTCGCGCACAACGTCACCTCGGTCGGCCCGTAGAGGTGCCGCACCACCACCCCGGGGTTCTCCGCCAGCACCCGCCGCACCGACTCGGCGGGAACCACGTCCCCGCCCGTCAACACCTCACGCACCCCGGAGAAACACCCCGGATCCTGCTCGGCCAGCACCCGCAACAACCCCGCCGTCACATGCACATGAGACACCTCATGACTCACGATCAGGCGACGCAACAACCCCGCGTCCATCGCCTCGACCGGCGCCACCACCACGGTGCCGCCGGACAACAACGGCACCCACAACTCATACGAAGACGCGTCGAAAGCATGCGGAGCATGGAACAACACCCGCGGCACCGCACCCCAGCACCCGTCCCCGGCCAGCGCGACGACGTCCCGATGAGTGGTCACCACCCCCTTGGGCACACCGGTCGACCCCGACGTGTACATCAAATACGCCGCCGCGTCCGCAACCGCCGGCGGCAGCTCCGCTCCGGCGTCCGCCTTCGCACCGACCGGAACCACGGCAAGACCGGCCGTCGGAACGAAGTCATGCGCAGCCGTCGCGTCATGCACGATCACCCACCGCGCACCCGCGTCCTCGGCCACCGCCCGCACCCTCGCCACCGGCCAGCCGACGTCGAGCGGGAGATAGGCGCCACCAGCCTTCAGGACCCCAAGCAGCGCCACCACCAATTCGGCCGACCGCTCCATCAGCACCGCGACAACCGACTCCGGCCCCACACCCGACGCGACCAGCACCCGCGCCAGCTCATCGGACCGCGCGTCCAGCTCGCCGTAACTCAGCCGGACATCACCCGCCACCAACGCCACCGCGTCCGGCGTCCGCGCCGCCTGCTCGGCGAACAGGTCCGGCACCGAGCGATCGGACTCCGGAACCGCCGGAGGGTTCCATTCCTCGACGATCCGCCGGTATTCGGCCGGGTCGAGCACCTGCACCGCGCTGACGGGCAGCTCCGCGTCAGCCGATACCGCCGTGAGAACCCGCCCCAGGTACCGGACGATCCGCTCGGTCGTGTCCTCGTCGAACAGGTCGAAAGCCGCGATGAGCGAACCCTGTATCCCGGCCGGAGCACCGGATTCGCCGAAGGTCTCCGCCATGCTCAGGTCGAGGTCGAACTTGGCCGACGCCGCGGCGCCCGTCGCCAGTGGGCTGGTCCGCACGCCAGCCAGTGCGGTGGCGGCCCCGCCGCCCGCCTGTGCGGTGTTCTGGAGGGTGAGCATGACCTGGAAGAGCGGATGCCGGGCCAGCGACCGCGCCGGCGCCAGCTCCTCGACCAGCCGCTCGAACGGCACGTCCTGGTTCTCGTACGCCGCCAGGCTGGTGGCCCGCACCCGCGCCAGCAGGGCACGGAATGTCGGGTCGCCGGACAGGTCGCTGCGGATCACCAGGGTGTTCACGAAGAAGCCGACCAGTTCGTCCAGCGCCTGGTCCGTCCGCCCGGCCACGGCCGCCCCGATCGGGATGTCGGTACCCGCGCCGAGGCGGTGCAGCACCGTCGCGAGCGCCGCTTGGAGCACCATGAAGACCGTCACGCCCTCGGCCTTCGCCAGCTCCAGCAGCCGCGCGTGAACGTCGGCGGGCACCACAACTTGCCGCGCGTGCCCTCGGTGCGACGCCTCGGCGGGCCGCGGCCGGTCGACCGGCAGCTCCAGTTCGTCCGGGGCCCCGGCGAGCGCGTCCCGCCAGTAGGCCACCTGATCGGCCACCAGCGTGCCGGGAGCGTGCTCGTCACCGAGCAGGTCCCGCTGCCAGAGCGCGTAGTCGACGTACTGCACCGGCAGCGGCGTCCATCCGGGCTCCCGTCCCCCGGCGCGGGCCGCGTAGGCCACCGCGAGGTCGCGGGCCAGCGGCTCCATCGACCAGCCGTCACCCGCGATGTGGTGGACCACCAGCACGAGCGCGTGGTGCCCCGCACCGGTCGCGAACAGCCAGGCCCGCAGCGGCATCTCGGTGGCGAGGTCGAACTCGTACCCGGCCGCCGCCGTCACCACCTCGTCGAGGTCTTCCGGGGACACCTCCGCGACCTGGAGCTCGAACCCGGCGCCGGAGACCGGCAGAACCTGCTGGCACGGCTCCCCGTCCAGCATCGGGAACACCGTCCGCAAGACCTCGTGACGCCCGATCACGTCGCGGAACGCGGCTTCCAGCGCCGCCCGATCCAGGTCTCCGGACAGCCGGAGGCCCAGCGGGATGTTGTACGCGGCGCTCGGGCCGTCCAGCTGCCACAAGAACCACAACCGCCGCTGCGCGTACGACAACGGCACCCGGTCCGGCCGCTCCCGGGCGGCCAGCGCGGCGCGGCCCGGCCCGGCCCCGGCGAGCCTGCGAACGACGGCCGCCGGGGTCGGCGCCTCGAACAGCGCCCGGACCGGCAGTTCGACGTCCAGCACCACGCGGACCCGGCTCACCAGCCGCATCGCCAGCAGCGAATGCCCGCCCAGCGCGAAGAAGTCGTCGTCCATCCCGACCGACGGCAGCCCCAGGACCTCGGCGAACGCGCCGCACAGCAGTTCTTCGCGGGCGTCGGCCGGAGCCCGGCCGGCGCCCGCGGCGTAACCGGGGGCGGGCAGCGCGGCGCGGTCGAGCTTCCCGCTGACCGTCAGCGGCAGCGAGTCCAGCCGGACCACCGCCGACGGGACCAGGTGCGACGGCAGGCGCTCGGCCGCGAACGCCCGCACCGCCTCCGCCGGCTCGCCGATGTCCTCGCCGAGCACCACGTACGCCACGAGACGCCGGTCTCCCCGGACGTCCTCGCGGACGACGACGGCCGCCGTGGCTACGGCCGGGTGCGCGGTGACCACGGCTTCGACCTCACCGGGCTCGACCCGGACCCCGTTGATCTTCGCCTGATCGTCCACGCGTCCGAGGAACACCAGCTGCCCGTCCGCACCCCAGCGGGCACGGTCGCCGGTCCGGTACATCCGGCCGCCCCACGGGCAGGCCACGAACCGCTCGGCGGTCAGCCCCGCGCGGCCCACGTAGCCGCGTGCCACGCCGGGGCCCGCCACGTACAGCTCACCGGGCACGCCGGCCGGCACCGGGGCCAGCCCGTCGTCAAGCAGGTACACCCGGACGCCGCCGATCGGACGGCCGATGGGCGGGACCCCGCCGGGGTCCAGCGCGTCGCTCAGCGTGCACAGCACGGTGATCTCGGTCGGGCCGTAAGCGTTCACCATCCGCCGTCCCGGCGTCCAGCGTCCGACCAGCTCAGGCGGGCAGGCCTCCGCACCGACCACCAAGGTGACCAGTGCGTCGCCGACGTCCTCGGGCACGGTGGCCAGCACGCTCGGCGGGATCAGCGTGTGGGTGATCCGTTCCGTCCGCAGCACCTCGGCGAGCTCGTCCCCCACCAGCGGCCCGGGCGCCGCGGGGACGACCAGCGTCGCGCCGCACGAGAACGCCATGACCATTTCCATCACCGACGCGTCGAAGCTGAGCGAGGCCAGTTGCAGCACCCGGCTCGCGCCGTCCAGCGCGAACGACTCGATCTGGGCCAGCGCCAGCGAGGGGAGGCCGCGGTGCGTGACCGCCACGCCCTTCGGCCGTCCGGTCGAGCCGGACGTGTAGATCACGTACGCCGGGTGGTCCGGCAGCACCGGAGTGACCCGTTCGGCGTCGGTGACGGCACCGTCGTCCAGATTCGCCAGTTCCGCGTCGGCCGCCGGCGAACCCAGCACGGTCACCGGCACACCGCCGGGCACCAGTGACCGGCAGCCCGCGCTCGTCAGCACCAGCGCCGGGACGGCGTCGGAGAACATGAGCCCGACGCGCTCGGCCGGAAGCGCCGGGTCGACCGGCAGCCAGGCCGCCCCGGCCCGCACGATCGCCAGGAACGCGATCATCGGCTCGAGCGACCGTTCCAGCACCACCGCGACCACCGACTCCGGCCCGACGTCCCGCGCGATCAGCAGCCTCGCCAGTCGGTTCGCGGCCGCGTCCAGCTCCCGGTACGACAATGCGACGTCTCCGCGTGACAGCGCCACGGCCTCCGGCGCCTCGGCCGCCCGCGCCGCGAACAGGTCCCCGAACGGCACTTGCGGCACCGGCCGGACCGGCCCGGTCCCCGCCTCCAGTACCCGCCGTCGCTCGGCCGCGTCCACCACCTCGACCGCCGAGAGCGGCGTGCCGGGGGCTTCCTCGAGCACCGAAGCCAGATTGCCGAGACAGGCGTGCAGCAGCCCGCAGACCTGCTCGGGATCGGCCGGCGCGAGCGCGTCCACGGTCAGCAGGAACCGCTCCCCCACATCGTCGACGGACACCGTCAGCGGGTAGTTGCTCTGCTCCCGGTACGCCAGCAGCTCGATGCCGTCGACGGGCTCGTCCCGGCCCGTCTCCCCGGCATCACCGCGCGCCGCGGTGAAGCGGTAGTTGAACAGCGACGTGAACAGCGGGAGGCCGCCCGGTACACCACTGGCCGACTGCGCCAGCGTGAGCGGCGCGTGCTCGTGCACCATCAGCCCGGCGAGCTGGCCCCGCATCGCCGACAGCGCCGAGCCCGCGCCGGTGCCGTCGAGGCGGACGCGCACCGGCAGCGTGTTGATGAACGGCCCGGCCGCCCGCCGCACGTCGGCCACGGCGTTCATCCGTCCGAACAGGACAGTGCCGAACACGACGTCGTCGCGTCCCGCCAGCGTGCCGAGGACCCGGGCCCAGGCCAGGTGGAAGACGGTCGCGGGGCTGACCCCGCGTGAGCGGGCCAGTCCGCGCAGCCGGTGGGCCACCGCGTCGTCGACCCACCGGTCTGCGCGCGTCACCGCCTCGCCGCTTCCGTGCACGTCCAGCAGCCCGTACGGCGCGGTCGGCTCGATCAGGTCGCCGAGCAGCCCGGCGAAGTAGGCCTCGTGCTCCTCCCGCGCGACTCCGAGCCGCGCCCGCGCCACGTACTCGCGGAACGGCACCGGCTCCGGCAGTTCCGCGGCCCGCCCGGTGAGCATCGCGCGCACCTCGTCCATGAGCACGTCCAGCGCGGTGTGGTCCTGCACCAGGTGATGGACGAGCACCAACGCGACCCAGCGTCCGGTGCCCGGTTCGGCGGCGACCCGGACCCGCATCAGCGGCGCCCTGTCCACTGCCACCCGGGCCCCCGCGCCGGCCATCAGCTGCTCGGCGGCGTCGCCCGCGCCGTCGAGGACGATTTCGTCCACCGGCAACTCGGCGGTGCGGCACACGACCTGCACCGGTTCACGCAGCCCTTCCCAGACGACCGCCGTCCGGTACGTGTCGGTCCGGTCGACGATCCGCTGCAGGGCAGCGAGGAAACGGTCGAGGAGAGCCCGTGAGCCGAAGCCGAGCACGGTCGGCAGCACGTAGACGTCCGCGTCGTCGCGCCCCGCCATCAGGTGGTGGAAGAACATGCCCTCCTGCAGCGGGGCCAGCGGGTAGACATCGGCGATGTTGGCCGCGCCACCCGGCACGGCCTCGACCACCGTGGCGATCTCCGCCTCGGTCAGCTCGGCCAGGGTGAGCATCTCCGGGGTGATCTCGGCCGCGCCGGGCGGGATCAGGTTCGGCGGCACCACCACCTCTTCCGGTCCGGCCGCCGCGGCCAGCCCCGCCGGGGTGGCGTTCTGGAACAACGCCCGCACCGACACCGCCGTCCCGCGGGCGCGGAGATACTCCACCAGGGACACCGCCAGCAGGGAATGCCCGCCCAGCGCGAAGAAGTCGTCATCGGCCCCGACCACGTCGAGCCCCAGCACATCGGCGAACGCCGCGCAGAACAGCTCCTCCCGCGGGCCGGCGGGGAGCCTGCCCGCGCCCGCGCCCGGCGCGAAGGCGGGCGTGGGCAGCGCCTTGCGGTCCAGCTTCCCGTTCGGCGTCAGCGGCAGCGCGTCGAGCGTGACGACCGCGGACGGCACCATGTACGACGGCAACCGTTCGGACGCGTACGCGCGTACCGCGTCGGCGGGCTCACCAGGCTCGTCGCCGGTGGCCACGACATAGGCAATGAGCCGCTTGTCCCCCGGCGCGTCCTCACGCACGACCACCGCGACCCGGTCCACGTCCGGGCAGGTGCCCAGCACGGCCTCGACCTCACCGAGCTCGATCCGGAACCCGCGGATCTTCACCTGGTCGTCCGTGCGTCCCAGGAACTCCAGCTCGCCGTCCGCCCGCCACCGCACCACGTCACCGGTCCGGTAGAGCCGCTCGCCGCCGTCGCCGAACGGACAGGCCACGAACCGTTCCGCCGTCGCCCCCGGGCGCCCCAGGTAACCGCGCGCGAGCTGGACACCGGCGAGGTACAGCTCACCCGCGACACCTGGCGGAACCGGCCGCAACGTGCCGTCGAGCACGTAGGCCCTCGTGTTGGCGACCGGCCTGCCGATCGACACCCCGCCGTTCCCCGCGACGTCGGCCGCGGTCGCCCACACCGTCACCTCGGTCGGGCCGTACAGGTTGGTGACCGTGCTCCCCGACGCCTGGACCATGCGGGCGGCCAGTGCCCCCGGCAGCGCCTCGCCGCCGACCAGCGGCCGCAGCCCGCGTGCGGCTTCCGCGTGCCCGGTCAGCAGTGCCTGCCACATCGCCGGGGTCGCCTGCATCGTCGTGACGCCGAAGCGGCCGATCAGCCCGGCCACCGCCGCTGGATCCCGGACGGCCGCGTCCTCCGCGAGCACGACCCCGGCACCCGCGAGCAGCGGCACGTACAGCTCGAGGACGTGGATGTCGAAGGACACGGTCGTTACGGCCAGCAGGCGGTCCGCGGCGTCCATCGGGAACCGTTCGCCCATCGCCGCCACGAAGTTCGCCATCGCGCCGTGCGGGACGACGACCCCCTTGGGCCGCCCGGTGGAACCCGACGTGTAGATCACGTAAGCCGGGTGGCCGGGCAGGAGGGGGCCGTGACGCTCGGCGGTGGCCAGGTCGCCCGCGTCCAGCGCCGCCAGTTCGGCCTCGACACGCGGATCGTCCAGCACGATCCGGTCCGGTCCGTGGTCGGCGATCCCGGTGTCCAGGGTGGTGAGGACGAGCCCCGGACGGGCGTCGTCGAACAGGTACCCGACGCGCTCGGCCGGATGACCGGGGTCGACCGGGAGATAGGCGCCCCCCGCCTTGAGCACCGCCAGCAGCGCCACCACCAGGTCGGCGGAGCGGCCCATACCCACCGCGACGGGGGACTCCGGGCCGACGCCGTGCCGGACGAGCAGCCGGGCGAGCCTGTTGGCCCGGGCGTTCAGCTCGGCGTAGGTCAGCCGGGTGCCGTCACCGTGCAGCAGCGCGAGCGCGTCCGGCGTTCTCGCGACCTGCGCCTCGAACGCCCCTGGCACGAGCAGGACGGGCGGCGGAGCACCGGTGTCGTTCCACTCCTCGACCACCAGCCGCCGGTCGGCGGGCCCGAGCACGTCCACCGCGCTCAGCCGCACACCGGTGTCCTCGGCGATCAGGCTCAGGACACGCGTCAGCCCGCTCGCGATCCGGTCGGCCGTGTCCTGGTCGAACAGATCGGCGGCCGCGATGAGCATGCCTTCCATCCCGGCGGGTTCGCCGGCCGCGTCGAAGGACTCGCCCATCGAGAGGTCCAGGTCGAACTTGGCCGCCGCCTCACCGGTGGGCAGCGAGCCGGTCCGCAGACCCGGCAGGACCGCGGACGGTCCACCGCCGGGCCCGCCCGCGTTCTGCAGGGTCAGCATGACCTGGAACAACGGGTGCCGGGCCAGCGACCGGGCAGGCGCCAGCTCTTCGACGAGCTTCTCGAACGGGACGTCCTGGTGTGTGAAGGCCGCCAGCGACGCGTCCCGGACCCGGCGGAGGATCTCGGCGACCGTCGGGTCTCCGGACAGATCGGTCCGCAAAACGAGCGTGTTGACGAAGAAGCCGATCATGTCGTCCAGTGCCTGGTCGGTGCGTCCCGCGACCGCGATGCCGACCGGGATGTCCGTGCCGGCGCCCAGCCGCGACAGCACCACGGTCAGCGCGGCCTGCACCGTCATGAACAGGGTCGTTCCGCGCTCCCGTGCCACCGTCTTGAGGCGCCGGTGCACGTCGGCGGGGATCCCGACCGGGGCGAAACGACCACGGTAGGACGCGGTGGCCGGGCGCGGCCGGTCGACGGGGAGGTCCAGTTCCTCCGGCACGCCTTCGAGGGCTTCGCGCCAGTAGGCGACTTGGCCGGAGAGCACACTGCCCGGGTCGTCCTCGTCGCCGAGCAGCTCACGCTGCCAGAGCGCGTAGTCGGCGTACTGCACGGGCAACGGTGTCCACACGGGCTCTTCACCCCGGTGTCGCGCCGCGTACGCCTCGGCGACGTCGCGCACCAGCGGCGTCATCGACCAGGCGTCTGCCGCGATGTGGTGCAGGACCAGGACCAGGACGTGCTCGTCCGGCGCCACCGCGAGCAGCCACGCCCCGATCGGGATCTCGGCGGCGAGGTCGAATTCGTGGCCGGTCACCGCGGCGATCGCCTCGGTCACTTTCTCCGCGCCGGCAGAAGCCATGTCGATGACCCGCATCGCGAAGCCGGCTTCGTCGGCGGACAGGATCCGCTGGCAGGGCTCGCCGCCGATCACCTCGAAGACGGTGCGCAGGACCTCGTGCCGTTCGACGACGTCGCGCAGCGCGGCGTCGAGCGCCGTCCGGTCCAGCGGGCCGGTCATCCGCGTCACCAACGGGATGTTGTAGGTGGCGCTCGGTCCCTCCAACTGACCCAGGAACCACAAACGACGCTGCGCGAACGACAGTGGAACCCGATCCGGCCGCTGCCGCACGGCCAGCCCGGTCCGGCCCGGCTCTGCCTGGACCAGCCGACGCGACAACCCCGCCGGAGTCGGCGCGTCGAACAACGTCATGAACGACAGTTCCACCCCCAGCACCGCCCGCAACCTGCCCACCAGCCGCATCGCCAGCAGCGAATGACCACCCAACGCAAAGAAGTCGTCACCCGCCCCGACCGACGGCAGATCCAGAATCTCCGCGAACACCTGGCACAACAGCTCCTCACGGGCATCAGCCGGTGCCCGCCCGGCACCCACCGCGTAACCGGCGGCAGGAAGCGCGGCGCGATCCAGCTTCCCGTTGACCGTCAACGGAAGCCGGTCCAGCTCGACCACCGCCGACGGCACCAGGTACTCCGGCAGCCGTTCCGCGGCATCCGCACGCACCGTGCCGGCGACGGCCGTGCCCGGCACCGCGGGCACCACGTAGGCGATCAGCCGTTTATCGCCCGGAACATCCTCCCGGGCGACCACCGCGGCCTGCGCGACCGCCGGATGCGCCGCGAGCACAGCCTCCACCTCGCCCGGCTCCACCCGGAAACCACGGATCTTCACCTGCTCGTCCGCGCGGCCGGCGAACACCAGCCGGCCATCCGGCGACCACCGGGCCAAGTCCCCCGTGCGATACATCCGCTCACCCGCGACACCGAACGGGCACGCCACGAACCGTTCGGCACTCCACTGTGGACGATTCAGGTAACCCCGGGCGACACCCGCACCCGCCACGTACAACTCACCGGCCACACCCACCGGAACCGGATTCAGCGCACCGTCGAGGACATGCACCCGCGTGTTGTCCAGCGGACGCCCGATCGGCAGAACCCCGCCGACCGCATCGGCGCCGCCGACCTCGGACTGCGTCGCACACAACGTCACCTCGGTCGGCCCGTACAGATGCCGCACCGTGACCCCGGGGTTCTCTTCCAGCACCCGCCGCACCGACTCGGCGGGAACCACATCCCCACCTGTCAGCACCTCACGGACACCCGCAAGGCACCCCGGGTCCTCGTCCGCCAGCACCCGCAGCAATCCCGCCGTCACATGCACATGAGACACATCGTGTACGGCGACGAGCCGCCGGATCACCGCCGCGTCCACCCGCTCCCCGGGGGCGACGACCACCGTCCCACCCGCCAGCAACGGCACCCACAACTCGAACGTCGAGGCATCGAACGCATGCGGCGCGTGGAACAACACTCGCGACGGCGACCCCCAGCACCGATCCCCGGCCAACGCGACGACGTCCCGATGAGCCGTCACCACACCCTTCGGCACACCTGTCGAACCCGACGTGTACATCACATACGCGGCTTGCCCGGGCGACCATTGCGAAGGCAGCGCGGCATCGGCATCGGCATCGGCATCGGCCGGGATCGTCCGGATCCCGATGCCGCTCAAGGACTCGTGGCCGGCGGTCGGCTCGTGCACCACCGCCCACCGGGCGCCCGCATCCTCGAGCACCGCCCGCATCCGCGCGACCGGCCAGCCCAGATCCAACGGCACGTACGCCCCACCGGCCTTCAGAACCGCCAGCAACGCCACCACCAGCTCGGCCGACCGCTCCATCACCACCGCGACGGGCGACTCCGCGCCGATCCCCGAGGCCACCAGCGCCCGCGCCAGCCGGTCCGAGCGGGCGTCCAGCTCGGCATAGCTGAGCCGGACGTCGCCGGACACCAGCGCCGTGGCCTCCGGCGCGCGGGCCACCTGCGCCGAGAAGGCGGCGGGCACGGTCACGTCCGGCACCGCCACGGCCGTGCCGTTCCCGTCCGCTTCCAGCCGGCGCCGGGTCCGCGGGTCCAGGACGTCCACGCCGGTGAACGGCGTCTCCGGGGCGACCGCCAGCGCGGTGACCAGGTTGCTGAGACAGGTGTGAAGGAGCGCGCAGACCTGGCCGGGGTCGGCGGGTGCCATGGCGTTGACGGTGATCGCGAAACTCGGTCCGTCATTGTCGATTGACACGTGGAGCGGATAGTTCGTGTGCTCCCGGGTGAAGACCGTCCGGATGCCTTCGATGTCCTCGCCTGGTTCGGGCTCCTCCTGGTTGTGCCGGTAGTTGAAGAGCGAGGTGAACAGCGGGCTGCCGCCGGGAAGGTCGGCGGCAGCCTGGGCCAGCGCCAGAGGCGCGTGCTCGTGGACCATCAGCTCGGCCAGCCGGCCCCGCAGTTCGGTCACCGCTTCGGCCACGCTCTTCCCGGCGACGCGCACCCGCACCGGCAGCGTGTTCAGGAACAGGCCGGGCGCGCGGTCGGCGCCGGCACCGGCGTTCATCCGCCCGAACAGCAGCGTGCCGAACACCACGTCGTCACGGCCCGAAATCGCTGCCAGTACGCGTGCCCATGCCAGATGGAACACCGTCGCCGGGCTCACGCCGAGCGCCCGCGCCACCTCGCGCATCCGTGTCGTCAGGGCCTCGTCGACCAGCAGCCGGGCGTGCGCGGCCGCTTCGCCGTCGCCGTAGGTGTCCGTGAGGCCGTAGGGTGCGGTGGTTTCGGTGATGCCGTCGAGCAGCTCGGTGAAATAGCGTTCGTGCTCGGCCTGGGAAATCCCGCGCCGTGCTTGTGCGACGAAGTCACGAAACCGCACCGGCGACGGCAGCCGATCGGCCCGTCCGGCGAGGAACGAGCGGAGATCATCGAGGATCACGTCGAAGGTGGTGTGATCCTGGATCAGGTGGTGAATACGCAGCAGCACCAGCCAACCGCCATCGGGGCCGGCAGCGACGTGGACGCTCATGAGTGGTGCGCGGTCCAGCTCCATCCGGCCACCGGCGGCTGCGCGAAGCTGGTCGATCGGTTCGGGGCCCTGCGGATCGAGCGTGATCTCCTCGACCGGCAACGGAACATGACGGGCCACCACCTGGACCGGCTCCCGAAGTCCCACCGACACCACCGAGGTCCGGTAGATGTCATGCCGATCGATCAACCACCGCAACCCCGCCAGCAGCTCGTCCACCCGCTCCCGGCTCTCCACCGCCAGCACCGTCGGAGTCACATACACATCCGTGCCACTGCGATCCGCCATCAAATGGTGGAAGAAAATCCCTTCCTGCAACGGCGCCAGCGGATACACATCCTGAATGTTGGCCGCTCCGCCCGGAATCGCCGCTGTCACCAGCTCGACCTGGTCCTCGGTCAGCTCGACCAGTGTCAGCATCTCCGGCGTCAGCTCGGTGGCACCGCCCGGGATCAGGTTCGGCGGTACGTCGACCTGGCCGGGCCCGGCGATCGCGGCCAATCCGGCCGGGGTCGGGGTCGTGAACAACGCCCGCACGGACACCGACACACCGCGTCGCCGCAGCCACTCCACCAGCGACACCGCCAGCAGCGAATGCCCACCGAGGGCGAAGAAGTCGTCATCGACTCCGGCGCTCGGCAGCCCGAGCACCTCGGCGAACGCCTGACAGAGCAACTCCTCCTCGGTGGTGGCCGGAACACGCCCGCCACCCGCCGCAAAAGCAGGCGCTGGCAGCGCCGCACGGTCCAGTTTTCCGTTGCCCGTCAACGGCAGCGCCTCCAGCACGACCACCGCCGACGGCACCATGTACGACGGCAACCGGCCGACGGCGAACCCGCGCACCGCCTCCGGCAGTCCCTCCGCTTCCCCCGCGGGAAGGACGTAGGCGACCAACCGGACATCACCGGGGACGTCCTCCCGCGCAATCACCACGGCCCGCGCCACCCCCGGATGCGCCGCGAGCACCGCCTCCACCTCACCCGGCTCAACCCGGAACCCCCGGACCTGCACCTGATCATCGACACGACCGGCGAACACCAACCGCCCATCGGGATTCCAGCGAGCCCGATCCCCCGTCCGATACATCCGCCGCCCCGGCACGAACGGGCACGCCACAAAACGCTCACCCGTCAACCCCGCACGATTCACATACCCCCGCGCCACCTGCGGCCCGGCCACATACAACTCACCCACCACATCCACCGGAACCGGCTGAAGCCACTCATCCAACACATAAACCGACAGACCAGGAAGACCACGCCCGATCACACTGCCCCGGACACCCGGAACAAGATCGTGATGAGTGACATGCACCGTCGTCTCGGTGATCCCATACATGTTCACCAACCGCGGCCCAGCTTCGCCGTACCGTTCCCACCAATCGGTCAGCCGTGCCGGCTCCAACGCCTCACCACCAAAAACCACGGCCCGCACATCGCCCAACACACGATCGGACTGGACCGCCATCAGCTGATAAAACGCCGACGGCGTCTGACTCAACACCGTAACCCGCTCCCGCTCCAGCAAACCCCAGAACTCCCGCGGAGAACGCGACACCTCAAACGGCACCACCACAACCCGGCCGCCGTGCAGCAACGCCCCCCACAACTCCCACACCGAAAAATCAAACGCAAACGAATGAAACCACGACCACACATCACCCGCACCAAACCCGAACAACCCATGCGTCGCCGCGAACAACGCCACCACATTACGATGCGGTACCAGGACACCCTTCGGCCTCCCGGTCGAACCCGACGTATAAATCACATACGCCGGATGCTCAGGGCGCGCCACACCCAGCCGGTCCGACACCATGTCGGGCCCGGCATCGTCCGCCACCACCACCGGCACGCCCTCGGGCACAACCGAAGCGCACTCCGAGGTCGTCACCACGCACACCGCGCCCGCATCCACCAAGACGAACCCGATCCGCTCCCCCGGAGCATCCGGATCCACCGGCAGATACGCCCCACCCGCCTTCACCACCGCCAGCAACGACACAACCACATCAACCGACCGCCGTACGACCACACCGACGACCGACTCCGGCCCCACACCCCGACCCGCCAGCCGGCCCGCCAAACCACTCGCGCGAGCATCCAGCTCCGCGTACGACAGCTCGGCGTCTCCCGCCGTGACGGCGATCGCGTCCGGTGTTCTCGCCACTTGTGCCTCGAACAGCTCCGGCAGCGTTGCCTCGGCGAACGACGGCCCGGGCTCGTTCCAGCTCGCCAACGCGGACAGTTCGGCCGCGTCCAGCAGGCCGACCGCGCCGAGCCGCCGGTCCGGCCGGAGGGTCACCTCGTCGAGCACGCGCGCGAACCAGGTCACGATCCGGTCGGCGGTGCGCTGGTCGAACAGGTCGGCGGCCACGACGAGCGTCCCGCGCAGTCCGGCGGGCGCGCCCGCCGCGTCGAAGCTCTCGGCGAAGGCCAGGTCCAGATCGAACTTGGCGGGCACCGCACCCGTCGGCACCACCGAGGTCTCCAGGCCCGGCAGCTCGACGTCGGCCCCGGCGGTGTTCTGCACGGTCAGCATCACCTGGAACAGGGGATGCCGGGTCAGCGACCGGGCAGGGGCGAGTTCCTCGACCAGCCGCTCGAACGGTACGTCCTGGTGAGCCAGTGCGGCGAGCAAGCTTTCTCGGGCGTTCCGCAGCACCTCGGCGAACGTCGGATCCCCGGACAGGTCCGTGCGCAGGACAAGGGTGTTGACGAAGAACCCGGCCAGTTCGTCCAGTGCCTGGTCGGTGCGCCCCGCGACGGCCGTGCCGATCGGGATGTCCCGGCCGCCGCCCAGCCGTGCCAGCGTCACCGCCAACGCGGCCTGCAGAACCATGAACACCGTCACGCCCTCGGCGCGCGCGATCTCGAGGAGCCGCCGGTGCGGCTCGGCCGGAACCTCGACCTCGGCGACGTGACCCCGATGGGAGAGCTCCGCCGGGCGTGGCCGGTCGACCGGCAGCTCCAGTTCCTCCGGTGCGCCGGCGAGCGCGTCCCGCCAGTAGTTCACCTGCCGCGAGATCACACTGTCCGGATCGCTTTCGCCGCCGAGCAGTTCCCGCTGCCAGATCGCGTAGTCGGCGTACTGCACCGGCAGCGGTGCCCATGCGGGAGCCGATCCGCGCAACCGCGCTTCGTACGCCTCCGAAACGTCGCGTGCCAAGGGCGCCATCGACCAGGCGTCCCCCGCGATGTGGTGCACGACCAGGACCAGCACGTGCTCGTCCGGCGCCAGTGCGAACAGCGAGGCGCGCACCGGGATCTCCGCCGCCAGGTCGAAGGCGTACGCCGCGGCCCGCGCCACGGCGGCCATCAGGTCCTCGGACGGCACCTCCACGACGTCCGGCGAAAACGCCGTAGCCGGAAGCACCTGCTGACACGGCTCCCCGTCGTCCAGCGCGAAAACGGTACGCAGCACCTCGTGCCGCTCGACCACATCACGCAACGCCGCCACGAACGCCTCCCGGTCCAACGACCCGGTCAGGCGCAGCCCCAGCGGAATGTTGTACGCCGGGCTCGGCCCCTCCAGCTGTGCCAGGAACCACAACCGGCGTTGTGCGAACGACAACGGCACCCGGTCCGGTCGCGCACGCCGCGTCAGCGCCACCCGCCCCGGCGCGGCGACCTCGGCGATCCGAGCCGCCAGAAGCCCCGGGGTCGGTGCCTCGAACACGGTGCGGATCGGCAGCTCGACGTCCAGGACCGCACGCACCCGGCTCACCAGCCGCATCACCAGGAGCGAATGCCCGCCCAGCGCGAAGAAGTCGTCGTCCACCCCGGCCGACGGCCGCGCGAGGACGTCGGCGAAGGCCTGGCACAGCAGCTCCTCCCGCACGTTCGCCGGAGCCCGGCCCGCACCGGCCGCGTAGTCGGGCGCGGGCAGCGCCGCCCGGTCCACCTTGCCGTTGACCGTCAGCGGGAGCGCGGCCAATTCCAGGAACGACGCCGGGACCATGTACTCGGGCAGGCGTCCGGCCGCGTGCTCACGCACCGCGCCGGCGATCGGCCGGCCCCGGTCCACGGGCACCAGATAGGCGATCAGCCGTTTGTCACCCGGGACGTCCTCCCGCACGACGACGGTGGCCTGCGCGACCGCCGGGTGTGCGGCGAGCACGGCCTCGACCTCGCCGGGCTCGACACGGAAGCCGCGGATCTTCACCTGGTCGTCCGCGCGCCCGGCGAACACCAGCCGCCCGTCCGGCGTCCACCGGGCCAGGTCGCCGGTGCGGTACATCCGCTCGCCCGGGCCGAACGGGCAGGCGACGAACCGTTCCGCGGTCGTCTGCGCGCGGTTGACGTAGCCTCGTGCGATACCGGCTCCGGCCACGTACAGCTCGCCGGCCACGCCCACCGGCACCACGTCGAGCCCGTCGTCCAGGACGTAGACGCGGGTGTTGTCCAGCGGCCGCCCGATGGGCAGCACGCCGTCGACCTCGGCGGCATCGGCGATCTCGTGCTGGGTGGCGCACAGCGTGACCTCGGTCGGCCCGTACATGTGCCGCACGACGACCTGCGAATCCGCCGCCATGACCCGCCGCACGGCGTCGGCCGTCACCACGTCCCCGCCCGTCAGCACCTCGCGCACGCCGGTGAAGCAACCGGGGTCGTCCTCGGCCAGTGCCCGCAGCAGACCGGCGGTCACGTGGACGTGGGTCAACGCGTGTTCGGCGATCAGCCGGCGCATCAGCGCGGCGTCCACGCGCTCGCCGGGCGCGATCACCACCGTGCCGCCCGACAGCAGCGGCACCCACAGCTCGTAGGACGACGCGTCGAACGCGTGGGGAGCGTGGAACAGCACCCGTGCCGCCGGGCCCCAGCACCGGTCCATCGCCAGGCGCACCACGTCCCGGTGGGTGGCCACCACACCCTTCGGCACTCCGGTCGACCCCGACGTGTACATCACGTAGGCGGCACCACCCGGCATCACCGATTCCGGCAGGTCCACCACGGCGTCCGCCTCGGCTCCGGCCGTCAGCGCCGCGACGCCGAGTTCGAGTCCGGCAGTCGCCTCGTGCACCAGGACCAGGCAGGCGCCCGCGTCCGCGGCCACCGCACGCATCCGCGCTTCCGGCCATCCGGTGTCCAGCGGCACGAACACGCCGCCGGCCTTCAGCACCGCCAGCAAGGCCACCACGAGGTCGATCGACCGTTCCATCACGACCGCCACGGCCGACTCCGGCCGCACGCCCGCGACGACCAGCGCCCGCGCCAGCCGGTCCGCCCGTGCGTCCAGCTCGCCGTAGGACATCTCCGTCCCGCCGGACACGAGTGCGACGGCGCCGGGATCGGCCGCGGTCCTGACCGCGAACGCGTCCGGCACCGACAGGTCCGGCACCGGCACCACGGTGTCGTTCCAGCCGTGCACCAGGGCGGACAGCTCTGCCTCGTCCAGCACGTCCACCGTGCGCAGGGGCGTGGCCGGCTCCTCGGCCAGAGCGGTGGTGAGCGCGTCGAGGCAGGTGATCAGCAGCGCGCCCACCCGCGCCGGATCGGCGGGCGCCACCGCGTCCAGCGTGATCGCGAAGCCGGACTCGTGGGCGTCGACCGCGACCGCGAGCGGGTAGTTCGTGAGGTCGCGGGCCGACAGGACCTTCATCCCGTCCAGCGCGGGACGCGCCTCCTCCGGAGTGGCCGGGCTGTGCCGGTAGTTGAAGATCGAGCTGAACAGCGGGCTGCCGCCCGGGAGACCACTGGCCCCCTGGGCGAGCGCCAGGGGCGCGTGCTCGTGGGCCAGCAGGCCCGCGAGCTGGTGGCGCAGGCCGGTCAGCGCCTCGCCGACGCCCTGCCGATCGAGGCGGACCCGGACCGGCAGCGTGTTGATGAACAGCCCCGGCACGCGATCCGCGCCGGCACCGGCGTTCATCCGTCCGAAAAGGACAGTGCCGAACACCACGTCGTCGCGGCCCGACACCGCACCCAGGACGCGCGCCCACGCCAGGTGGAACACCGTCGCCGGGCTCACCCCCCATGACCGCGCCACCTCACGGACGCGCCTGGCCAGTGCGTCGTCCACCCGCAGGTGAGCCTGCTCCGCCGCGGTGCCGTCGCCGTCCACGTCCGCGAGGCCGTACGGAGCGGTCGTCTCGGTCACGTCGCCGAGGAGGCCGCTGAAGTACCGTTCGTATTCCTCCCGCGGTACCCCGAGCCGTGCCTGCGCCACGAATTCGCGGAACGGAACCGGCGCCGGCAGTTCCCCGGCCCGCCCGGACAGGAACGCCCGCAGATCGTCGAGCAGCACGTCCAGGGTGGTGTGGTCCTGCAGCAGGTGGTGGACGCGCAGCAGACCGAGCCATCGGCCACCTCGCGGATCGGCGGCGAGGTGCAGGTCCATCAGCGGCGCCAGGCCCAGCTCCAGCCGCCCGCCCGCCACGTTCAGGAGCTGCTCGACGGGGTCCGGGCCGCCGGGATCGAGGACGGCTTCCCCGACCGGCACCTCGGCGTGGCGCACCACGACCTGGACGGGTTCCCGCAGTCCCGCCGACACGACCGCGGTGCGGTAGATGTCGTGCCGATTCACCATCCACCGCAACGCGGCGACGAAGGCGTCGAGGCGTTCCCGGGAGTCGAACTCGATGACGGTGGGCGTCACGTAGACGTCGGTTCCGTCGTGGTGGGTCATCAGGTGGTGGAAGAAGATGCCTTCCTGCAACGGCGCGAGCGGGTAGATGTCCTGGATGTTCGCCACCCCACCCGGCACGGCGGCCACCACCCGCGCGATCTCGGCCTCGGTCAGGTCCGCCAGTGGCACCATCTCCGGCGTCAGCTCGGTGGCGTCGCCGGGGATCAGGTTGGGCGGAACCACCACCGGCTCCGGACCCGCCACCGCGGCCAGCCCGGCCGGGGTCGGGGTGGTGAACAACGCCCGCACCGACACCGACACGCCACGCTGACGCAACCACTCCACCAGCGACACGACGAGCAGCGAATGCCCACCCAGCGCGAAGAAGTCGTCCTCGACACCGACATGGGGCACGCCGAGCGTCTCGGCGAACGCCTGGCACAACAGTTCCTCTCGCGCGGTTTCCGGTGCGCGACCGGCCCCCGCGAGTCCCGCGAAGTCCGGTGCGGGAAGTGCCTTGCGGTCGAGCTTCGCATGGGACGTCAGGGGAAAAGCGTCAAGAATCATGATCGCCGCAGGCACCATGTGCGAGGGCAGCCGCTCAGCCAGGTAAGCCCGCAGTTCCGCACCGGACACCGGGGCGCCGAGAACCACATAACCGACCAGCCGGTGCTCACCCGGAGTATCCTCCCGGGCGACGACCACCGCCTGGCCGACCCCGGGGTGAGTCAGCAGCACGCTCTCGATTTCCCCCGGCTCCACCCGGAAACCGCGGATCTTCACCTGATCGTCAAAACGGCCCAGAAAAACCAATTCCCCGTCACCGTTCCAGCGCACCCGATCCCCGGTGCGATACATCCGCTCACCCGGCTCAAACGGACACGCCACAAACCGCTCACCCGTCAACCCCGGACGACGCACATAACCCCGCGCCACACCCACACCGGAAACATAAAGCTCACCACCCACCCCCACCGGAACCGGCTGCAACCCCCCATCCAGCACATACACCCGCACATTGGCAATCGGCCGCCCGATCGGCACCACACCACCCGACCCCACATCCGCCCGGCACCGCCACACCGCAGCATTCACCGTCGCCTCAGCAGGACCATAACTATTGAACATCACCCCATCCCCAGCCCACCGAGACACCAACTCCCCCGGCAACGCCTCACCACCCACATCCAACACAAAACCCTCAGGCAAACCACCCAACGGCAACGTCGACACCGCCGCCGGCGGCAACGTCGCATGCGTCACCCCAAACTCCGCAACAAACCCCGCCAGCTCGGTGCCCAGCCGCCGCTCCGCCGGAACAACCACCAACGCCGCACCCGACACCAACGCCAGCAACCACTCCTCACAAAACATGTCAAAACCCGGCGACGCGAACTGCGCCACCCGAGCACCCCGCCCCACCCCGAACCGACCATGACTCACCGACAAATTCACAAAACCCCGATGCGAAACCACCACACCCTTCGGCACACCCGTCGAACCCGACGTATACACCACATACACCGGATGATCCGGAAACAACGGCCCAACCCGATCCACATCAGACACCGGCCCCGCGCCAAACCCACCCACATCCGCCACAAACCCCAGCGAATCCACCACCAGCACCGCAGCCGCATCCTCAACCATAAAACGAACACGCTCCGCCGGCGACCCCGGATCAATCGCCAGATAAGCGCCACCCGCCTTCAACACCGCAAGAATCGCGACCAACAACTCCGGTGAACGCTCCAAAACCAAAGCCACCACCGACTCCGGCCCCACCCCCACACCGATAAACTTCCGCGCCAGCCGGTTCGCCCACGCATCCACTTCCGCATAACTCAGCTCGACACCCGAACCCGCCAACGCCACCGCGTCCGGAGACCGCACCACCTGCCCGGCAAACAAATCCGGCACCAGACCACCCGGCCCAGGAACCGCCGTGTCATTCCAGTCCCGGAGTATCCGGCGCAGCTCGTCCTGGCCGAGAACCCGCAGGGACCGGACGGTGACAGCGGGGTCGGCCGCGACGGTTTCCAGGACGTGGGCCAGCTGCGCCGCGATCCGCTCGACCGTCCCGGCATCGAACAGGTCCGCCGAGCCGAGGAGGGCACCCTGCAAACCCGCCGGCCGCCCGTCGGCGTCGAGGGTCTCCCGCACCACGAGATCGAGGTCGAGGTCCCCGGCCTGCCGGTCGCCGGAGATCAGCTCGACCCGCAGGCCGGGCAGTTCCAGTGCGGATCCGCCGTCGCGCCCGGTGGACATCAGGTCCGCGCTTTCCACGGCTGCCATCACCTGGAACAGGGGGTGGCGGGACAGCGACCGGGCCGGCGCCAGTTCCTCGACCAGTTTCTCGAACGGCACGTCCTGGTGCTCGTAGGCGTCCAGCGCGGTTTCCCGCACGCGCCCGAGCACATCGGTGAAGGCCGGATCGCCGGACAGGTCGGCGCGGATCACCAGGTTGTTGACGAAACAGCCGACCAGGTCGTCGAGTCCCTCGTCGGTCCGGCCCGCGACCAGGGTCCCGATCGGGAGGTCCGCGCCGGCGCCCGACCGGGACAACAGCACCGCCAGTGCGGAGTGCACCACCATGGACAGGGTGGCCCCGTGGTCCCGCGCCAGCTCCAGCAACCGCCGATGCGTGCCGGCGCCGAGTTCCAGCTCGGCGGTGTGGCCCTGGGAACCCGGCTGCGCCGGGCGCGGCCGGTCACCCGGCAGGTCCAGTTCCTCCGGCGCCCCGTCGAGCGTCCGGCGCCAGAACGCCACCTGCTCGGTCAGGGTGCTCTCCGGGTCGTCCTCCGCACCGAGAAGCTCGCGCTGCCACAGCGTGTAATCGGCGTACTGCACGGGCAACGGCTCCCAGCCCGGCGCACCTCCGGCCAGCCGGGCCGCGTACGCGGTGGAGAGGTCGCGCAGCAACGGGCCCATCGACCAGCCGTCGGCAGCGATGTGGTGCAGGACCAGGACCAGCACGTGTTCGCGCCGGTTCACCGCGAACAGCCAGGCCCGCATGGGGATCTCGCCCGCCAGGTCGAAGGCGTACGCGCTCGCGCGCGCCACCTGCTCCCCCAGCACCGCCGCCTCGGCCACCTCGAGTTCGAAACCCGTTTCGTCCACGGGGAGCACCCGCTGGTACGGTTCGCCGCCCTGGGCGGGGAAGACGGTCCGCAGCACCTCGTGGCGGCCGAGCACGTCCCGCAGGGCGGCGGCGAGCGCGTCGCGATCCAGCTCACCGGTCAGCCGCAGGGCCAGCGGGATGGTGAAGGCGTCGGTGGGTCCGTCCAGCTGCCAGAGGAACCACAGCCGGCGCTGCGCGAACGACAACGGAATCATCAGAACTCCTTCTCGTGCTCACGCATCGGCCGGAGCGCCGGCCTGGCTTTCTTCCGGGTACCGGCGTTCGCCGCGATCCACGTGGCGACCCCGGCCGCGGTCGGGTGCTCGAACAGCACCCGCAGCGGCACCTCGGCACCCAGCGCGACCCTGACCCTGCTGAGCAGCCGCGTCGCCAGCAGGGAATGCCCGCCCAGTGCGAAGAAGTGGTCGTCGGGGCCGACCTCGGGCAGCTCGAGGATTTCGGCGAACGCTCCGCACACGAGCTCTTCCTCCCGGGTGGCCGGTGCGCGGCCTGCCCCGGCGGTGCCGTGGTCGGGTTCGGGAAGCGCGGTGCGGTCGAGCTTTCCGTTGACGGTCAACGGCAGCGCGTCGAGTTCGACGATCGCGGCGGGCAGCATGTACGTGGGCAGCTTGCGCAGGGCGTACTCCCGGAGCGTCTCGCCGAGCCCGTCGATGCCGGGCTCGGCGGGAACCAGGTAGGCGACCAGGCGCCGATCCCCTGCCCGGTACTCCCTGGCCACGACAGCCGCGTGCGCGACGGCCGGGTGCGCGGCCAGTACCTCCGCGATCTCGCCCGGCTCGATCCGGAACCCGCGGATCTTGAGCTGGTCGTCGACCCGGCCCTCGAAGATCAGCCGCCCGTCGGTGGTCCATCGGGCGCGGTCGCCGGTGCGGTACATCCGCTCGCCCGGCGCCGTCACCATACCGTCCACAGTGGACGTGAACGGACAGGCGACGAACCGTTCGGCGGTCAGCCCCGGCCGCCCGAGGTAGCCACGAGCCAGGCCGGCACCGGCCACGTACAACTCGCCCCGCACTCCGGGCGGCGCCGGGGCCAGGGTGTCGTCCAGGACGTAGACCCGGGTGTCGAGAACCGCGATCCCGATGTCGGGCGGATCGCCGGGCGAAAGCGGCGCGGACATCGTCGCGCAGACGGTGGTCTCGGTCGGCCCGTAGGCGTCGACGAACCGGCGTCCGGGCGCCCAGCGCGTCACGAGGTCGCCGGTGAGCGCTTCGCCCGCCGACACCAGCGTGGTGACCGAGGCCAGGTCCTCCGGCGCGGACGCGGCGAGGACGGCGGGCGGCAGGGTCGCGTGCGTCACCCCGTGCCTGGCCACGACTCCGGCCAGACCGGCCCCCGGGAGCAGGTCGCCGGCCTCGGTCACGATCAGGCGGGCGCCGGTGCACAGCGCCATCACCAGTTCCCAGACGGACGCGTCGAATCCCGGGGAAGCGAACTGCAGCACCCGGCTCTCGTCGGTGACGGCGAGCCGTTCGGCCTGCGAGGCCACGAGGGCGGCGATGCCGCGGTGCGGGACCGCCACGCCCTTCGGCCGTCCCGTCGAGCCCGACGTGTAGATGAGGTACGCCGGATGCTCCGGCAGCGGCGGGACGACGGGCGCGGTCGTCTCCGCCCCGGCCGCGCCGAGGACGACGACGGGGATCTCCGTGCCCGCCGGGACCGACGCCCGGCGGCCGGCGGCCGTCAGCACACACACCGGCCGCGCGTCGCCGAACACGTACTCGATCCGCTCGGCCGGCAGCATCGGGTCGATCGGGAGGTAGACGGCGCCCGCCTTGAGGACCGCGAGAAACGCGACCACCAGATCGGCCGAGCGATCCAGCACCACGGCCACCGCCGACTCGGGCCCCGCGCCGTGCCCGGCGAGGACGCGGGCCAGCCGGTCGGACCGCGCGGCCAGTTCCGCGTACCCGACGACGACGTCTCCGGCCTCCACCGCGGCCGCTTCGGGTCGCCGCGCGACCTGTGCGGCGAACAGTTCGGCCACCGTCGCTTCCGGCACTCCGCGACCGGGCGGGTTCCAGTCGTCGAGTACCCGGCGCCGTTCGGCCTCGTCCAGCAGGTCGATCCGGCTCAGCGGCCGGGCGGGCTCGCCGACGAGGGAGTCCAGCAGCCGCACCAGCCGCGTGGCGAGCACCTCGGCCGTCGGCCGGTCGAACATGTCGGTGCCGAACTCCAGCACCCCCGCCATCCCGTCCGGGGCCCCCTGTTCGTCGCGTCGCTCGGCGAGGCTGAGCATGAGGTCGTACCTGGCGACGCCGTGCGCGAGTGGTTCGCCGCTCACCTCCAGCCCGGGGAGCCGCAGTTCCGACTCCGGCGCGTTCCGGACGTCCAGCGCCACCTGGAACAGCGGTTGCCGCGACAGGGAAGGCTCGGGGACGAACTCCTCCACCACCCGGTCGAACGGCACGTCCTGGTGCTCGTACGCCGCCAGGTCGGTGTCCCGCACTCGCCACAGCAACTCCGTGAAGCTCGGGTCACCCGAGACGTCGGTGCGCAGGACCAGCATGTTGACGAAGAACCCGATCAGCTCGTCCAGCGCGTCGTCGGTGCGGCCGGCCGGCGCGGTGCCGATCGGGATGTCGTCCCCCGCGCCCAGCCTGCTCAGCAACGCGGCGAAAGCCGCTTGGAGCACCATGAAAACGGTGACCTGCTCCGTCGCGGCGAGCGCCGTGACACGCCGGTGCAGATCCGCGGACAGCGCCACCGGGACCTCGCCTCCCCGGTGCGTCGCCACCGCGGGACGTGGCCGGTCCGCCGGCAGCGGTATCTCGCCGGGGATACCGGCGAGGGTGTCGCGCCAGAACGCCAGCTGCCGGGCCGGGACGCTCTCCGGGTCGTCCGCGTCGCCGAGCAGGTCACGTTGCCAGAGCGCATAATCCGCGTACTGCACGGGCAACGGCGCCCAGTCCGGCGCACGCCCGGCCAGGCGTGCCGCGTACGCAACCGACAGATCCCTTGCCAGCGACGCGGTCGACCAGCCATCGGTCGCGATGTGGTGCACCGCCAGCACGAGGACGTGTTCGTCCGGCGTCACCCGGAGCAGCCACGCCCGGATGGGGAGCTCCCCGGCGAGGTCGAACGCGTAGCCGGCCGCCCGGTCGATCTCGTCCGCGATCTCCGCTGCCGTCACTGCGATCACCGGCAGCGCGAAGCCGGTTTCCCCGACCGGCAGGATGCGCTGGTACGGCTCGCCGTTCTCGGCCGGGAGCACTGTCCGCAGGACCTCGTGGCGGCCGATCACGTCCCGCAGCGCCGCGGCCAGCGCCGCCGGGTTCAGCGCGCCACGCAGGCGGAGCGCGGTCGTGTTGCTGTAGCTGGCGCTCGAGCCTTCGAGCTGCGCGACGAACCAGAGCCGTCGCTGCGCGAACGAAACCGGGGGCCGTGCCGGACGGTCCCTTGCCGTCAGCGCCGGCCGGCCACGGCCCGCCTGCCCCAGCCGTGCGGCGAGGCGGCCCGCGGTCAGCGTCTCGAACAGAAGCCGGATGGACACCTCGACGCCGAGCACGGACCGCACCCGGCTGACCAGCCGGGTCGCCAGCAGGGAGTTGCCGCCGAGCGCGAAGAAATCGTCGTCGAGCCCGACCCGGTCCCGGCCCAGCACCTGGGCGAACGCCTGGCACAACAGCTCCTCGTGCGCCGTGGCGGGCGCCCGGCCGGTGCCGGTCGTGGCCGGGTCTTCGGCTCCCGGGACGAACACCGCCCGCCCGGCGGCCGCGGGTCCGGCCTCGTCCAGCAGCAGCCGGCGCGGCCAGTCCGGCAGGCTCGCCGCCGCGTCCGTGGTGGTGACCAGCACCAGTGCCCCGGCGCCGGTGAGCGCGGCGGCGACGTCCCCGGCCGGGTCCGCCGGATCGACCAGCACGTACCTGCCACCCACCTGGGCGATGGCGGCCCGGGCCTGTGCCAGCTCGCCCGGCTCCCGCACGCCGATCGCGACCACCGACTCACGGCGCACGCCGGCGGCGGTCAGCCGCCGCGCGAGCCGATCGGATCCGGCGTCCGCGTCCGGCGTGGGACCGGCCTCCTGGCCGCTCACGTCGAGCGCGTCCACCGCCATCAGCGGAAGGGCCGGGCTCTCCGCCAAGGCGGTGGTCAGTTTCGCGAGCGTGGCGTGCAGCAGCGCGGCGAACCGCTCCGCGGCCACCGGCCGCAGGACATCCACGGAGACACCGAACTCCACGCCGTCGTCGTCGATCGACACGCTCAGCGGGTAGTTGTTGTGCTCCTGGGTGAACACGGTCTCGACATCCCCGAGCACGTCGTCGGGCCCGGGTTCGGCACGCTCGGCGTGCCGGTAGTTGAACAGCGCGGCGAACAGCGGGCTGCCGGCGGGCAGGGCACCGGCCTCCTGCGCCACCGTCAACGGCGCGTGCTCGTGCACCAGCAGCTCGGCGAGCTGGTCGCGCAGATCCGTCAGCGCCGCTCCCACCGGCTGCCCGGCCAGCTTGACCCGCACCGGGAGGGTGTTCATGAACAGCCCGGGCGCGCGGTCCGAGCCGATGCTCGACCGGCCGAGCAGTACCGTGCCGAAGACGATGTCGTCGCGTCCCGCGACCGCCGCGAGCAGCCGTGCCCACGCCAGGTGGAAGATCGTCGCCGGGCTCATCCCGAGCGATCGCGCCAGCGCCCGCACCCGCCTCGCCAGGCCGTCGTCCACCATCAGCCTGGCCTGCGCGACCTCCGTTCCGTCGCCGTGCACGTCCAGCAGCCCGTACGGGGCGCCGGTCTCGGTGACGTCGCCGACGAGCCTGGTGAAGTACGCCCGGTGCACTTCCTCGGGCACACCCAGCCGGGCGTGCGCCACGAAGTCCCGGAACGGCGCCGGAGCGGGCAGCGTCCCGGCCCGGCCGGCCAGTATCGTCCTGATCTCGCCGAGCACGATGTCGAGCGCCGTGTGGTCCTGGACCAGGTGGTGCATCCGCACCAGTGCCAGCCATCCGGCAGCGCCGCCCGGCTCGGCCGCGACGTGCACGGTCAGCAGCGGTGCCCGGCGCAGGTCCATCCACCCGCCGGCGGCCGCCAGGAGCTGTCCGGCCACGTCCCCGCCGTCCGCGTCGAGGGTGACCTCGGTGACCGGCAGCTCGGCGTGCCGCCACACCACCTGAACCGGCTCGGTCAGGCCCTCCGACACGAGCGCGGTGCGGTAAACGTCGTGACGGTCGACGACCTGTCGCAGCGCGCCCAGGAAGGCGTCCAGCCGGTGCCGCGCCGCGAACCGCAGGACGAACGGCATGGTGTAGACGTCGTCGACGCCCTCCTCGGCCATCAGGTGGTGGAAGAAGATGCCTTCCTGCAACGGCGCCAGCGGGTACACGTCCTGCACATTGGCCGTGCCACCCGGCACCGCCTCGACCACCCGGGCGATTTCCGCCTCGGACAGCTCCACCAGCGGCAGCATCGCGGGCGTGATCTCGGTGGTGTACCGCGGGATCAGGTTGGGCGGCACCACCACCGGTTCCGGGCCGGCCACAGCCGCCAGCGCCGCCGGTGTCGGCGTCACGAACAGCGCTCGGACCGAAACCGACACGCCACGCTGCCGCAGCCATTCGACCAGCGACACCGCCGACAGCGAATGGCCGCCGAGCGCGAAGAAATCGTCGTCGACGCCGACCGCGGGCAGGCCGAGCACTTCGGCGAACGCCGTGCACACCAGCTCTTCCTGGCCGGTGCTGGGAGCGCGTCCGGCGCCCGTTTCGCGCCGCGGGGCGGGGAGCGCCGCCCGGTCCACCTTCCCGTTGACCGTCAGGGGCAGGACGTCCAGCTCTACGAACGCCGAGGGCACCAGGTAGCCCGGCAGGTGCTCGGCGGTGTGCTCACGCACCACGTCGGTGATCGAAGTCGCGGTGCCCGCGGGCACCAGGTAGGCGATGAGCCTCTTGTCGCCGGGGACGTCCTCACGGACCAGCACGGCGGCCTGCGCGACCGCCGGGTGCCCGGCGAGCACGGTCTCGACCTCACCCGGCTCCACCCGGAACCCCCGGATCTTGACCTGATCGTCGGCCCGGCCG
>NZ_KB913037.1:0-3062 GCF_000384295.1 Amycolatopsis balhimycina FH 1894 | reverse complement strand
AGGTGTCCCGTTCTCCGCGGGAGTTCTGGGGTTTGCTGGAGCGGGAGCGGGTTACGGTGTTGAGTCAGACGCCGTCGGCGTTTTATCAGCTGATGGCGGTCCGGTCCGAGGTTGGTGGGCTGGAGCATGTGCGGGCGGTGGTTTTTGGTGGTGAGGCGTTGGAGCCGGCACGGCTGACCGGTTGGTGGGAGCGGTACGGCGAAGCTGGGCCGCGGTTGGTGAACATGTACGGGATTACCGAGACGACGGTGCATGTCACTCATCACGATCTCGCTCCGGATATTCAGGGCAGTGTGATCGGGCGTGGTCTTCCTGGTCTGTCGGTGTTCGTTCTGGATGAGTGGCTTCAGCCGGTGCCGGTGGGTGTGGTGGGTGAGTTGTATGTGGCCGGGCCGCAGGTGGCTCGGGGGTATGTGAATCGTGCGGGGTTGACGGGTGAACGGTTCGTGGCGTGCCCGTTCGTGCCGGGGCAGCGGATGTACCGGACCGGGGACCGGGCCCGCTGGAACCCCGATGGGCGGTTGGTGTTCGCCGGGCGTGTCGATGACCAGGTGCAGGTCCGGGGGTTCCGGATCGAGCCGGGTGAGGTCGAGGCGGTGCTCGCGGCGCATCCCGGCGTGACGCGGGCCGTGGTGATTGCGCGGGAGGACGTCCCCGGTGATGTCCGGTTGGTGGGTTATGTGGTGCCTGCGGGGGAGGTGGAGGGGCTGCCGGAGGTGGTGCGCGGGTTCGCGGCCGGTCGGTTGCCGTCGTACATGGTGCCGTCGGCGGTGGTCGTGCTGGAGGCGATGCCGTTGACGGGCAACGGAAAACTGGACCGCTCGGCGCTGCCGAAGCCCGGTCACAGCGGTGGCGGGCGGGCGCCTGCCACAACGGAAGAAGAGCTGGTGTGCCAGGGCTTCGCCGAGGTGCTCGATGTGGAGCGCGTGGGGCTTGATGACGACTTCTTCGCGCTGGGTGGGCATTCGCTGCTGGCGGTGTCACTGGTGGAGTGGTTGCGTCAGCGTGGCGTTTCGGTGTCGGTGCGGGCGTTGTTCCTGACGCCGACCCCGGCCGAGCTGGCCGCGGTGGCCGGTCCGGAGCCGGTGGTGGTACCGCCGAATCTGATCCCGGCCGACACCACCGAATTGACGCCGGGGATGGTGACGCTGGTCGACCTGACCGAGGTCGAGATCGCGCGGGTGGTGGCGGCCGTGCCGGGTGGGGTGGCGAACATCCAGGACATCTACCCGCTCGCGCCGTTGCAGGAAGGCATCTTCTTCCACCACCTGATGACCGGCCGGGACGGCACGGATGTATACGCGACTCCGACAGTGCTGGCTGTGGACAGCCTGGCGCGGCTGGACGGTCTGCTGGTGGCGTTGCGCTGGTTGATCGATCGACACGACATCTATCGCACCGCGGTACTGTTCGACGGGCTTCGGGAGCCGGTTCAGGTGGTCACCCGCCGTGCTCCGCTGCCGGTCGAGGAAGTGGTCCTCGACCCGCACGGCCCGGACCCGGTCGACCAGCTCCTGTCCGCGGGCGAATCCGCCATCGACCTGACGCGGGCGCCGCTGCTGCGGGCTCGTGTGCTGGCGGTCCCGGACGGTGGCTGGCTGGTGCTGTTGCGCATTCACCACCTGATCCAGGATCACACCACCTTCGACGTGGTGCTTGACGAACTTCGCGCGTTCCTTTCCGGTGAGGCGGACGAGTTGCCGCCACCGGTGCGGTTCCGTGACTTCGTCGCGCAAGCCCGGCGTGGCGTGTCACAGGAGAACCACGAACGCTACTTCACCGAGCTGCTCGCCGACGTCACCGAAACCACCGCCCCTTACGGGCTTACGGACGTTTACGGTGATGGCACCGGCTCGGCGCAGGTCCGGTCGACGGTGGACGCCGCGCTGACCGATCGGCTCCGAGGCCTGGCGCGGAGGTTCGGGGTGAGCCCGGCGACGCTGTTCCACCTGGCGTGGGCGCGCGTACTCGGCACGCTGTCCGGTCGTGACGACGTCGTGTTCGGAACCGTCCTTTTCGGACGCTCGGACGCCGGTGCGGGAACCGGCCGTACGCCGGGGCTGTTCATCAACACGCTTCCGGTGCGGGTACGCCTGGCGGGCGGGAACGTGGACGAGGCCCTCGTGGACATGCGCCGCCAGCTCGCCGACCTGATGGTGCACGAACACGGTTCGCTCGCCACGGCGCAACGGGCCGGCGGGGTGCCCGGGACGAGCCCGCTGTTCACCTCGCTGTTCAACTACCGGCACAATCTGCCCACCGACCGGCATCCCGGGACCGGCCTCGACGGTGTGACCCCGGTGCTGGTGCGGGACTACTCGAACTACCCGATGGTCGTGTCCGTGGACGACGACGGGACCGGTTTCGAGCTGGAGGTGGAGGCCGCCGCCCCGGTCGACCCGTCCTGGGCGGGCGAGCTCCTGCTGACGTGCGTCGAAGGCCTGGCGGTGGCGTTGGAGCAGGACCCCGGAACCGCGCTGTCCACTGTGGACGTACTCGGTGCGGCCGGGCGGGAACGGATCCTGACGGAATGGAACGACACCGCGGCGACCGCGCCGGGCATGTCCGTGCCCCAGGCGTTCGCGGCGCGCGTCGCGGCCGAGCCGGACGCGATCGCCGTGGTGAGTGCCGACGGTGAACTCACCTTCCGCGAGCTGGACGCGCGTTCGGATCGTCTGGCGCGGGTGCTCGTGGGTGGCGGAATCGGGCCGGAGCCGGTGTTCGCCGTGCTCATGGAGCGATCGGCCGATCTGGTCGTGGCCGCGCTCGCCGTGGTGAAGGCCGGCGGGGTGTTCCTCCCGCTGGACTCCACCTGGCCGGCGGCACGGACCCATGCGGTGCTGAAGGACGCGGGTGCCTGTCTGCTCGTGGTGAGCGAGGCTACGGCAGGCCAGGACTTCGGCCTCGTGGAGGTGCGGGCGGACGCCGGGGCCGACGTGGGCTTGCTCCCGGTCGTCCCGGAATCGGGTGCGGCCTACGTGATGTATACGTCGGGGTCGACGGGGGTGCCGAAGGGTGTTGTGGCCACGCACGGGGATGTGGTGCGGCTGGCGAAGGATCGC